>NZ_JACGWV010000001.1:3557853-3881295 GCF_014137995.1 Promicromonospora sukumoe
CCTGAAGGTCGGCAAGAGCTTCGGCTCGTACGTCGACTTCAGCATGGGCTCCAGCCCCATCGGCTTCGGCCTCTACAAGCGCGCCGCCCTGGCCAAGGACGCCGGGGTGCCGGCCGAGGGCGCGGGCTCGCACCGGCTCACCGTGGGCGGCGACGTCGGCCAGTTCACGGACCCGGACGGGTTCGCCTGGGCGGGGTGACCGCCGTCGGGCCGCCCCGCGCTAGGCGGGACCGAGCGCCGCTGCGACCGCCGTCCGGAGCGCCGGGACGACGTCCTCCTCGAACCAGGGGTTCTTCGCCTGCCAGCGGAAGTTGAGTGGCGACGGGTGCACGAGCGGCACCATGTCGGGCAGGTAGTCCTGGTAGGCGCGCACGGTCTCGGTCAGGGTCTTCCTGGCCCGGCCGCCCAGGTAGTACTTCTGGGCGTACCCGCCGACCAGGACGGTCAGGCGGCGGTGCGGCAGCTCCGCGAGGATGCGCGGGTGCCACCGCTCGGCGACGCCCGGCCGGGGCGGCAGGTCGCCCGAGACGCCCTTGCCCGGGTAGTAGAAGTCCATGGGCAGGATGGCGAACAGGTCGGGGTCGTAGAACTGCTCGTCGGTCACGCCGAGCCAGGACCGCAGCCGCACGCCGCTGGCGTCGTTCCAGGGCTTGCCGCTCTCCTGTGCCTTGCGGCCGGGCGCCTGCCCCACCAGCACGATCCGGGCGCCCGACGCCGCCGCGTACAGCGGCTCGTAGCCCGCCTCGCAGGCCCAGGCGTTGGCCGGGTCGGCGACGATCTCCGCGCGGATCAGGTCGAGGGTGCTGGACACGGGCCCAGTCTGTCCCCCGTGCGAGCTACGTGCGAGTGTCCACCCTGCGGTGACGACCCCGGACCTGGGAATTCATAGCGTTCGGGGTAGCCCGCGGCGCCCGGCCGCGGCTTCTTCCCAAGGAGTCATCGTGCGTCTGGTGTGGCAGCTCATCGCCGTAGTGGCGGTCTCGTTCCTCGGCGGTCAGGGCCTCATGGCGGTCCAGGACAACCCCTGGCTGACGCTGGCGGTCGGGCTGGCCACGGCGGTGGTCGGCGTCGTCGTCTACGCGTGGGTGGTGCGGCTGACCGAGCGCCGCACGGTCATCGAGGTGGCCCTCAAGGGCGCGACGCCCGCCCTGACCTGGGGCACGCTGCTCGGCATCGGGCTGTTCGGCCTGGTCATCGTGAACCTCGCCTTCCTCGGCAGCTACACGGTGCACGGCCTGGGCTCGCCGCTGGGCGCCCTCGGGCTCGTCGGCTTCATGGCGGCCGCGGCCGTGACCGAGGAGCTGATGTGGCGCGGCGTCCTGTTCCGGATCGTCGAGGGCTGGACCGGCACCTGGGTCGCGCTGAGCGTCACGGGCCTGCTGTTCGGCCTGGCGCACCTGCTCAACCCGCACGCCACGCTGTGGGGCGCCGTCGCCATCGCCATCGAGGCCGGCGGCATGCTGACGGCCGCGTACGTCGCCACCCGCAAGCTCTGGGTGCCCATCGGCCTGCACCTGGGCTGGAACATCGCCGGGAGCACGATCTTCAGCACCGCCGTCTCCGGCAACGACACCCCGCAGGGCCTGCTCGACGCCACGACGCAGGGCCACGTGCTGGTCACCGGCGGCAGCTTCGGCCCCGAGGGCAGCCTCTACTCCGTGGTGTTCTGCGCGATCACCGCCGCAATCTTCCTCGTGGTCGCCCACCGGCGCGGCCGCATCGTGCCGCTGGGGCGTGCGGCGCGGGCCGCACACACCGCCGCTGCCGCCTCGTCCGACAAGGCCGCTAGGCTCCCCGCGTGATCGAGCCCCAGCAGGCCCTGGACCGCTGGCGCCGTCTCGACGTCACGGTCCGGGACCTCCCGCTCGCCCTCGGGCTCGCGGGCCTGGCGTTCCTGCCCGCGCTGCGCGACTACGGCACGCAGGTGGGCGAGCTGCCCGCCCGTCCCCTGGACGGGTGGGCGGTGCTGGTGATCGCGCTCGAGTGCCTCCCCCTCGCCGTCCGACGGCGGTGGCCCGCCGTGTGCATGATCCTCGTCGCGGCCGGCTTCGCCGCGGCCCAGGTGACCGGCCACCACTCGTTCGCCGGGAACGCGCTCGGCGTCGCGCTCGTCAGCACGGGCGCCCACCTGGACCGCCGACGGCGCGTCGTCGGCGCGGTGCTGACCGTGGCCTACGTGGCGCTCGCGGTCACGCTCGACCGGCTGACCGGCGCCGAGCGTGTGGACGAGCTCGTGACGTTCTACCTGGCCATGGCCCTCGCGTGGGGCATCGGCACCTGGCTGCGCTCCACGCGGGCGGCGGAGGCCGAGCGCCGGCTCCGCGTCGCGCAGGACACCCTGGTCGCGGAGCGCACGCGCATCGCCCGCGAGCTGCACGACGTGGTGACCCACCACGTCACGGCCATGGTCGTGCAGACCGAGGCGGCGAAGTACCTGACGGCGGCGCCCGAACGTCTGGAGCAGACCCTGGACGCCGTCACCGACACGGGCCGGCACGCCATCTCCGACCTGCGGCACCTGCTCGACCTGCTCGATCCCGGGCACGACGGCGCCGCGCGGACGCCGTCGGCCGGCGAGGTGCGCGCCCTCGTGGAGCAGACGCGCCGGGCCGGGCAGCCCGTGGACCTGACCGAGGAGGGCGAGCCCGCCGGGTCGGCGGACAGCGCCGGGCTCACCGCGTACCGCGTGGTGCAGGAGGCTCTGACGAACGCGCTCAAGCACGCGCACGGCGCCGCGACGACGGTCGCGGTGCGGCACACGGAGAGGGAGATCATGGTGGAGGTCGGGACGGCGGGGGCTGGTTCGAGAGGTGCGGCGGCTGCGGCGGGGGTCACGGTAAGGCCGGGAGCCTCTGCCGAGTCAGGGCCTGGGCCTGGGTCGGGGGGCGCGTCAGCGGGTGCTGCGGGTACGGCTGCGGGCGGGGCGGAGCCGGGATCCGGCTCAGCCGCGTCGCGGACGAGGTTCGGCGGGAGCGGCCGGCCTGTCGTCCCCGGAAGCGGCCGGGGACTGGCCGGGCTCCGCGAGCGCGTGGAGACCCTGGGCGGCGAGTTCGGCACGCAGCGGCTCGACGACGGCGGCTTCGTCGTCCGGGCGTGTGTCCCCCGCGCGTACTCGACCGTGGCGGACCGGACGTGAGCGGCGGGGTGCCGGCCGGGAGCCCGAGCGACAGGACTGCGGGTCCGGCCCCGGCGCGTGGGGCGGGGCCGACAGGCCGGACGAACCTCGGCGACGGAATGCCGAACCCGCCCGTCCGGGTGCTGGTGTGCGACGACCAGGCGCTGATCCGCACCGGATTCGCGACGATCATCGACGCCCAGCCCGACCTGGAGGTCGTGGGCGAGTGCGCGGACGGGCGCGCCGCCGTCGACCACGCCCGCCGCCTGGAGCCCGACGTCGTGGTGATGGACGTGCGTATGCCCGTGCTGGACGGCATCGAGGCGACCCGCCTGCTGGCCGGCGCCGGGGTCGAGCGGCCGGTCAAGGTGCTGGTGGTGACCACGTTCAACCTCGACGAGTACGTGTACGAGGCGCTGCGGGCCGGGGCCAGCGGGTTCCTGCTCAAGGACGCCCCGGCGGGCCAGCTCCTGGCGGGCATCCGCACGGTCGCGAGCGGCGCGGCGTTGCTGGCCCCCGAGGTGACGCGGCAGCTCGTCGGACGGTACGCGGCGCGCATCCGGCCCGCCGAGAGCGCGCCGTCCGACACCGCCCTGACGCCCCGCGAGCTGGAGGTGCTGCGCCTCATCGCCGACGGCCGGTCCAACAGCGAGATCGCCGCGACCCTGGTGATCAGCCAGGAGACCGTCAAGACGTACGTCTCGCGCATCCTGGCGAAGCTCAACCTCCGCGACCGCGTGCAGGCGGTAGTCCACGCCTACCGCACGGGCCTGGTCACCTGACCCGCCGGACGCAATCCCCTACGAGACCTAAGTTTCTCAGCTTTGAACCATCCGAAAGCGAAGAAACTTAGGTCTCGAAGAACAACCCGATGGTCAGCTGTAATCGCCGGCCGCGGCCGTCACGAACACCGACACCGACACCCACAGCCGCAGCCGCAGCCGCAGCCGGCCGACTCGGCCCGCTGAAGATGCGGCCGACACCGTCTCCTTCGAGACCTAAGTTTCTTCGCTTTGGAGCGTCCGAGAGCGAAGAAACTTAGGTCTCGAAGGAGATGTCAGCCGTCAGCCTCTGTCGCCAGTCCCAGACGTCAGCGGCAGTCCGTCGCCGCGTACCCTGCCGTCAGGCCCGGCTCGCCGCGCTTCGTGACCGTCACCGCCCCGGCGTCCAGAGCCGTGAAGCGCGTGCTGACGACGGCCTGCCCCGTGCGGCCCGGCGCGACGTCGCGCACCACGCGGTCGCCGTACGGCGTCCGGATCTCGAAGCTCGCCCGCCGCTCCGAGGTGTTGCGGACCGTCGTCACGAGCTGGGCCTTGTCGCGCCCCACGCACCGCGCCGCGACAGAAGGCTCCACGGCGGTACTCCGCGCCCCCACCCCCAGCGCCGGGATCTTGAGGTACGAGCCCGGCGTCGCGAACGTCAGCCGCACGGCCGACGCCCAGACCGGCTCGAACGCGACCGACGTCGGCACCCCAGCGGCCGAGGGCACCACGTCCTGGGCCGTCGTCGCGTGCCAGATGCCTGCGGCGTCGCGGTACTCGACGCCGACGCGCGCGATCGTGCCCTCGGTCGAGGTGAACCCGACGCGATCGACGGCGCCCGGCTGCGCCGGCTCGACCGTGAACGTCACCTCGTCGCGGCCGGCGCTCCCGGACCACGTCGACCAGGAGGTCGAGGCGCTGCCGTCGCACGCGTTGGCGGCCGGCAGCGTCTCCCACTCGGTCTGGTGGAAGCTCGCCGAGACAGTGGTGCCGTCGGCGCGGCAGAGGTCGACGACGTCGTCGGCGCCCCAGACCTGCACCTCCGAGACCGATTGCCACGTGTTCGTCGCAGTCGTCAGCCGCAGGCGCAGGCCGTTGGTGTCCGGCAGGTCCGAGACGTCGAGCGTCGCCACCGGAGCCGCGGACGCGGCGTCCTGCGCGAGGTCGACGCGCACGTCCGTCGTCGTCCACGCGCCCGACGCGTCCAGGTACTCCGCCGCGACCGTCGACGGCCAGGTCGCGCCGGAACCGTCCTTGTAGGTGTGCAGCACGACCTCCTCGAGGTCCTGGGTGAGCGGCCAGGTGAAGGACAGCCAGCTGTTCCGTGGGTAGCCCGACGACGTCCAGTCGTCCCAGCCCTTGCCCTTGACGTTGCCGTCGACGACGGTCGGCGCGAGGTTCGCCCGGCTGGACGCCGCGACGGACGCGCCGGGCGCGAGGTTGGCGATGCCGTCCTCGCGCACCTCGACGGTGCGCGCGAAGGTGCGGCCCGCCGTGAAGCCGTCGCCGGCGGCGAGCGTGCCGGTGATCGTCTGGGTGCCGCGCTCGTCGAACGACGTCGCGCTCCAGGTCACGGCGACGTCGGAGGTCGCGCCGTCGACCTCGACCGGGACGGCGTCGGGCAGCGTGGCGCCGAAGTCCTCGCCGGGAGCGACCTCGTCCGGCAGGCCGTCGTCGGTGACGCGCCAGATCTCGGTCCCGGTGCCCTTGTCGTCCCAGTAGCTCTCGTCCCAGCCGTCGGCCCAGCGGGCCGGGTCCTCGGTGGCGGGGTTGCGCATCTCGGCGCGGCCGTTCTCGCCGATCGTGACCGGCAGCCACACGTAGTTGGAGTTCGCGGCCCCGGAGTTCCACCGGTCGCCCATGTAGACGTAGCGGCCGCCGCCCAGGTCGAGCACGTTGGTCGACTGCGAGCCGAAGCTCGTGCGCCGCGTGTCGCCGACCGAGAGCAGCCCGTCGCCGCCCTCGGGGATCGCGTTGTAGGCCACGTTCTCGTGCTGGTCGCCGGCCTCGACGCCACGGATCCACGTGCCGAGCATGCTGTCGGCCGTGTAGTAGGTCTGCGGGTTCGGGGCCCAGCCCGTCGCCCCCGACGCCACCGTGTAGTACTTGCCGCCGTGCTGGAACAGCGCGGGAGCCTCCAGCACGCCGCACTCCTTGACGATCTGGAAGTCCTCGCCGCGCACGGGCGCCTCGGCGCTGCCGTCGGCGAACAGGTACGGGTAGCGGCCGTCCTCGGCGTACTGCCCGGCGTCGGCCATGTCGACGTCGGTCGTGTGCGTGACGTTCGTGTAGTCCGCGTCGAGCTCGGCGATGTAGAGCGACCGGTTCTCCTCGGAGGAGTAGACGATGTAGGCGGTGCCGTCGTCGTCCTGGAAGACCGTCATGTCGCGGGCCTGGCCGGGCACCGCCGCGGAGATGCACGCCTGGTAGTTGGTCCGGTTCGGCATCCGGTACACGCCCGTCATCCTGAACGGCCCCGTGGGGCTGTCCGAGACGGCGACGCCCGCCATCGAGCGCGCGTACATGCTGCCGCCCGGGGTGGTCTGCCCGTCGGAGTGCCACCACAGCACCCACTCGTTCGTCTGCTCGTTGAACAGCACCTTGGGGCGCTCGAAGATCGTCGTGTACTCGGCGGCGTCGTTGGTGTTCAGGTGGTAGTTGACCTCGGCGATGCGGTCCGCGCGCGGCTCGCCGGCGTCGTCGACCGTGTCGTAGAGGGCGTCGAAATAGCTCGACTCCAGCTCCGCGGCGTCTGACACCGAGCGCAGGACGACGCCCTCGTCGGTCCAGTTCTTCGTGTCGTACGACTTGTACGCGTGGACGCCGGGGCTGCCGTAGTAGCCGTTGCTGCGGTCCTCGCCGTACCAGTAGTAGACGGTCTCGCCGGCCTCCTCGCCCTCGACGACGGACCCGGCGTCGACCCCGAGCGCCTCCGCGGAGACGGAGACGACCTGGCCGCCGTGCGCCTGGATGTGGTTGCCGGCGGTGTCGGGCCAGGACGGCGTGAAGTAGTCGGGGGCGGTGGCGCCGGGGTCGAGGATGGGCGGGTAGGTGGTTGCCTCTTCTGCGCTGGCAGCGGCGGGAGCGGCCTCCGGGACGACGGCGGGCGCGGCTTCCGGGGTGGCCGCGTGCCCGACGGCGGGCAGCGCCGGGATCGCGAGCGTCGCCGCCAGCGCGACGGCGACCGCGCCACGGCGCCGCGGGGTTGTCGGTCGGAGGCGTGCAAGACCGGAAAGTGCTGGTGGTGCGGCAAGGTTGCTGCGCGGGGCGCGGCGGTGACCCATGTCCGTCTCCTTCATCCTCGAAGTCTGTGGACGCGCGAGGACGAAGGACGGCGCCGGCCTCGCGGAACGCGACTCTGCGTTCCGGCGGGCCCTGCGGGACCGCCGCGCCTCAGGCTGGCACCCGCGAAATGTTCACGTCAACAAGATGTGCGAAAGTGATCGCCTCAGGGGCGTCCCGACGCCCGTTCAGCCGTGCGCGAGCAGCTTGAGCCCCACCACGCCGACCGCGAGCGCCGCGAGCACGCCGAGCGCGAGAATGCGCGCGAGCCAGGGCAGCTTGGTGCGGCGGATGCCGAGCCACGCGATGAGCACCAGGGTGGCGATCAGCACGCCGACGCCGACGCGCAGCGCGGTGGTGACCTCCCACCAGCCGAGGCCCGCGGCGGCGAGGGCGAGCAGCGGGATCACGAGGGTCAGCAGGGCGCCGCCGCTGGTGCGGGTCATGGCAGCCAGGTGGTGGCGGTCGGGGAAGCCGCCGTGCGCGGCGAGGTGGGAGATGAGCTCGGCGAGCCAGGCGGCGGCGACGGTGCCGACGGCAGTGATGGTCAGCGACGCCGCCGCCGTCCCCGCGCCAAGCCCGTGCGCGTGGGCCAGCAGCGTCATGATGACGGCGAGCGAGGCGAACGAGACGTAGACGCGTTCGCGCAGGCGCTCGGCGAGGTCCTCGCGCTCCTCGGGGGTGATCGGGTCCGGGTGCGCGGTGCGGCGCGGGGTGCTCATGAGTTCATTCTCCCGCGTCGCCGCAGGTCGTCGCGGGTACCCGGGGCGCCGATCCCCTACCCTCTCGTCAGAACACCGGACGAAGGAGCCCGAGCATGTCGAACGATGCCCCGCAGGTGGTCGCGATCACGGGAGCCGCCGGCCGGATCGGCCGCGCCGTCGCCCCGTTCCTGCGGAACCCCGGGCGGGAGCTGCGCCTGCTCGACCGGGCGGTGCCCGCCGACCGCGACGAGCGGGACCGCTGGTTCACCGGCGACATCACCGAGCCGGGCGCCCTCGACGACGCGTTCCGGGGCGCCGACCTGGTGGTGCACCTCGCAGCCCACCCCTGGGAACGGCCGTGGCCCGAGATCCTGGCCGTCAACATCGACGGCACCCAGAAGGTGCTCGACGCCGCGCACGAGGCGGGCGTGCCGCGCGTGCTGCTGGCGAGCTCGATCCACGCCGTCGGCTACGCGACGCCCGCCGAGGCCGGCGCCGACGACGTGCTCGTCCCGCGCCCCGACACGTTCTACGGCGTGAGCAAGGCCGCCGGGGAGGCGCTCGGCAGCGTCTACGCGGACCGGTTCGGCATGACCGTCGTGAGCGCGCGGATCTGCGCCTTCAACACCGAGGTCGGCGAGGGCCGGGCGCTCGCCCAGTGGCTCTCCCCCGCCGACGCCGCCCGCCTGGTCGAGGCCGCCGCCGCCCTGGACCGGCCGGGACACCACATCGTCTGGGGCGTCTCCGACAACGCGCCCGGCTGGTTCCCGCTCGGCCCCGGGCACGCGATCGGCTTCCACCCGCAGGACGACGCCGTCCGGCACGTGCGCGAGCGCGACGGCGTCGAACCGCCGCAGCCGGAGCGCGAGGAGGCGCTCGCGGGGATCTTCGCCGACGACGAGCACCCGCTGGGCGGGGAGTGGAGCTAGCTGCCGGGGTGCGCTGTGCTGCTCGGGCGCTCGGTGCTGCCAGGGCGCTCCGTGCTGCTGGGCCAGTCCTGCAGCGCGGTCGGGGCGACGCTCGCGTCGGGCCCAGGCAGCAGCGCGCGGTGGTCGACCACGCCGCCGAAGTAGGTCGCCGCCGGGTCGCGGACGACGTCGCCGGGCAGGCCGAGCCGGGCCAGGGCCGTGCGCACGAAGTCGTCGAGCTCGAACTCCTCGGGTCCCGCGAGGTCGAGGTCCGCCGTCGTCGGCGTTCCGCCCGCGAGGCGGACGAGCTCGGCGGCGACGTCGGCTCCCGCGACCGGCTGCACGAGCAGCGGGGCGAGGTGCGCCGGCCCGCCGTCGGGCCCTGTGGAGGCGCGGGCGATGCCGGGCGCGAACTCGAAGAACTGGGTCGCGTGCAGGATGGTCCAGGGCACCTCACCTGCGCGGACGGCCTGTTCGAGCCGCACCTTCGCCGTGTAGAACGGGACGTCGGGGGCCCGGTCCGACCCGACGATGGACAGCATGAGGTGGTGCCCCACGCCCGCCTCGCGTTCGTGCCGCGTCACGTTCTCCCCGGCCCGGGCGAAGAACTCGTCGATGCGGGCCGGGTCCAGCGAGCCGGGCTTGGCGGCGTCGATCACGACCTGGGCGCCGTCGAGCGCCTCGGCCAGGCCCTGGCCGGTGACTAGGTCGACGCCGGTCGAGCGGGAGGCAACCCGGACGTCGGCGCCCCGCGCTCGCAGGAGGCGGACGACCTGGGTGCCGATGGTGCCGGTGCCGCCCAGCACGACGATCGTCGTCATCTCGTCGTCTCCCTCCGGCCGCATTGCTCGGTACCCCTATCTTGGGCCGGGCCCGCCGTTGCTGCCTCGCCGTCCGGATCGGAAGGGGCTCGGCGCCCGGGCCTAAAGCGGCTGGGCGCCGAGGCCGGAACGGGCTCGGTGTCCGGACCGGAACGGGCTCGATCCGTCCGCCGTGCTGCCCCTAGAGTCGTGCCGTGTCCGACGCACGCACACCGCCGCGCACCACCCCGCCCGCCTGGCGCCCGACGGGTCTGAACTGGTCCGACGGCGGCGCCGCGCTGGAATGGCTCTCACCCGCCGGGGCGACGCGGAGCAGCACGCTGGACGTCGGCGCGCGGCTGGGGCTGACCGTCGGCGCCGACCGGCGTTGCCTCGGGCTGTGGTGGGACGGGCGCCGGGTCCCGTGCGTGGCCGGATCCCGGATCGACGCAGCCGCGAAGTCGGGGCAGTGCGAGTCCTGCGCGGCGATCGCCCGCACCCGGTCCGTCGCAACCGACACGACGCTCGACGACCCGCGGGAGTTCCGCGTCTACCTCGCCCACCACGGAAGCGTGGTCAAGGCGGGCATCACGGCGTCGGCGCGCGGGCAGAACCGGCTGCTGGAGCAGGGTGCGCTGTCGTCGCTGTTCCTGTCGGCGGGCACGCTGGTCTCGGCCCGGCGCTGCGAGTCCCTGCTCACGGCGGCGCTCGGCCTGCCGCAGCAGGTGCACACCGCGCGCAAGCGTCTGGCCCGCTGGGCACCGGGGACGACGGCGTCGCGTGCCGCCGAGCTGACCGCCGTCGTCGGGCGGGCCGCCGCGCTGGACTGGCCGCCCGGCCAGGCCTGGGACCCGACCGAACCTGCTGACCACGCGCCGGCGTACGGGCTGCCGGAGACGGGGCTGGCGCCCGCCCGGCAGCTCGACCCGCTGCGGCCGGGGACGACGGTGACGGGTGAGGTGATCTGCCGGATCGGGCGTGATCTGTACTTGAGGACGCCTGGGCTCGGCGAGTCGGGGCCTGGCGCGCCGGACTCCGCGGCCTCGGGCGGTGTGGTGCTGGTCGACACCGGGCTGCTGGATGGCTGGGACTTGACCCGCGCCGATCCGGAGGTGCCCGGGACCGCGAGCGCCTCCCCCGTCGCCGCGCCGGGCGGGACGGGTCCCGGGACGGAGCAGGACGCACTGTTCTGACGCGTGCCGGTGCCGGTGCCGGTGCCGGTGCCGGTGCCGGTGCCGGTGCCGGTGCCGGAACGCTACCTTCGTGCCGTGGCTGAGGAACGCGCGGCGCAGACCGCGGGCACGAGCGGCGTCGCGGTGCCCGACCGGGGCCGGCTCGCCTTGCTGTGGGCCGTGACCGTCGTGGCGCTGGCGGTGCACAACGCCGAGGAGCTGCTGCGAGACCTGCCGCGCTGGCAGGCCGACCACCCCCGGCTCCCCGGGAGCGCGCTGTACGGGGACCAGGCGCAGTTCGCGGTCGCGCTGGCGATCGTCACCGGTCTGGCGCTGGTGCTGGCCGTCGCTGCCGTCGCCCGGCGTGCGGCGTGGAGCGCGCAGGTGCTGGTGTGGGTGGGCTACGCCCTGCTGGTCAACGCCGCCGGGCACGTGCTGCTGAGCGTCGTCTCGTGGAGCTTCATGCCCGGCGTGCTGACCTCGGTGCTGGTGCTGGTTCCGGTCTTCGTGCTGCTCACGCGGGTCCTGCCGCCCGTGCGGTGGACGGTCTCGTCCGTGCTGGTGACGCTGGTCGCCGCGTTCGGTGTGGTGGTCGGGTCGCTGGTGATCGCCGCGGCGCTGGCCTGAAGCCCCGTCTTCGCCGATCAGCCAGGGCCGAACGTCTGCAGGTCGGCCCGCATCCGCTCGGTCTGGGGTTGCGGGTCGTAGACCCGGTCGCGCGCGTCCAGCGCCTGCAGCAGCAACCCGCGACCGAACTCGTCGATCTGACCGGTCAGGCGCAACAGCGTGAAACCGGCGCCGATCACCGCGTCGATCATGTCGACGTCGTCCTCGTCGATACCGGCTACGACCGCGGCCTTGTCGTCGAACCATTCCGGCTCGATCTGCGCCAGGGTCGTGCTGCTGCTCAGCTCGTCGACCCGCTTGGCCGCGACGACAAGGGTGTCCCAGCCCTCGTCGTTGCCGAACGGGGCGAAGTCGTCGCCCTCGTCGTCATAGATCGGGTCGCGGAAGTGCGCGGCAAAGGCCGGGTGCTTCGGCCCGAGGTGCGCGTCGTCGTCGGAGTCTGCCGAGCCCGGGGAGTCGTGACGGTCAGTCACCGGAGCCTCCGCCCATGGCGCCGGCCGGCGCAGCCGATCCCAGCGCCCCGCGCAGGTCCTCGATCGCGGCGTCGACCTTGCCCCGCCACTCGCGGAACGACTCGTCGCTCGTCTCCAGCCACAGGTCGTACACCTCCGAGTTCGGCGCGAGCACCCGGTCGGTCTGCGCGAGCAGCCAGGCGGCGCGCTCGTCGTCGAGCACGGCCCGGCCGGCCTCCACGGCGTCGGCCTGCTGCAGCTCACGCAGCCCCCGCACGGCCAGCGCTACCTCGATGAGCGCCAGGACGGCGGCGCCGGCCGACACGTCGATGTAGTCCTCCTGCAGTTCCTCGGCCAGGCCGGTGAACGAGAACCCGCTGTGCGCGAGGTCAGCCAGCGCGTCCAGCGCGCTGTCGTTGCCCAGGATGTCAGTGCTCCATGTACCCATGGCGAGGAAGGTACGCGGAGCCACTGACACTCCCGCTCAGCCTGCCTGCATCAGGTCCCGCAGCCAGGCGATGCTGGCCTCGCCCTGCACCCGCTGGAACTGGCGCAGGTGCGGGATGCCGGGCGGCGGCGCCTGGAGCGACCCGTGCACGAAGTACGCGGCCAGCACCGCGACCCGGGTCACGACGGCGTCGGGATCGGTGCCGACCGGGAGCGGCGTCCGGTCCAGCACCTCCGACGGCGACGGCCCGCCGAGCCCGTGCATCGCCGGCAGCATGCCGACGAGGTCGAGGAACGCGGCGCCCCGGGCGGCGTGCGGCCAGTCGACGACGACGCCCCGCGGCGAGTCGTCAGGCCCGAGGATCAGCACGTTGTCGGCCCGGAAGTCGGCGTGCACCAGCCGGTCGCCCCCGGACGCCTCGGCCTGCCGCTCCGGGGCGGCGACCTGCGCGATCAGGTCGAGGTGCTCGGCGAACCAGGGGTCGTAGGTCGCCAGCCCCTGCGGACGCTCGTCGGCCAGGGCCTGCGCCTCCGTCCGGGCCTTCTCCGCGGCGTCGGGGAACACGTCGCCGTCGGGCGCCGGATGCTCGCCGATCTGAAGGGCGAGGCGGGCGAGCAGGTCGACGTCGTCCAGGTCCCACGGGTCGGTGCGCACGGCGCGGCCGTGCACCGGCTCGAAGGCGAGGACGGCCCAGGTGGGCGCGTCGGCGTCGTCATCATCCCCGTCCGGGCTGAAGGCGGAGGCCGCCGCTCCGTCGTCGGGCACCTCCAGCGACCACAGGAAGGCGGGCGACGGAAGCGTCCCGGGCAGGAGCGCGGCCTTGGCCGCCTCCTTGCGGTGCAGGCGCAGCGCCTCGGTCTGGTCTGGGGAGGCGGTCTTGACGAAGACCTGGCCGCGCTCGGTCGTCAGGACGCTGGCGAGGCCCGGCGAGTATCCGCCGTCGTGCGAGACCCAGGAGGTGACCTTGGCCCCGAGGCGGTCCTCGATCGCCGTCTGGATGTGGTTGGGCAGGTCGGGCCAGGTGGGGCGGACGCGGGTCATGCTCGTGCAGCCTGCCGGAGCGGGTGGCAGGGCACCACTTCAATTCCGGGGACGGCGCCCGCCCGTGTGCCGCGCAACCGCCTCCGGCCCCGCCGAACAAGAGCCCCGTCAGAAGACGACAGCGGAGAACCAGTCGAACCCGACCTCGCCGTTGCGCTGGATCAGGATGCTCGCGAACCCGTCGTTCGTCGTCCTGACCCCGACGGGCACCTTGAGCGGGAACGAGCTCTGCCCCACGGTGAGCGCGGCCGGGCTGTTCAGGCCCGTGATGCGCACCGTCCCCGCCGAGAACACCTGGAGCGTGACCTCGACTGTGTGGGTCGCGTTCGGCGGGAACTTGAGCAGATAGACGATGTGGTACGGGTTGAGCGAGCCGAAGCTCGGGAGCCGGTGGTACGGCGGTTCCGCCTCCGTGTTGATGATGCAGTCCTGGACGTACATGCCGAGCAGGCGTCCGCCCGGCAGGCTGCGCCGGGACTGCCGGGGGTTGATGCGCCCGATCGGTGCGGCGTCGAGCGCGGCGACGTCGTCGTCCTCGCCGAAGGCGGCGGCCAGGTTCCTTCCCTCCCGTTCGGCCTCGTAGAGGACGTCGCGCACGGGCAGGTCCTCCCCCAGGTCGACCAGGCCGGCCGCGCCGAGCCGGTCGAGCACGGCGCCGTCGGAGCTTGTCGCCGTGATCTCCCTCAGCCGGGTGAGGGGGTCGATTTCCGTGTGGGTCTCATCAGACATGATCGCTCCTCGTCGAGCGTCGCCCGCGGGTCTGGGCCGCGGGCTCCTGACGCTTCGATCGTACGAGCGGGACGGCGCGGGCTCTCGGCGAGGCGGGCGTCTTCACCCCTTGTTCTTGCTGGACAGGCCGGCGTCCGCGACGGCGCGTTCGAGGGCGTCCACGGACCGGTCGACGATGTCGCGCAGCAGGCGCGCCTTGTGCAGGGCGTTGCGTGCGTCGGCCGGGGTGTCGGCGTCGAGGTCGATCGTGACGACGCGGCCGCAGTCAGCGATGGTCAGGCGTGCGCTGACGCGCTTGGCCTGCTCGTCCCGGGTGAAGCCGGGCTCGGTGGTGATGTCGGCCAGCGCGTACGCGCCGGCGTGGTGGCCGCGGCGGTTCAGAAAGGTGCGGCGGTAGAAGCGTCGGAACGCCATGGGTACCTCGTCTCAGGACAGCTCCCGCCTGAGTGGGCGGGGTCGGAACCCGCGGGTGCTTCTCGCCATGGGTGGACTGTAGGTCGGGGGTGGTGGGGAGCGCACGGGAATTCGGGGCTCTGCCGACCACGGATGCGACGGTCACCGACACGGGCGGATGCCCGACACAATGAGCCCCGTGGAGCACGCGATGGCACTCGTACCCGGCGAGATCCGGACCCTCACGAGTCAGGAGCTCGAGGACGCGCGCCGGTGGCGCACCCAGCTGGAGACCTGGATCAGCGCGAACGGCCCCGTCCCCGCAGGTGTCGATCTGAAGTGGCCGTCGATCGCCACCACGGTCGCAGTCGAGCACGCCGCCGACGGCGGTACCACGCTCTGCGGCATCGGCGAGCAGCGGTACGACGTGTACCGAACGCACTTTCGGCCGAGCTCGCCGCTGGCCTGCTCGGACTGTCGGGTGGCTAACGATGCGTGAGCCTGGCCAGTACCGCGACCGTGCACTCGCGCCGACGACGACGCCCGACGAGATGCGTGAGCTCGCCACCAGTCCGTACCCGTTCGTGTGGCAGGCGCTCGCGACCAGGCCCGATGTGCCCGCGGACGTCCTCGGCGCACTCGTGCACCAGTCCGACTCCGAGTGGAACGACAACCGGCTGCTGGCGTTGATCGCCAGGAACGATCAGGCGAACCGCTCGGTGCTGCTGAGCGTTCTCGAACGTGTTCAGCGGCTACTTGCCGCGGGTGAGCGGCCGTACGCCGCGGGCCTCAGACTGGCGAGCCGGAGCGAGCTCACGGTCGACGAGGTGTCCGCGATGCTGGCATCGCCGGGAGCCTCGCGACGATTCCGCGCGGGGCTCCGGGCGAGCCTCGCGAAGCGAGGGGCGCTGATCGACGAGGGCGCTGACCGTTCCGCACCATCGCGAGTACCCGTCCTCTAGCGGCGCCGGCCCGCAGCATCGTCTCCGATGGCGGACCGGCGCCCCTGCTGGTTCTCTCCAGTCATGGCACTCGTGGTGGTGGGCGCGATCCTGTTCGTGGCGGGCACGTCGGGTGCGTTCTTCGCCGCCCGACGGCGGGACGGCGTTCCCGCCGCCGGCTGGTACCCCGACCCGAGCACCCGCGCGGCCCGGCAGCGGTTCTGGGACGGCCGCGCCTGGACCGGCCAGGTAGCCGACGGCGATCCAGCCGCCGCACGTGGTCGGCACTTCCGGGGACGGTTCTGGGGCCCGTGGGCCTGGTACCTACTGGGCAGCATCGTCGTCCTGATGGGCGGGTCCGTCCTCTACCAGGCGACGGGGAACATCCACGTCATGGCCCTGGCGAGCCTCCTCGGCATGGGCGGCGTCTGCTGGGCCTTCTACGGTTTCGTGGACCGCCAGCTCGCGCTGCACGACGTCGTCCGCCCGGTCACCGTCCTGGCGGTCGCGGTCGGAACCAGCGGCGCCGTCATCCTGATCGCCGCGAACATCAACTCGTGGATCATCGACGAGGACGGGATCGTGACGGCGACCGCGTGGGTCGGCGTCGTCGAGGAGGGGACCAAGCTCCTCGTCCCGCTGCTGCTCTTCGCGCTGGGCCGCTACCGCGACCCACGCGCCGGTCTCGCGGTGGGCCTGGCCTCGGGCTTCGGCTTCGCGATCACCGAGACCACGCAGTACGCCTACGCGACGGCGACGGCGTCGGGCCCGAACTTCTGCGGGACGGACGTTGTGGATGCCACACCCTCCGCGGTGGTGCAGGAGCAGATCTTCCGGGTGTTCACCGTCTCGCCGCTGCACTGGCTCTGGACCGGTCTTGCTGCGGCGATTGCCTGGCGGCTGTGGCACCTGTACGGAGGTCGCGGCACGTGGGGCGCGCTGGGTGGGATCGCGCTGGTGATGGTGGTGCACTCGCTCAACGACAGCTCGGCGACGGCGTTCTGCGACAACCCGGCCGCGAGCACTGGCGCGGTGGTGCTGCGGTGGGTGCTGCTGGTGGTGATGTACGTGGTGTTCCGGGCGTGGGCGCGGAAGTCGGTGCCGCCGGGGCTAGTGGGGGTGGTGAGTCGGGGGTGGGTGCCTCGGCGGCTGCCCCGGAACCGAGGTTGGTAGCGTCCGTGGCCCAGCTCAGCGAATCTGGTACCGCGGGACGTGAGCCTGGATGTGAGCCCGGACCGCTGCCTGGTCGCCAAGGGGCACGGCGCGCTTGGGCAGCCAGTAGACGAGTGAGGCCAGTCCATTCGACACGTAGACGTAGTACCCCTGGTTCGTCTCCAGGGCACGCGTGGCCACGCTCCACGTGAAGGACTGGCTGCCGCTGGGACCCTCGTGCCGGAAGCCCTCGTTGTCCAGAACCGCGTGCACGGGTTCGCGGTTCGCCGGCTTGCGCCAGGCGGCGCGGCCGCCGAAGGGCGCGTAGCCGAAGGCGACCAGGGCGGCCAAGGCAGCGACCATGATGAGGGGCAGGAGCGTTGGCGCGTCGAGGGCAGGTTGGCCGTCGTCGGTAACGAGGAAGAAGCCCATCAGGACGGCAACTGCGAGCAGGGCGAGCATCACCCAGGCGAGCGCCTTCAATATCCGCATCTGGGGCATGCTGCGGAGGAGATCGGCGTAGTCCGACTGTGCGGGCGCGAAGTCGTATGTCGCCGCGAAGGTGGCGCTGGCGGTGTTCGGCCGGTGGTCGTCTGGTGTCACGCGGCGCAGCGTAAGCCTGGAGGGCTGGCCGGTTGGGTGGCTGGCGGGGTGAATGTGCGGGTGAGGTGGGTTGAACAGCGCCTCGCGGTACTGGGCGCAGGCCGAGCGCTGCCAAGCTATTTACGACCCGTGTGCCAGCATTGCGGCATGTCAGAGAGCGTGTTCTTCGCTGATCTCCAGATGGCCGACCTCGTGCTGGACCGGGTTTACCAGGGTGGGTCGAAGGGCAACATGGGCGACGATCCCATCGGAAAGCTCCTGCCGGTGGGCAACCAGGGTGGTTTCCGATACAAGGGCAGCGTCGAGAAGCAGGATGTACGCCTCGTCGTCCTGTACACCTCGGGCGAAGAGACCGACTGGCCCGACCAGCTCGACCCGACCACCGGCGACTTCACGTACTACGGCGACAACCGGAAGCCTGGGCGCGGTCTCCACGAGACGCAGCGGAAGGGCAACCTGCTCCTGCGAGACATCTTTGACTGGTCGCGCGGCGACGCCAACGACAGAGCAGCGGTGCCGCCCCTTCTCCTGTTTCAGAAGTCGTCGGGCAGGGACGTCGTCTTCCGCGGGCTTCTCGCGCCAGGCTCACCCCGCCTGGAGAGCGACGAGGAACTCGTCGCGGTCTGGCGGACGACGCGGGACTTGAGATTCCAGAACTACCGCGCCCACTTCACCATGCTGAACACACCAGCCGTCACGCGTTCTTGGATCGACCAGATCCTGGCGGGCGACCCGCTCGGAGGCGCCTGCCCACCGGAGTGGCGGGCCTGGGTGAAGAGCCGGTCGTACCGCGCTCTTGAAGCGCCGAGGACGATCGCGATCCGCACCAAGGAGGAGCAGCTCCCGCTGGCTGCCGACCGGTGGATCCTCGAAACCATCTACGAGCACTTCAGCCACGACCCGATCCAGTTCGAGCACTTCGCAGCGAGTATCTGGGCACGGTTCGACAGCAACGTCGAAGCAGTCGAAGTCACCCGCCCGAGCCGGGACGGCGGCCGTGACGCGCTCGGGACGTATCGGCTGGGTCCTCTGACAGACCCGGTCAGACTCCAGTTCGCGCTCGAAGCCAAGTGCTACGGGCTCGACACCGGTGTTGGTGTGAAGATGATCAGCCGCCTCATCTCGCGGCTCAAGCACCGGGAGTTCGGTGTCTTCGTGACGACGTCGTTCATCAGCCAGCAGGCGTATACCGAGATTCGTGAGGACCAGCATCCGGTCGTGTTCATCACCGGGCGGGACATCGTCGAGTCCATGAAGCGCCGCGGCATTGGTCGGCGGGATGCTCTGGAGGCGTTCCTCGGGACGGAGTTCCCGATCGAGCGGAGCGTGGTTGAGGCCGCTCTCCAAGACGGGTTGACCGTAAGGGAGCCGGCGGCGAAGGCGTGATGGGTAGTGCAAACGTGCTGACTCAAGCGGTTGCCGGACGTGAGGGGGCCGAGCGAGCCAGGACGGGTGGTCGCTGACGTTGCGAGCAAAGGACTCAGAGGTCCGCACAGCAGTGTCTCGCACTGACCGCATGGTCCTGACATGCCACGTCGCCGTTGCTCGTCCCATGAGCGCGACAGTGGCCTGAGTTGGTCATGGTGGCTGTGTTGGGCGCTTGGACCCTCGCGGCACGTAGCCTGGCACCCAGGAAGGAACCGGAGCAGCTGTACCAGTTCGAGTGCCTAGCGGATCCGGGGTGAGCTTGGGCAGGGACGGGGTGTCGGAAGTTGTGTCGCGAGCGCGAAGCTGCTTACCTACTCCGTAGGGCAAGTTCGGACTGATGTACGACGCGGCTGGATCTTCGGCGCGCCGTGACCGTGACAGGAGTCGAGTGACCAGCGACGCGTTTACGTTCGTCGACCTCTTCGCCGGAGTCGGAGGGTTCCACGCGGCCCTTTCTGAGCTCGGCGGGCGTTGCGTCTATGTGGCGGAGAAGGACAGGCACGCCGCGAGCGTCTACAGGAAGGCGTGGCTCTCTGGCGAAGACGTCCCGTTCGCAGAAGACATCAACGACGATGTGCAGATCGATGCGAGCCACACTATCGACGAACTCTTGGAACGGGCACGCAGCGGCCAGATAGACCTGGGCAAGATCCCCGACGAGTTTGACGTGCTGACGGCTGGTTTTCCTTGTCAAGCATTCAGTAAATCGGGAAAGCAGATGGGTGTGCTCGACAGGATTCGGGGCACCCTGTTCTACAACATCTTGGTTGTAGTAGCGATCCGGCGGCCAAAGATCGTGTTCCTCGAGAACGTGAAGAACCTCATCGGGCCGGAACACCGAGAAACTACTTTCCGCACGATCATCACGGCTCTCCGAGCGCTCGGGTATGTAGTGAGCGACGAGCCGACGGTGTTCTCGCCGCACTTCCTCTCGCCTGAGCATGGCGGCGGCCCCCAAAGCAGGGAGCGCGTGTTCATCCTCGGGCTGCGCGGCGACCTTGCCCACGGGGAAGAAGCGCCCTTTGTGGGACCAACACGAACGCCCGGATGGCAGGCAGAGAAGTGGTCACTGACAGAGACGTCGCTGGCCGACGGTGTACCAGCCGCGATCACCGAGGGATGGCTGCGCGCGGCCAGAGATACGGTCCTCGCCCCGCGCGCGAAGGAAGTCACAGCACTGCGCGGGGACACCAAGCCCTACAAGGTCACGGACGCCGCTTGGTTCAAGGTCTACGAGACTCTGGTAAAGAAGGTGAGCGCGAGCACGAACCACCGGCCAAACGCACGCGGCTCTCGATTTCCTGGCCATCCCATCTGGTTCGACGTCACTGATCCGGTGTGGGCGCAGAGGGAGCGCGACGATGCGCGTGCGCACGACGGGCTCGGTCGCAAGGCGCGCCCCTGGAAGGACGAGTTCCTCGATAAGTCGGAGCGATTCGTCGCAGAGTTTGCTGACGTCCTTGAGCGGCCGGCGAGACGGCCGCTGCTCGCTGAGATCCGCGCCTTGGGAAACAACGCCTGGAGGAAGTTCGAGTGGCAGGCGCAGGATGCCACGTCACTTCGCGACTGTCTCATTCAGGTCCGCCCGTCGGGCGTGCGGGTCAAAAAAGCGACCTACACCCCGGCACTCGTCGCTATCAACCAAGCTCCGATCCTAGGAAAGGACCTCCGCAGACTGACCCCATACGAGGCAGGAAGAGTGCAGGGCTTCCCTGACCAGGTCTATGCAGCGATGCGAGACCTTCAGCCCGACGCGCAGTCGTACAAGCAGTTCGGCAACGCCGTCCATGTCGGCACTGTTCAGTTTGCCCTCGTTCGTTTCATGAAGCACCATTTCGATTCAGTAGAGCCGAACTATTTCGGAGACCTCGACGTGCTGCTCGAAAACTGCCGTAAACACTCTGCATGGAACTTCGATCCGATCACGACAGCCAGCAGCGCAAGGAGAGGCGCGTCGGGCGTCGGCTCCTCTGGTCCCCGCGAGCGAACGCTGTTCTGAGGCGGTGTAGACCGTCGCGGCGGAGTTCACCCCGCGTCTAGCCGGATCGCTCACCCGATATCAGGCCAACACTCTCACCTCGCTGTGTAGTGTGATGAATCCAGGTCAGAGAGCCGAAGGAGCAGCAATCGGTGCAGTACACGAGCGCTACCTCGAAGGCTTCCGCCGTCGCGCGGATGTACGTGCTCGGCGGGCGAGACCCTGAGCCGCTGGGGCCTGGCGCCAAAGAGAAGAGATCGGCTTTCGAAGCGCTCGGCACTGCGATCGGCATGGATCTGGTCGACGTGCGGTCGAAGCACCGTTGCGCTGCGGTCATCGCGGACGCCGTGGGCGTCGAGTGGGATACCGGCTGCTGGTCCGCCGGAGACACCATCACGTCCGTAGGCATCAACAGGCTCGTGGACGCTGTGACCATGGCAAAGGTCGCGCAGCTCGAGCCGGAGGAGGCCAGCAAGCTGATCGAGCGGCTCCTCGCCGTAGGACATACGAACGACAACAGGAGAGAACTCATGCCGGAGGCCCTCACCGACGTACAGCAAAATGTGGCGGACTACCTCGCCCGCCTCAGCGAGCCTGGTCCCCTACCCGAAGACTTCGGTCGGGAGCCGTTCGCTTTTCGGGCGACTGACGTGCGGTTCGACGACGGGACGTGGCGTCAGAAGCTGCTGGAGGTCGAGGGCTGGATCCGACTAGGGATCACGTTGGACGACTCGTCGCCGCAGGCGTTTGACGCGAGTTTGGCCAAGGCTCTCAATCTCGTGCCCACGCATGCCGGCAACGAGCTCTTCGCAGCTCTCGCGTTGCTGCTCGAAGAGGCGTCTGCGCGACGTGACGAGTTCCTACAGGCGATGGAGCAGACCGCGGAGGGGACAGAGACAAAGACCAGTGCTTCTCTCGCGTGGGCTGCGTCGTGGGACGACGCCGCCGACGACGATGGCGCCGAACCGAGCGGCATGATCGATGCCAGGGCTGAGACCTGGCCGATCCAGACATTCATCCAGTATGCCCGCGACGACGAGCTGGACCTCAGCCCTTCTTACCAGCGGGCTGATGTCTGGCCGACCAACTACGCTCAGCGCCTTATCGAGTCAATCCTCCGCGGCATCCCGCTACCGTCGGTGATCATCCTGGAGAAGAGCGAGGACCGCGGAACCGTCTACGAGGTCGTCGATGGCAAGCAGCGACTCACGTCGGTCCTGCGTTTTACAGGCGCGCACCCGCATGCTCTCGATGTTGTCGCTCAGAAGAGTCTGGAGTGGAACGAGCCGGACCTTCCGCATGTGTTCGAGACCGACTATCCGCGTTTCAAGGAGATCTGGAACAAGAACGAGCGCGACCGCCTCACCACGGAGATGGAACGGAAGAACCATTTTCCGTTCCCGCTCCGGTCGAGCGAGACGCCTGACAGCCCGAACCCTCTTGTTGGTGATCTTGCGCCACTGCGTGAAAAGTACTACGGCGAGATCCGGGACCTCACCATCCCGGTCCAGGGGACGCCTCGGCGTGTTCGATATGTCTTCGAGCAGGCGGCTACGTACAAGATCCCCGTCATCATCTATAAGACGGCTACGATGGCGCAGATTCATGAGGTTTTTTCCCTGTATAACACGCAGGGCAAGTCTCTCAACGCCGAAGAAATTCGTAATGCCCTGTATCACAGGCTCGACCTGATGCGTGGCCTCCTCGTCATGGGGGGAGACTCTACGGATCTGAGCGTGGCTTCCTTCCTCTCGGATGACTGGGGAGACCTCAAGTCGACGAGCGAGGTCCTTGCGCGGTACCAGTTCGGCGACGTCGGTTACAAGCGTACGAAGGTGTTGTCGTGGGTCGCCGCAGCGCTACTTCTCAACGACGCAGGAAAAGACGGGATCACGCGTTCCACGTCTGCCCACATCAACGCGTTGTTGCAGCGAGTGCAGGCAAACTCGGGCGACCCTCTGCAGAAATCCACGACGGTCCGGGATCTTATGCTCCTGATCGATCACGCCCTGGATGCCCACGCCACCGTGGCAGACGCATGGCCCAAGCGCTTCCGTAGCGGCAACGACCGCGGCACCGGAAAGTGGCAGGAACTTCGCTTGGTGGCGACACTGGTCGCTCTGTCCGCGGCAGCCGTCGCCTTGGACGACCAGCTCGTCGACCGGTTGGAGGACGCGGTGCCGGCCATCAGTGACTCTGCGGCCAGGTGGGGCAAGCCTGTCCGCAACCAGTCGAAGGAGCAGTGGCGCTGGATCGGCTTCGTGGTCAGCGAGATCCTCGCGATCCTGGACGTCGACCCTGGAGACGCGCACGCCGCCCTGGTCGAGCGGTTTGGTTCCTCTGGTCTCAAGTTGATCGTCGACCACGCTCACGCGCCCGAGGGTTACGTCCGCGCATGAGAAGCGAGGCTGGTGCTAGGTACGGCGTCGAGCACGTCGCGCTGGCCCGAAGACCCGCAACGTGGTGGTCGGCGTACGAAACCAGGCTGGCAGCGTCGGGCATAGGCGTGACTAGCCGTGAGGTGATCGCTGATGACGCACGGTACATCGTGGACCACGGGATCTTCGGCGCAGGGGAGCCAGGCGGTCCTGCCTGGCCGCTGACGCGAGAGCGCCGAGGACTGGTCATGGGCGCTGTGCAGTCGGGCAAGACAGCATCGATGATGGCGGTCGCTGCGATGGCGCTCGATCGGGGCGTCGACGCACTCGTCATCCTCGCCGGCACGAGGACAGCCCTCTGGCTCCAGACGTTCGAGCGGTTCGTGGACCAGATCGACACCGACGCGAACGCTCACACTCGTCGAGTACGCATTCCGGGCGGCCTGGCATCCGATCTGCCGGGCACCGACCTCAGCAATCTCTACGAGATGCCGGGGCCCCGCATGAACCGCGCCCTGGCGCGTCGGCGCCCGGTCATCGCCGTAGTGATGAAGAACGCTGCGCACCTGGAACGAGTAAGTCGCAATCTGCAGGATGTCGTCTACCCCCTCGCATCGGAGCGGGGCGAATCGTTCCACCTACTCGTGATCGATGACGAGGCTGATGACGCCTCTGTCGTCGATACGTCGGCGGTCGCAGGCAACAGGCCTGTGCCACGGCGCATCATCGATCTGTGGGAGTCACGACAGCGGCCGGGCGAGACGGTGCGACCGGAGATCTTCGCGACTTATCTCGCGTACACAGCGACACCCCAAGCGAACTTCCTGCAGGACGGCACCAACCCGCTCGCTCCTACCGATTTCGTCGCCAGCTTGCGCACCCCAGGAGCCAGAGGCAACGCTGCCGTTCGCGAGTCGACCTTTCGCACAGAGGACGGGCTCAGAGGTTGGTACACGGGCGGAGAAACCTTCTACAAGGACCTGGCAGACGCACCACTCTGCGTGGCAACCGACGACATCCCTGAAGAAGAGCGTGTGCCTGATGCCGTCAGGGCGTACCTCGTGGCGGCAGCCGTGCGCCTACTGCGTTCGCCTGACCGGCTCGGCCCGTTCCATGCGCGGGGCAAGCGATACTCGACTTTCGGGGAGGCACGGTCCGCGGTCATCGACCCCATGTCGATGCTTATCAACCCGTCCGCGGAGAAGGACGAACACTTCGATACCGCCGACGCCGTGATTGCTTGGGCAGGCGGCGCGTCGTCAGCTCGGTCTAGCGAGGCTGCGTCCGAAGGCCGTGACCTCGGCGTCGAGGGGATCGCGACCGACATGGTCGAGCACCGCGATCGGTGGACAGCATGGCTCGACTCGTACCGCGAGACCGCGGACCTTGTAGTGGGCAGGTTAGCCCCGGCTGAAGAGCGCCAAGTCCCGACTTTGGACGAGTGGGACAGCGTGGCTCGCCTGATCCTCGAGGACGTCGTGCCCGGCACTCGCGTCGCTGTCATCAACAGTGACGAGAGAGCAGATGACCGTCCTGAGTTCTCGCCTCGACAGTGCGCCGACGGCTCCTGGCGCGCGGCGACCAACCTCTCTACGATCTTCGTGTCCGGCAATGTCATGTCGCGCGGACTGACTCTCGAGGGCCTGACTACGACTTTGTTCACACGCAGCGCATCCACCCCGCTCGCTGACACCCAGATGCAGATGCAGCGCTGGTTCGGCTATCGGGGCACGATTATCGACCTGTGCCGTGTGCTGACGACACGTGACCAGATCGACCTGTTTACCCACTATCACGAAAACGATGAGGCCCTCCGGCGCGACGTACTCAAAGCCATGGGGTCGGGCGCTGCGCCGACCCCGGTCATCCTGCAGGGCCGTGCGTTCAAAGCGACAGGGAAGATTGCAAACCTTCAGGCCGAGCCGCTGTTCCCGGGGCCTAAACCATTCGTCCGCCACATGAACCCAGCCGGCTCTGACGGGGACAACCTTGAGCTCGTGGCGAGCGTCTTCTCCGATGACGGCGTGATCGCCGTGCCCTCCGGATCGGGACAACGCGGCCTGCTGCTCTCCGAGGCGCTCAGCCTCACCGATGCAGCGGAGCTGCTCGAATCTCTGCGGTACGAGGACCACGGGCCGGGTCCGGACAGCGGGGAGGCCGCCAGGTGGCGGTCGGTAGCCCATCACGCGCAGATACCCGACGGTGACCCGTGCCTCCCGCTCTACCGGTCTCCCCTAGTCGCAGGCTCGCTGGATCTGTCCAAGGACTCGCCGTACACCGTCGCGGCATATCTGCGCCTGTGGTCGGCTGTCGTGCCTCGAACCGTCCCCGGTCTCCTGACGACCGACGACTCTCCGATGGTGTGGAGTCTCGTCGAGCCCACGGCACGAGCCCGAAGGCAGCCGAGGTTCTGGGTCGGTGTTCGGTTCGGGCGCGGTGAACCGCTGACCGGGGGGCCGCTTGCCCACCTCCGTTGGCCAGCGCGGCCCATGATGCGAAGGCTTGCAGACGGTACGACGTCGCTCGACGCGGACTGGGGATCGAGGAATTACTCCGGCGACGGCATCCAGGGCGATGACCTGTTCGACTACGTCGCGAGAGGCATGAACCCGCCACAGGTGCTTGACGGCAGGCGCCCACCCGGGGAAGACGGCCTGATCCTCTTCCACCTTGTCGGGCACCAGGGGGCGGACCCAACGATCGCCGTCGGCGTCTCGATCCCGCTCGGGGGACCCGACCACGTCCGAGCACGATCGGAGGCAGGGCGTTGACCTACGACCGCACCGAGTCCTTCGAGTGGCTGAGGGCCGAGATCGATCGGCACCCACGCGCGAGCACTCAGGGGGACCGCGACCTCATCTGGGCGGACACCGCGCACACGGTCGCTGTCTCGCGCGACGACAAAGGAACTATCGAGATCTTCCTTGTCGGGGACCCGATCGAGCCGGTGACGCGTGCTCTCCGGGATGTGCTCGAGCACCAGACGTGGACGACCAGGGGAGGCGGTGCGCTCGCCGCCAACCGCATGGCCCTCCCCGAGGCATCGAACCTGCCAGGCGTGGCCGCATTCATCTGTGCGGAGCTCTTGGCCAACGGGTTCGGAAGAGAACGGCAGCCAGCTTTCTCCCGCACGGAGCCAGTGATCGCCGCATTGTTTGCACAGCAGCAACTTGGCAGCGAGGTCCTCACTGGTCTGGTCGGTGAACTGATTCTGCTGGACGAGCTCACGCGCCAGTCGAGTGCGCCAGACGAAGTGGTGGCGTGCTGGTTCGGGAGCGTCCCGTCGTCACGTGACGTTCAGCTGGGCGAGGTGGGCGTCGAGGTGAAGGCAACGACGGGAGCGACGACCAGCCACCTCATCCAGGGATTCCACCAGGTAGAGCTAGGGCATCCTGTGACGGGAGCGCCAGAAACAGCTCTCTACCTGTTCAGCATCGGCGTCCGGTGGTTGCCACCTGCGGCGGTGGGCGGCACCTCGGTCCCCGCGCTGGTCGATGCCATCGCAGAGCGGTTGAGCACCTCCGTCCGCGAACAGTTCATCACGCGGGTACGCCAGTACGGCGGCGACATCGGGGTTGGGTACGACCACACGGCTGACCGGAACGGACCGAGGTACGCCAAGCGTCTGATGGCGACGTTCGAACGGCTCTACGACATGAGAGATGAGCGGATCCGCGTACTGCAGTCGTCGGACGTCGCAGGAATCCCTCACGTCGAGCACAACTCGGTGACCTTTCGAATCGCACTGCCCACGCAGATCAATGGCGACCTCAATCCGACGACCGATCTTGGGCAGGCCGCGAGCAAGGTGCTTGAAGAGGCGGGCTTTGCGCGACGCTGAGCGACTGCCTGAGAGCACCCCGCCCAGGGCGACGGCGGGGATGGTGCCGCAACATGTCGGCGCACACCCGGGGGCCTCGTCATCGTCGATCAGCCGCCGGATGTCGACGGCACGGCGGAAGGACACGGCCCCCGAGATAGCGCTTCGCCGCGAGCTCCACGCCCGTGGGCTGCGTTACCGAGTTGCGTACCCGATTCCCGGGCAGCGGCGTCGGACGATCGACATCGCGTTCACTCGTGCCAGAGTCGCCGTCATGGTTGATGGCTGTTTCTGGCACGGATGCCAGGTCCACGGAACAAAGCCTCGCTCCAACGCTGGGTGGTGGGCCACGAAGCTTGCTGCCAACTCGGCCCGTGACGCTGACACAAACCGTGTGCTGACGGAGATGGGATGGCGCGTCGTGCGGATCTGGGAGCACGAGACACCTGCTGCTGCGGCGGACGTCGTAGTTGCGGTCCTTCGTGACCAGCTGGACAAGGTGGCAGATCACTCTCGCGTCTTGCCAGATCCGGCTTAGGGCCCGTCCTGTGAATGGCCTGACCATTGATCGGGCCGATGTGTCCAGGTTGTAGGGATCGCGTAGGTACTGGCACCACATGCAGCCACGTGCCCGTATCTCACCCGCACGGCGGTGCAAGCCTGCTGACCTGCGGCGTCAGCGGCGGCGGCCTCGGCAGTTCGCCCGGGTGAACAACGGTCCGCGAGCAGACACGGCAACGCGATCTCGACGAAGGTTGGGCGGTGGCATACGCGCTGTCGCAGAAGGCGACAGCGGACAAAGCCCCAAGCCTGTGTCACATGGAGGCAGCAATGACGCACTGGCTCTATCCGGTGAACCCGACGAACACAGAGTCCTGGGGATACAAGGAACCACCGACGAAGGTGATGGCAGGCAAGAAAGACATCCACACCTGGCACCTGCCGAGGAAGCTGGGCATCACCACCGGCGACCTGATCTGGGTGCGAGAGTCCGTGCACCGGGACAATCCCGTGGCGCAGGTAGTGGGTGTAGGCGTGGTGCGCAGCGAAGAGCCCCGACCGAAGGACGGCGCCCACTGGTTCAAGGTGCTTTTCGGCACAGACCTCTGCCGGCACCTGGCAGCCAACCCCTTGGCCCTGGTCGTCGACAGCATCCCGATGAGCGCGAGGAAGCTGAAGGAAAGCGAGCAGGCTCAGCTCGCCCTGGTCCTTTTCGACCTGACCGTGGCGGAGACACGAACTCAGGCCCTCGGCAAGCGACCGGTGAGCCTCCTGTGAACCAGGCGATCCAGCTGATCAGTGACGGCGGCGGTCTGGCCGTCATCGGGAACGCTGAGGCCGTCGAACGATTCCTCAGCGCTGAGGGTCTGCCGTCACAGGACCTTGGTCTCCAACGGCTCGGGCCCCGGCTCGGCGCCGCGGCCGGCATCACGCAGACGGGTTCCGACCTCGCCGCCAGCTCCGGTCGCTGGGTGAAGCTGTCCAAGGAGTCGGCGCAGCTCGTCGACAAGTGGGGGCTGCGGACGAGCTCGAAGACCGGTTTGAGCTCCGGCGTGCTGAAGGGACCCAGCGGTCAGGTCAAGGGGTTCGTCGAGTTCGCGGCGAAAGGTCCTGGCGCACTGCTGACGAACCCGGCGGTACTAGCGGGTGCCGCCGGGATCATGGCGCAGCTCGCGATGCAGCAGGCCATGGAGGAGATCACCGACTATCTCGCCGCGATCGATGCGAAGGTCGACGACATCCTGCGGGCCCAGAAGGACGCTGCGCTCGCCGAGATGGTCGGAGCGGACCTCGTGATCGAGGAGGCCATGACGATCCGGGAGCACGTAGGGCGCGTCTCGGAGGTGACCTGGTCGAAGGTCCAGGCCACGCCGATGACCATCGCACAGACCCAGGCGTACGCCTTGCGCCGGATCGATGCCCTCGCGGAGAAGCTCGAGCACAAGTCTTCCATCGGTGATCTCGCCACAGCGTCGAGGGACGCCGAGTCCACGGTAAGAGAGTGGCTCGCGGTTCTCGCTCGCTGCTTCCAGCTGCAGGAGGCGATCGGAGTGCTCGAGCTTGACCGTGTGCTGGACACATCGCCGGAGGAGCTGGACAGTCATCGCATCGCGCTGAAGGTCGCCCGCGGAAAGCGGCTGGAGCTCATCTCGCACAGCACCGCCCGCCTCTTGGCCCGAATCGACAGAGCGGCGGGGACAGCAAACTCGAAGGTGCTCCTGCACCCGACCTCGTCCAGAGCCGTGGTGCAGGCCGGCAACCACGTAGCGACCGCCGTCGTCGACTTCCACGGACGCCTCGGGATCGACGACGACCGACAGGCTCTGGAAGCGAGGCGATGGGTGGACGCCGTCACTGAGGTGAAGGACATGGCGCTGCAGACCGGAGCCGAGGGCATCGACGCTGCCAGACGGGTCGGCAATGGCACCGTCGACCGGGCCAGATCCGTGACAGACAGGCTGTCAGGCGAGATCGCCACGAGGGCTCTCCGCAGACGCGGGAACAACGAAGAGACGAGGTAAGAGGTAGATGGTCCGGTCCACTCTCTGTTCGCGACGGAGTGGCGCGCAACCGCTCCGCAGGGTCGTGCGATGACAGATCTTCCGGCGCTGCTGAGAGAGAAGATCGCGCCTGATCGCGGTGAGGCCGTGCTGGGCCAGGCGGTGCCGTTCAACCCAGAGACCTGGAAGCGATGGCTGCCGGAAGGCCTCTGGCCGGACGAGCTCGATCTTCTCCAGGGAACAGGCAAGTTCCACCGGATCACTCGCGATGACGTCTTTAGGCTCTCCGCGGACGTCGACACGCCCGCCCAGGCGGTGCAGTGCTACGTCGCAGCGTGCGTGTGGGGTACCGGGGCCGGGGGCATCGGCGTCGCCCGGCGCAGCCGCCCGCTGCACTCGCGCAAGGACGCTGGCGACCGGCTCCTTGAGTCCATGACGACGCTCCGCGAGGACGGCGCCGTCGCCGCCTATCGACGCCTCCAAAAGGGTGGCGACACGAACCTCAGAGGCCTCGGGCCGGCGTTCTTCACCAAGGTGCTCTACTTCGCCGGCTGGGATGCTGCGCCAGGTCCGCGCCCGTTGATTCTCGACCGGTTCGTCGTCCGAGCCTTCAACGAGCAGGCCGAGCTCACCTGGCGGACGAACTGGACCTGGACTCGCGACCAGTACGCCCTCTACCTGGACACCGTAGCCCGTTGGGCTAGTTCTTGGGCAACCACGGCCGACGTCGTCGAACGTCAGCTGTTCGATCACGGCAAGACCCTGAGCGCGCGACGGTGAGCCAGAGAGACGTCCCGGCACCGCCGAGAAATGTCAGCCGTGCAGTAATGGGCAGCAACCAGTACATCGAGGTCGGTGCGTGCCAGACTTCGCGGGTGGCTTCCGACGGTTCAATCACCACGCGCACGATCTCCGCTCAGTGGAACCCCGAACGTCGCGACATCGTCGCGCTCATCCGACTGGCAGGTGTTCCGCGCGCGCTCGTCGTGTTCTTGATCGCGCTCTTGTTGATCGGGATGCTGCTGTCTGTCGGCTGGCGGAACGATCCTGTCGGCAGGTCCTTCTCGTTCACGCTGGTCTTCGCATCAGCAGCCGTACTGTTCTGGGTCGGCGTGATTGCGCCCGTTCTTGTCCCACGGCTGATCTGGAATGCCCACAGCGCAGCCCGCCGTCCGACGAGCCTCCAGATCACCGTCGACGGCGTCGCGGTCGAACAGTCGGTCGTGTCGTCGACGTTCACGTGGGCGGCGGTCCTCCTCGCGATCGAGGGCAAGAATGCCTTCGTGCTCCACGTCTCGTCTGCTGTCCTCTCGACGCCGGTTGTGTTGCCCAAGCGCGCACTGCGACCCGAGGACATCGGACCGGCAAGCGAGCTCATCCGGGCATACGCGACGCGATACCGCAGGCGCTGAACAGCAGATCAGTCGCCGCTACGGCCCGATTCCGAGGCGGCTCACGCGCGGCTGAGCGCAAAGTCCACAGCCTCGACCGGCGTGGCCGCGGCAGGCGGGGCGTCCGGCACCGGTTCGCCGTCGGCATCAAGGAGCTGCCAGCCCCCGATGCTGATGACCGGCACGCCACGCCGACGCGCGAGTGCGAGCTCGGACAAGGTGCCCCACGAGCCTCCGACGACAATCACGGCGTCAGCTGACCACACCAAGATCGCGTTGCGCGCCTCACCCATGTTGGTGGCAAGGACTACGTCGAGGTCGGAGTTGGCGTCGTCGCGAGTCGCCCCCGGTCGGACGCCGACGACGATGCCGCCGGCAGATCGAGCCCCGGCAGAGACAGCAGCCATGACTCCAATACCCCCGCCGTTGAGCACGACGACGCCGGCCTGGGCCAGCAAGCGGCCAATCTCGCGCGCATTCTCGGCGTCCTGATCGGTGCAGTGACGTGGGCCGCAGACGGCTACCTGGATCGACACAAAGGCCACTGTACGAGCGCGGGCGGCAGATGAGTCATCGCACCACCACCTGTCCTGCGAACAGGTGCGGTCAGGCACCTTCCACGATGACGACGCGGAAGTTCGCTCCCTTGAACCGGTGCTCCGCCGCGGCCTGGTAGGCCGGGCTCTCGTACCAGGCACGCGCCGCGGCCGTCGTCGGGAACTCGATCACGACGACTCCCTCAGGCGCCGGTCCCTCAAGCACCTGCTGCTCGCCGTATGCGGCAAGGATCTTCGCGTCGTGCCCCTCGAACGACTTCCCGACATTCTCGAGGTAGGCGTCGACCTCGGACTGGTCGTGGGTGCTTTCCTTGAAGAACACAACGTACGCACTCATGACGGGACCCTTTCGAACGACATCTCTGGTGCGTTCGATGAGGCATCCAGTCCTCGATTCATCTCACGCGTGTGCGCGACGAGCATAGCGACTGGTCAGAGATGCCAACTGAGTGGCGTCTCACCAGGTCCCGCCGATCGCGATCACCAGCCCGATCAGAAGTAGCGCCCCGTAGAACGGCAGGATGGACCACGAGCGCCAGACCCTCCAGCCCGGCACCCATCGCCGGGCCGAGGCCGCCAAAAGGCCCCGCCACGAGCCGGGCGGCACCGGTGCAGCAGTCCCGGAAGGATCCAGCGAAAAGGCCCGGACCGGTCGCGTGTTCCGCGCGACAGCGTCGTAGAGACCCCTGAAATCACGCTCGACGCGGAGGTAGTTCGCGTCCACGTACATGGACAGGATCACCGTGGCCAGCCCGAGCAGCGCAAGAGCGACGGAGCCTTCGGTGATGCTGAAGCCGTACAGCGCGATGACCACGGGGAGCAGCCAGGTCTTCACGTTTCCCGAGGCCGCGGCCATCCGGGCCACGACGGCCTGGACGAGCTCGAGGTGCTTGCGACGGTCCTCGCCGCTCGGGCCTTCTCTCGCAGGCGCCTCGGTCCAGGAGGCCACTCGCAGGCGTGACCACGCCTCGTCCTTCTCGGACGCCGGGTAGCGCGCCTTCGTGGGCCAGATCCGTCCCATCGCGTCGCCGGCTCGCCGCGGCACGAGGTGCACATGCAGGTGGAACACCGTCTGCGTGGCGGACGCGCCGTTCGACTGGATGATGTTGAGGCCGCTGGGATCGAGAGCCCTTCTGATCACGCCGGCGAGCCGGACGCAGACCTTGCCCAGGTGGGCAGCCTCACCCTCGTCCAGCGCCCACACGTCCGGCACATGACGGCGCGGCACGACGAGGACGTGCCCGACAACGGCAGGCTTGGTGGGGAAGAACGCCACGACGCGTTCGTCCTCATAGACCACGCGCGCAGCAGGGTCATCCCCGCGGACGATCCTGCAGAACGGGCAGCTGTCGGACGTCGCCAGGGTCAGCCCCTCTCCGCGCAGGACAGGGCAGGGCCGTCCACCGTGGACCATGTCCCGTACGTCACCTTCACCCTAATTCTTCCAGATACCTCAGATGATGGAAACAAGCTTTCACCGATAGTGGCGGCGCACGACGCGGGTCGGGAAGGATGGAGGCCCACCAGGCATCACCACCCAGGTCAGAGGAGTGTTATGACGCGGGACGTGTACCGGCTCGGCCAGGTCTTCAGCGAGTCGAGCCTGCCGGACGTCACCTATGTGGCCCCGGCTGAAGCTCAACGGCTCAAGGGATCGCTGGTGACGCCAGGCAAGCACGTCACGCTCGTCGGGCCCTCGGGGAGCGGCAAGTCGACGGTCGCCAAACGGGCGCTGGACTCGGCCGGGATCGATGCGGAGCGGGTCCACTCCTTCAACGGTCGGACCCACGCCAAGTCGCGGAGCATCATCGACGTCTTCGGCGCCGAGCTCGGGGTAGCAACCACGGCCGAGGCGGTCGAGGCGAGGCTGAGGGCGCTGGAGATGGTCGTGATCGACGACGTTCACCACCTGTCCCTGGAAGCACGCACCGAGCTCGCTTCCAACCTCAAGCTCTGGCACGAACGCGGGATCCGCCTCTTCATGATCGGGATCGCCAAGACCAGCGAGGCCATCCTCGGCCACGACCCCGAGCTGGCGATCCGGAACGACACGTGGCAGCTCGGCACGCAGAGCGACGCGTTCATGGATGCGCTCATGACGAAAGGGGAGCAGGCCCTCAACATCAGGTTCGACGCGGCGAGCAGAGCCACGGCGATCGAGGCCGCCAACGGGTCGCCCTCGATCTTCCAGGCGATCTGCCGGTTGAGCTGCGTCGAGGCCGACGTGATGCGAACCGCTGCCGATGAGCTGCAGGTTTCTGTCGACCTTCCCGAGATCGGTTCGCTCGTGGTCCAGCAGTACGACGGGCGCTATCTCAAGAAGGTGGTCAGCCTGGCTCGGGGACGTCGCGGAGCGCGTTCCGTGCACGACACCTACTACGAGATCATCGAGCAGGTCGCCAAGAGCAGCAAGAACCACATCTCCCGTGACGAGCTCTACCACGCTGTCGTCACGCCCGCGGACCCTCGCAAGAAGGACCGGATCCGGAGCTCGTTCTACCGCGCGATCAAGGCACTCCCTACGGTGATCGAGGAAAATGGGCTGTCCGAGGTTCTCATATACGAGAACGACACACTGACGATCGACGACCCGACTCTCCGCTTCTATCTCGACCACCTCGACTTTTCCCGGGTCAAGTCCCAGGTGAACATTCGTAGGGTCGGGTACGAGTACGACGTCGCGGTGTCGTTCGCGGGGAGCGACCGAGCGGTCGTCGACAACCTGGTCGAGGTTCTCAAGGCTCGTGGGCTCGAGGTCTTCTACGACTTCGACCAGCAGGCGCAGCTCTGGGGAAAAGACCTGCGCAAAGAACTTGCCCGGGTCTATGGCCGGCAGGCGCAGTACATGATCGTCTGTCTGTCCGACGACTACCCCGAGCGCGACTGGACCACCTTTGAGTTCGAGATCGGCAGGAACGCGGCGAGCAAACGGACCGAGGACTACCTGCTGCCCCTCGTCATCGGTACGAATCGACCAGCGATCACCGGACTTCCTGCGACCGTCGGCCACATCAGCCTGAGCGAGCGCTCCATGGAGGACGTCGCGGAGTACCTGCTGGAGAAGATCGCGACGCTACCGCCGATCTCTCCGAGTGCGCTCCAGCTACCGCCGGCGCCCTGACAGAACAGGAAGGTCCCCCGCATTGCTGCCCATCATCGACAGCTAAAAAAGCACGACAAGCCCCGGCTCCAGCTCGCTCAGCATTCTCAGTTCCTCGCCCACTGGGTCGCGCCAACCTCAACCCACGAGGCAAGATCCGGAGCGCCGTCGAAGGTGTACAAGGAGTACTCGGGGCATCCCGGCAGAACGGTGACGCCGGTCTCGGAGTGGTCCGGCGCGAACCAGACGACCTCCCCAGTGCGACGGTGCGCGAGGGTGAGGTTCCCGTTCGCCTCGGCGGCGACCGTCACGTAGTCAGCAGCCTCGATCGGGATACGGAGGCCCTCGTCGGCCCAGATCCACTCGTACGCGCCGAGTGTCTCCTCAACAGGCCGGCCCGACGCTTCCCGGGTCAGCACGTCACCACAGTCGAGCCACCACCAGGAATCTGTGACAGCACCGAAGTGCTCGACGATCCCACCTGTCACCGCCCGGACAGCCCGCAGCGCCTCTGGAACGTCGGCGTCGTCGTCCTGCCATGGCAGCCGGCACAACCACCCGCGACGATCCGCCGGCGGTCCCCACGCAAGGATCTCGTGCTCGACGCCGTCGAACCGCACAGGCGTGACCGTGGCCGTAGAGAACAGGCCAGCCATGACAGGCATGCCAGGAAGGTCGACCGGTTGATGCGGCACCGGACGACCGATGTCGGCGCTCTCCCGCTCGAGCCAAGAGCATTGCGCCGTAAGCAGGTCGAAGTCGTTCACGAGAGCCACGCGGGAAGCCCCTCCCGCCGCCCCAGCCACGCACCCGGCACGCCGACGACGCCGTCCCGGCCACCGACCCCCGTGTATGCGCTCACCATCCCGCCGACGATCGCAGCAGTGGTGTCGACGTCGCCACCAGCCTCGATACAAGCCTTGATCGCCCCGGGATAGTCAGACAGAAAGGTAGCCGCGGTCCACAAACAGAACGGCACCGTGTCCTGGGCGGACACACGCGACCCGTTCCCGAGCGACCAGGCAGCCTCCCCCACCGTCGCGCCAAGCAGGCCGCGGACGGCGGCCACGCCCCTCGCCGTCGCACCAGGCAGCAGGTACGGCTCGACGCTTTCGAGCAACTCAAGAGGCTCCGGCCGGACCTGCGCCGTCCGCACGCCAGCCACGAACGCGGTGGCCACCGCCACGACGACCGCACCGGCGATCCCCTCGGGGTGCGCGTGCGTAACCTCCGACGCCCGGATCGCCTGCTCGGCCGCACGATCGAGGTCGCCGGCGAAATACGCGCCCAGCGGGGCAATGCGCATAGCCGCGCCGTTGCCGAACGAGCCAGCAGGGAACGCGGCCACGGTCGCCTGGCGCCACGGAACGCCGTCCCGGATCTGGTGCAGCACCTGGACCGCACCGGCGCCGTACCCGCGGTAGGGATCGCAACGCTGCGCGAAGTCCCGGGCGATCCGCTCACAGTCGATCTCACCGTGCTCGATCAGCTCGGCAGCGACCGTGCAGGCCATGTCGGTGTCGTCGGTCCATGGCCACTGCCCGTCGGGCAGTGTCCCGTCCCGAAGGAGCGACACCGGATCGTTGGTGGGGACGAAGTACTGGGCACCGAGCGCGTCACCGACCGACAGACCGGCCAGGCTGTCCGCGCACAGTGCGACTCGCTGCTCGGGCTGAATGGTCAGGTCAGGGGCGAATGGCACCCGCAGATCCTGTCAGGCGCCCGACGCCGTGGCCAGCACCATGTCCATACCCCGGCAGGCCGATCAACGGCCGAGGACGACCTACAGGTCATGCGGCCCCGCCGCCGCCTCGACGACGATCTGCTCCACGGGTCGACGGCGTCCCAGCGCGAGCCGCTCGGCAGCACGCACGAGCTCGGCATGTACTCACACCACCAGGTCAGTGGTCGTCTGCGTGGGTCGAACAGGTGGGTTGCGGACGAGGACCGACAGCCCTCTCACTCAGAACTGAACACTAAGGTCCAGAATTTTCTGCCATAGCCGCCACTTTGTAGCATGCGCCTTTCTGACCTTTCGCCTGTACCTTAGTTCGCGTGACAGAGGTCTCCTCGAACGAATCAGCCGAACTAGGCGGTGACAACACCGGGATTCCTCTGTCCGCCCACAAGGAGGCCTTCGCCCGCAACGCCATCGGCATCGTCGCGGCGACTGCGGGACTCGACGTCTCCCTGGCTGGCCGTGACCTCGCCGCAGTCGACTTAACCCTGGTGTCCGACCGGGACTACGCGCCCAACGCGCTCCACCCCAAGCTCGACGTGCAGTCGAAGTGCACAGAACGTCTGGATGTCCAGCGCGCCGAGTCGATCGCATGGCAACTCGACCGCCGATCAGCAGTGATTCTGTCGGCTCCCAACCGCCACTCGATGGCGATCCTCTGCATCACAGTGGTCAGCGGACCTCCAGCAACGTGGCTCGAAGTCAACGACGCCGGTATTTACGGCAACTTCGCCACGTTCTACCTGCAAGGTCAGCATCTCCCGCCGGTACCCTCGCATCAGAACAGCATCGTCGTGCACATCCCCCGACGTAACCTGCTGACACCCAAGTCGCTCGACGAACTCATGAAGGAGGCGGCACAATGGCGATACGACCAGTGAGCCCGACTCCGGGGTTCCGGCCTGGACGAAACGTTGATATGTTGACGCCGCGTAGGTTGTCGAAATTCCTTAACTCGCAAGACGAGTGGTCCCTGCATTCTCGACGATCTTTTGACGAGACATGGATTTTTAGCCCCATACCTGGCGAACGGGAAGCGGTTGTTCACCTTCCAACCGACCCGGGTGATGTTGACTACGCGCGACGGCTGATAGAGGCGATCGAAGAAATCGCCATGCTGAATAATTCATCTGTCGAGCGGCTCGTCGGGGATGTATTGTCTGACGGAATGGACCGCGTGGCGCTCCGTGCGATGCCGACTGAAACTCAAGATCCATTGGGTACGACGCATTCCCTTGCCGCCATCCAGAATTTAATGACATTCTTCGCTCAGATCTCCGAGAACTCGGAGATAGGGCGACGAATTGGCCAAGCCACGAGAACCACTCCAAGCGAGGCGGCCAAGGCTGGCTGTGTGGTGCTTGATCTCGTGCCCGTTCCCGTTTTCGCTGTGCCCGCCTACCTGCCGCAAGACACCGTCGCATCGAGCATGGAAGCGAACGGGCAAGCTGAACAAGGCGAAACAGCGTGGATTCGTCGCGAACTCACACTAACCGCATTACGGGCTCTCCAGACAGTTCGCAGTGACACCAACCACGGCACCGACATTGATCTTTGGGCACCGGTCGAGAATGAGGACGATCGACGTCAGCGACTTGCGGTAGTTGTTCTGTTGGAGTCGACACGCAGCTGGAGCGTTAGCAGCTTCACCATCGAAATCGTCTGGCACAGGGAAGGGCCGGCCGATCGAGCTAGTACCTCCGAAGTCCAGTTCGGTCCCAACGAGCTCAGTTACCTCAATCTCGCCCGCCAGAGATATGGCCAGCACGTCTAGTTCCGCCACGATTGGTACGGATTTTCACAGGGCAGCATATTTCCTCTGCCATCCGGCACCCCTACGGGTTGAGTTGCGAAAGCTATAGCCTATGGGCGACGACACCAAGCCTTAGGCGGCGCCGACGGATATTGCGGAATTTTCGCGCATTGATCCACGCCAATGGCGACATTCCTGCCTGCCTCCTAGCCTGCGCAGGTCGTGCGCATGAGCCGAATCAACCCGCTGCCCCGGCGGCCGTTCACCGCAGCACAACAACCCCAGGCCCCCGCACGGTCACCGCCACCGCCCCGTCCCGGCTCTCCACGACCGCGGCCTCACCCCCAAGCGCCGCCCCGGAATCGAGTACCACCGACGCCGCCCGAAGGTCGCGCTCCACAACCACCGACACGAACCCCTCCTCCACCGCCAGCACCACATCCACGCGCCCACCGCCTTCGGCAGCCAGACGCGTCATCACCACAACCCCGTCCTGCACCCGCACCGACGTCAAACCCCGATCCCCCGAAGCCACGGCCGCCTCCGACCGCCGCAACCCCACCAGCCCCCGATACAGCTCCAGCATCCGCGCCCCACCCTCAGAAGCAGCCTCGCCCCAGTCCAACCGAGAAGCCTCAAACGTCGACACCGCCTGAGGATCAGGCACCACCACATCCGCCCCGTACAGCTCCGCCCACCCGTGCCCACCGAACTCTGCGGCCCGGCCGCGCGAGATCGCCGCCCCGAGCTCCGGCTCCTCGTGGTCCGAGAAGTACTGGAACGGCGTCGTCGCGCCCCACTCCTCGCCCATGAACAGCATCGGCGTGAACGGCCCGAGCAGCACCACGGCCGCGCTCACCGCGAGCGCCCCCGGCGACAGCACGCGCGACGGCCGGTCGCCGAGCGCCCGGTTGCCGACCTGGTCGTGGTTCTGCGAGCAGACGACGAAGCGGCGTCGGTCCATGTCGGGCGGCACGGGCGCGCCCCAGTTCTTGCCGCGGAAGGTGGACCAGCCGCCGTCGTGCACGAACACGTCGGTCAGCGCCTTGGCGAGCGTCTCCGGGGTGCCGAAGTCGGCGTAGTACCCCTGCCGCTCGCCGGTCAGGAGGGTGTGCAGGGCGTGGTGGACGTCGTCGGCCCACTGCGCCGTCATCCCGTACCCGGCCCGCCCCTCAAACTGAGAACCGGTAGGCGTCACCGTCCGCGGATCGTTCGCATCCGACTCCGCCACCAGCGACAACGGCCGCCCCAGATCGGCCGCAAGCACAGCAACGGCATCAGAAAGATCAGCCAGCACATGCCGCGGCGAGTCGTCCACCAGCGCATGGACGGCGTCGAGCCGCAGGGCGTCGACGTGGAAGTCGCGGAACCATCGCAGCGCCTTCTCGATGACGAACGCCCGCACCTCCGCGGAGCCGTCGCCGTCGAGGTTCACGGCCGAGCCCCATGGCGTCTGGTGCTCGTCGGTGAAGTACGGACCGAACTCGGCGAGGTAGTTGCCCGAGGGCCCCAGGTGGTTGTCGACGACGTCGAGGCAGACTGCGAGCCCGCGAGCGTGCGCGGCGTCGACGAAGCGCTGGAGCGCCGCCGGCCCGCCGTACGGCTCGTGCACGGCCCACAGCGCGACGCCGTCGTACCCCCAGCCGTGGTGCCCGCCGAACGCGGCGACCGGCATCAGCTCGATCATCTCGACGCCGAGGTCGGCCAGGTGGTCCAGGCGCCCGACGGCGGCGTCGAGCGTGCCCTCGGGCGTGAACGTCCCCATGTGCAGCTCGTAGGTGACGGCGCCGAGCGCGTCGCGGCCGGCCCAACCGCCGTCGGCCCAGGTGTGGGCGCCGACGTCGAAGGTGCGCGACGGACCGTGCACACCGACCGGCTGCCAGGGGCTGCGCGGGTCGGGGCGCGACGGTCCGCCGTCGAGCGAGAACGCGTAGTCGGTGCCGGCCAGCAGGGGCCGCGGCGAGCGCCACCAGCCTCCGTCGTCGGCCACCATCGCCTCCGTGGTGCCGTTTGCGGGCAGCACCAGGTCGACGCGCGACGCCGAGGGCGCCCAGACCCGCAGGTCCCCGCTCATGCGCCGGCCCCGTCCGCCGAACCGGCACCAGCAGCACCGGCACCAGCAGCACCACCCGAGTCCGCTACCAGCAACGCAACCGGCCACGCCCCCAGCAGCTCCCCGAGCCGCACGGCCCCACCTTCAAAGACAGAACCGGTCAGCACAGACCGCCACCCCTCCCCCGGACCAAGATCCGGCAACACCACCAGAGCCTCATCAAGCCCGGGCGCATCCCCCAGCCGCGTAGCCACCACAGCCACCCGAGGCCCAGCACCGTCCGACCGCACGAACCCCACAGCCCGCGCAGTCGTCACCGGCAGCGGCTCATACCCGGCCCCCTCGCTGACGAACGCCCCGGGATACGCCCGCCGAACCCGCAGCGCAGCAGCCGTCACCACCAGCTTCTCCTCGGCCAGTCCCGACGGCGTCCGCCCCGCATCCAGCGACTCAAGTACAGCCGCAAGCCCCTCAAAATCAACGGCCCGCCGATTATCCGGATCAACCAGCGACGTCCCGGTCACTTCGGTCCCCTGATACACATCAGCGACGCCAGGCACCGTGAGCTGCAGCAGCTTCGTCGCCAGCACCGACCGCCGCACCGTCGGCGTCACCCGCTCCACCCAGTCGGCAAAACCGGCGACCACCTCGGGATGCGCCAACAGCGAGGTCGCGTACTCCACCAGACCGGCTTCCCGAGCAAGATCCGGCGCCGTCCACAGAGTCCAGGACTTCTGCTCCCGCGACGCCTTGACCAGGTAATCAGCAAGCCTTTCGGCCTCAATCGGTCCAGCAACAGTCCACGTCCCCGCGAGCGTCTGCCACAGCAGGTTCTCGGTCCGCCCGTCGAGGTCGGCGGGCCGCACGTCCGACGTCGCCTCCCGCAGCCGCCGCACCAGCGAGATCCACGCATCCGCATGCGAGGAGACTGCCCCGATCCGCGACCGCACGTCCTCGCCCCGCTTCGTGTCGTGCGTCGAGCCGGCGGTCATCGTCGCGGGCCACGACTCCGCGGTCTGCCGGGCATGGGCATGCAGTTCGTCCGGCCCGACGCCGAAACGCGCCGGCGCCGCACCCACCTCGCACAGGCTGACCAGGTGGGTCCACCGGTAGTACGCGGTGTCCTCCACGCCCTTGGCCATGACGGCGCCGCACACCTGCGGGAACCGGACGACGAACTCGGCACGCCGCTCCTCGTCCCGCCGGCCCGCGGACCCGGCCTCGCGCCCGAGCACCAGCTCGACGACGAGGTCGAGCGTGTCGTGCCGGTCCGGGTCGAGGCGCGTCCGGGCGACGTCGGCCGCCTCCCGCACCACGCGCTCCGCCTCGGGCGGGGCCTCCTCCCCCGGCACGACGTACGCGCGGTACCGGCCGAACGCGACGACCAGCTCGACCACGCAGTCCTGCAGGGACCGGAACGTGTGGTCGCGCAGCCGCACGTCCTCGCGGCAGATGTCGGCGAGCATGGTCGTCAGCAGGTGGATCTCCGCGTACAGCGAGGTCTCGACGATCTGCCGCTTGGCCTGCTCGATCACGTCGCCCAGGGTGGTCTGCTCGCCCGTCACCTCGTGCATCAGGCCGGCGAGCGGGGCCGCGCCGTCGGGGTCGACCTGGAGGGCGTGCAGCCGCCACGCCGTGTCGTAGCCCGTGGTCCCTGCGACGGGCCAGTCGTCGGGCAGCGCCTCGTCCTCCTCCAGGATCTTCTCGGCCACGACCCACGCCCCGCCCGTCGCCGCGTCCAGCCGGCGCAGATACCCGCGGGGATCGGCCAGCCCGTCGGGGTGGTCGATGCGGAAGCCGTCGATCACGCCCGCGTCGAAGAGCTCGAACAGCAGGGCGTGCGTGGCGTCGAAGACGTCGTCGTCCTCCACGCGGATGCCCGCCAGCGTGCCGACGTCGAAGAAACGCCGGTAGTTGAGCTCCTCGTCGGCCACGCGCCAGTACGCGAGCCGGTAGTGCTGCCGCCCCACGAGCTCGGCCAGCGGCAGGTCCTCCGTCTCCGGGCGCACGGGGAACAGGTGGTCGTAGTACCGCAGGACGGGCTGCTCCTCATCCCCTTCCCCGGGCACGACGGCGCGGTCGAGCACGAGCTCCCCCGCCGCGAGCACCGTGCCGATCCGCGCCCCCAGCACCGGCATGAGGAGGCCCTCACCAGCGGCGATGTCGAGGTCGAACCAGTCCGCGTACGGCGACTCGTGACCGTGCTTGAGCGCGGACCACAGGGCGCGGTTGTGCCAGGCCGGCGTCGGCACGGCCATGTGGTTCGGTACGACGTCGACGACGACGCCCATCCCGCGCGCGTGCGCCGCCGCCGCGAGCCGTTCGAGGCCCTCGCGGCCGCCCATGACGTCGCTGATCCGGGTGTGGTCCACGACGTCGTACCCGTGCGTGGAACCCGGCGCCGCCTGCAGCACCGGCGAGAGGTAGAGGTCCGTGACCCCCAGGGTGTCGAGGTACGGGAGCGTCTTCTCGGCGTCCGCGAACGTCAGGTCGGGGCCGAGCTGCAGCCGGTAGGTGCTCACCGGGGTGCGGCGGCCGGGTCCAGGGAGATGGGAATGCACTGTGCCTCCGTCGTTCGGTGGCCGTCCGGCCGTCCCGCGTGGTCCACACGATGTCGGACATCGACGTATCTCGCCAGGCCACGGGGTGAATCTCTCATCCTGGTCTCACGTACTTCTCATGATCGCGTGGAAACGTGGTCCTTCCGCCCGACGGAAGGAACGGACCGCATGTCCAAGCTCTCGAACATGATCGGCCTGGCCAAGAAGGTGCTCGACTCGCAGAACGGGCAGCAGCAGCAGCAACAGGGCGCGCCGCAGAGTGGCTCGACGGGCCAGAGATCGTGGCAGTCCACCCTTCGGGACGTCGCCAACGCGGTGAGCGGGCAGAACCAGCAGCAGGGACAGGGTCAGGGCTACCCGGGTCAGCAGCAGGGCTACCCGCCCGCTCCGCAGGGTTACCCGGGCCAGCAGCAGGGCTACCCCGCCCAGCAGGGTTACCCGGGCGGGCACGGCCCCGCCGACGCCGACCGTCAGGCGATCGCCCGCTACGACTACCTCATGCAGACCGCCGACCCGCACCAGGTCGAGCGGATCCACGCCGAGGCCTTCGCGCGCCTGACGCCGGCGCAGCGCCACGCCGTGATGCAGCGTATGCAGACCGAGCTCCCGCAGCACGAGCAGCCCCGCTCCGCCGACCCGGTCGAGCTGTCCCGCGCAGCGGGCCGCAGCGAGGCCCGCCGGCCGGGCTCCATGCGGTCCGTGCTCGCCAAGGTCGGCAAGGGCGGCGCCGTCGCCGGAGTCGCCGTGGGCGCGGTCGGTATCCTGGGCGCCGTCGCGGCCGGTGCGGTCGTCAGCAGCGTCGCCGGGCCCCTCCTGGCTGACGCCGCGAACCTCGGCGTCGACTTCGAGTCTCTTGCCTCGGGCGTCGACATCGAGGGCCTGACGGCGGCTGCCGGCGAGTTCGGGACCGGTGCCCTGGGCGAGGCCGCGGCCGGCTTCGAGGAGTACGGGACGGGCGCGATCGACCAGGCCACGGCGGGCATCGAGGGCTACGGGGCTGACGCCCTGGGCCAGGCGACCACGGGCGTCGAGGACTTCGCCGGCAGCGCCGAGGGCGCGGTGTCCGGCGTCGGGGACCAGGTCTCCGGGGTCGGCGACCAGGTCTCGGAGGCCGGCCAGGGTCTCTCGGACATCGCGGAGAAGTTCGACCCGCGCAACTTCTTCTGAGCGGCACCGTCCGACCGGGCCTGACGCGCTACGCACCCTTCCTCACCGGCAGGGTGCGTAGCGCTTTTCGGCCAGGTCGTACTATCCAGACATGACGGGCGGACAGAGATCCACGGGGTGCTGCGACCGGGAGCAGCCACGGTGAGCCATCACGACTAGACGTTCGCCGACGCCGGTCCCAGCGTGGTCGGCGAGGCAGTCGGATCCCTGATCGCTCTCGCGGGCCCCTTTGTCCTGCTCGTCAACCTGTGGGACGCCTACGGATTCCTGACGTCGTCCACACCGCAAGCTCGGCACACGATCGTGTACGCGGCGGTTGCCCTGCTCATGCTGGCCTCGGTGGCGTGGACCTTCGTGTCGGCCTGGCGTCGACAGGCTCGCGTCATCGCATTCGTCTGGCACGTGCTGGTGGGGGCCGTGGCGATCGCAGCAATCGCGCTGTTCATCGTTCCACAGGTGGACTGGCGTTCACTCAACGATCCGCCGCCAGTAGAGCAGAACATCGACTACGACCCGTGCTACTCGGGCGGAGCCCCCTGCGGCTGAGTCAGCTGTGTTCGCGGCTCTCCACCAGTGACCCTGTCGCCCTGGACCTGGGAGATGATCCACGCCGTGGCGCCGGCGATCACCGCCCCGACCGTCGCGATCCCAACGATCATCAGCCCCACCGCGATGAATCTGCCCTCGGTCGTCACCGGGTACCGGTCCCCGTAACTCACGGTCGTGACGGTGGCGGCCGACCACCAGAGCGCATCGCCGATCGACGTGATGTTGGCGTCAGCCGCATCCTGTTCGGCGTCGAGCATCGCGATCGCCGCGAGCCCGGAGACGACGACGGCCGTGCCGATCACATAGATACCGACGCGTCCGACGAGGGAGTTCTTCGCGGACCGGTTCAAGATGCGTGCCAGCGCAAGCACCCGCAACAACCTGAGCGATCTGAACATCGGCAGCACGATCAGCGCGACGTCGTACCAATGGCGAATGACGTAGGTCCGGCGCTGTTCGGCTAGCCAGATGCGCACCGCGAAGTCGACCGCGAACGCTCCCCACACCGTCCAGCTGCCGACCCGCAGCACCGTCTCCAGGTCGGGGTCGAGCCGCGGATCGATCACGGGCCATGCGTAGGCGATGAGAAACGCGACCGCCAGCAGGAGCAACGGGATCTCCGCGCGGTCCTCCCACCTTTCGAGTCTCGTCATGCATTTCACGTTACGCAGACGAACACTGCGCTTCTCGGCACCCGTCCGGAACGACCGGATGAATTCCGTTCGGCCAAGGGCCCCGGTCTGACGAGCGCTATCAAGCGATCCCGCGCGGGTCGACCTGAGATGTCAACCAGGCCACGTGATTCACCCGCCCGCGCCCCCTGCGTAGCCTGAAGCCCTGTCCGCACACGAGGGGGTCTGGCTGATGGCTGGTCTGTGGGGTAGGAAGTCTCGCGCGAAGAGCTGGAAGCGCGGCCTGTGGGGAAGCACGACGAAGGGCCGCAGCAAGAACCTGTTCAAGCGGACGTGGGGCAGCAGCAAGAACACCAAGCGCTCCAAGGGCGGCCTGTGGTGAGCGCACGCCGCTCGCGCTAGCTCAGGCGTTAGCTCAGTTCGAGCCGGGCTCCGCCTGCTCGCCGACAGTCACCGCGGCGGCGTCCAGCACGGCCCGGAGCTGATCGTGCGGAAATCCGTCGTCGGCCTCCGGGTCCGGCGCGAGCCGCGTGCTGTAGAACGGCTCGGCGTCGGCATCACGCTCGGCGACCCACCGGTTCCCGGCCTCGTCGCTCTGCCACGTGACGCCCTTGCCGCGGAAGTCGGCACGTTCGAGCCAGTCGGTGCCGCGCGGCCAGTAGCCTTCCCAGCTCTCGGGGCGCAGTCCGGCGTACGCCTCCTCGACGGCGGCGACGGCACCGTCCACGTCGTCGTCGTCGAAGACGGCCGCGAACCGGCACAGCAGGGCCAGTGCCGCGCCCGGGGGCCACTGCCCCGGGTTCTTCGCCGCGATGGCCCGGGTGATCAGGTCGAGCTCCGACCAGCGCAGCGCGTGCGGGTGCCAGTGCGCCAGGTCGTCCCAGCCGAGCTCGGCCGGCTCGTCCGAGTCAGGGTCGGCGTCCGAGTCCGCGCCCGCGCCCGGGACGGTCACGCCCAGGCTGTAGGAGTCGGCCCAGACGTCGATGCTCAGCACGACGTGATGGCCGGCACCGACCTCAAAGGCCACGTCGAACGACGAGTCATCGTCGTCGTCCTCCTCGTCCTCGTCGTCGTCCAGCCAGTCCTCGAGCTCACCGAGCCGGTCCGCACCGGGCCCGTCCGCGTAGGCGTAGGTGTACTGCGCCCAGAACCCGGGCTCGTGCAGCGACTCGTGCAGGGTCGAAGGCGTCGTCACGGGAGAAAGATAGGGCACTTCCAGCCCGCCGGGTAACGGCTCTCGCGGTCAGTCCTTAGGCGCGGAAAAGCGCTCGATGAGCAGCCCCAGCCGCTGGTCGTGGCCGGCCGCCGGGAGACGGCCGCTGCGCTCCAGCATGGCCAGGCCGTGCAGGCTCGCCCAGAAGGTCTCGGTGACGATGCCGGGGTCGTCGTCCCCGGCCAGCGGCTCGACCGCCTGGAGCAGCTCGCCGAACCCCTCACGCAGGTAGGCAGGGCCGTCCGCGTCGGCGAACCGCACCTCGACGGCATGCGTGAACATGGCGTCGTAGATCGCGGGACGCTTCCGCGCGAAGTCCGTGTAGGACGCCGCCACCGCGGCCAGCGCCCCGCCCGGGCCGACGGCGGCGCTGCGCGCGGCGCGCATCTCACGCGCCAGCTCCTCGAACCCCTGGGCCGCGACCGCCGTCATGATGGCGTTCTTGCCCTTGAAGTGGCTGTACAAGACCGGCTGGCTGTACTCGATCTCGGCGGCGAGCCGGCGGGTCGTGACCGCGTCCCAGCCCTCCGCCTCGGCCAGCTCGCGGGCGGCCCGGACGATCAGTTCCTCCCGCTGCGCCCGCTCGCGCTCACGGCGCGTTCCCGTTGCCATGCCCAGATCCTAGCACTGCTAGGAATTCTGCCTCCGCTCTGCTAGCGTCGCTATATCCGCTATCAACGCTAGCAAGGAGACCCGCCGTGACTGTCGTCGCCTACGCCCTGGCCGTGGCCCTCAACGTGTTCATCCTCTACATCGGGACGCGGTTCCTGCTCCACCCCTTCGTCGCGGCGGCCGGCTACGGCATCCCGGCCACGCAGGACCGGGCCTACCTCGAGATCAAGGGCCTGCGGGACGCCACGTTCGGGATCGTGGGACTGGTGCTGCTCGCGTTCGCCGGAGCCCACGCCGCGGCCTGGTTCATGCTCGCCGTCGCGCTGGCCCCGCTCGGCGACACCGTGATCGTCCTGCGGCACGGCGGGCGCCGGTCCGTCGCGTTCGGGATCCACTTCGCGACGGCCGTCGTCGTCCTCTTCAGCGCCGGGCTGCTGTTCGCCGTCTGAACCAGTCGCCGGTCCGGGCGCACATCGAGCACGAGGGCGTCGCGGTCAACAGCCCTGAGCCGACCGCCCGCCAGGGTCCGCACATGACAATGGCCCGAACCCACGTCCAGCGGGTCCGGGCCATCGTGATGTGCTGCGACATCACACACGTAGCGGGGACAGGATTTGAACCTGCGACCTCTGGGTTATGAGCCCAGCGAGCTACCGAACTGCTCCACCCCGCGATGACACCCTCAGGTGCGAAGCAAAGTTACCACGCAGGACGCCTCGGACCTGCCAACCCACCCGCCGCATCATCCGCCGAGGCCGACAAGGTTCCGGGTGAGCGGGGCGAGCCCGGGGGCGAGGGTGGGCCCGGAGGGATTCGAACCCCCGACATCCACGGTGTAAACCGTGGAAGTTGCCCTGACCTGCACGGACGCCCTCGGAGAGCACGCTCGTGGGCATCCCACGGGCATTCGAGGTTCGTGTGCGGAATCATCGCGACAGAGTCGCACGCCGGTGCAGCACCTGCTAGCGATGCGACAGTCCGAAATCGCGCCCCGCCCGTCATCTGACGCGTCACAGTTGTCCAGGCAGGCGCACACGCACGTCCAGGACTGTTGCATGGATAGCCGCTACACCAGTCGGCACCACAACACAGCCTGTCCGCGCGCCAGTCCCTGGCGTCGGGCGCGACCGCTCGACACCCATCCCCCTGAGCTGGCCCAGGTCTTCCTCCTCGCAGGTCCGAATCTGAGGCAAGGTTCGCCTCAGGGACGACAGGTGGTCTCTACCACCTGTCGGATCTGACAGCACTGCTCGCGCCGACACCGGCACGCGGTGGGGGCGGGCTACATCAAGCACACCTGGCACATCGCGCCCATAGCGGCAGCCCGCTCGCATGGGTCCAGGCAGCGCTGCGAAACCAACAAAGCGTTCGCCACCTGGGTAAGCCGCGCCGCGTTGCACGATGGCTTCAGCCGCGATGACGGCGGGCGCAGCCCTACGCGAACACATGGTCGACCCTAAACTCCACCCGCCGGCGCCTCCGGGAAGGATCGCGTCCGTCAACGGCATCCGGCTGCCGCGCGAGGTCACCCTCGACGCGAACGGCACTCAGGTACTGACCGGGCGCCACCTCCAGCGCGCGCACGATCCCTGACCTGACCAACCCGGCGACTAATCCCACCAGCCGGAACGGAGCGGCCGCACGACCCCGGCCGGAACCGGCGCACGCAGCGACACGCGATAGCGAAACGATGCCAAACACCGTCAAGCCACACATGGGACGAAACCGTCAGGCCGGGCTACCCGCCAAGTAAATGATCGAGGCTAACAGCACGTTCTGCAGGTACAACTCCGTTTGCCGCCCGAGCCGTGCTCTTCACTCCTCGCAGCACGCCTTTCATCCCGAGTCCAACAACCCCACCGGTCGCAGCGCCTGCTGCAGCCGCTCTGCAATTCGGAATCGAATTCACTCTTCCAGGCCATCAGGCTACCCCAGAAGTTCCAGAAGAGCTCGGGGGCCCAGAACGCGTGATACGCGTCAATCGCAAAATTGACGGAGTCAAGGAAGGCAAGGCGCGATCAAACCATCCCACCTCGGTTAATCACCAGGGGACGATCACAGGGACGCTGTCAGTTAGCCAAAATCAGCCGCGATCCAGTTCCTGAAGAACGACTTCGCGTACATCTCGCTCCGATTCTCCACGCAGGAGCATAAGTTTCATGATTATTCTGCCAAGCAACTCAAAGTGGGCTTCACTTGAGGATGCGTCTCCGTACGCCGCACTCGTGATCAGCAGATCGCCGGCCGGAAGCTGCTCTGAGTCCAGTAGACCAGCAATCAGCCCTCCGGCGGCCGCGCGGGCGTACTCCTCCGGCAGCCCGAAGCGCGGCTCATCTAACGAGGCAACGAGATAACCGGAATGGCCCACAGGCTGATCCACTCTCCCACTCGGCCCTAACGCCATTACGCGAAGCGCTGAACTAACTACATGTTGCGAGTAACTGACACCTAGCAATCCCCACTGCAGACTGGCACCTCTTGGCACCAGAAGTTCGACTGCCACTGTACCGTGGGAAATCTCGGCAGACCCGCCAGAAGTGAACCTCTCAATCTGGCGATCAGACTCGTGCAGATTAGCCTTCAACCCCTCGAGCCATACCCGAGCACGGCGATGATAATCAAGACCAATCTCGAACATTATTGCTCCCAGAATCGTCGATAACCCAAGGACAACTGACTCGAGAATTTCGACACGACCTCAGGCGGATATACACTGAACGGCGACACATCGTACTTTGCGAAAGCAGCGTTGTGCGCATCCTCATATCCCATGCCATTCCGCATGAACTGAGATTCGGCCAGCTCATGCATGTAGAAACTTGCATCGCCTCCCGAAATGCGGGTACCGCTCGCGTGCGCCGCGCTCAATCGAGCGAGCATTGCATCATTAATATCATGCTGCCCAAACTGGGCAAGGTGGACTTGCACTCGCTCCAGGCCCTTGCTCGAAACTCTAATCTCTTTTCCAGCCAGCCGCCCCAATCCGTTGCCCATCGACGCGGATGTACCAGTAGCTCCTGCGGTAGCACCCGAGCTCACGGGGCGAGAGACGGCGCGCTCTACGCGTACGGCTCCACTTACAGCACGAGCTGTGCCCTTCACTCCTCGCAGCACGCCCTTGGTCCCGACGCCAGCAACACCGCCCGTCATGGCACCAGCGGCGGCGCTCTTCAATTCGAAGTCGAGCTCGTTCTTCCAGCCCATCGGCCCGCCCCAGAAGTCATAGAAAAGCTGGGGGTCCTGGAACGCGTGATAAGTGTCAATCGCGAAATTGACGGTATCCGTGACGGCACGGTCGAACCATCCCTCTTCGGTCAGCCACCACGGGACGATGGCCGGCGTGCCTCCCTGGGCGACAGAAGCGTCGTACGCGGACAAGTTCGACTGGTCTGCGTGAGCAGTTCCGGTCGGGGCGCTGCCGCCACCGGTCGGCTCGTTGCCCGGGTCGGGGTCGGGGCTGCCGCCTCCGCCACCTGGTCGTGGGTCGCTCTTGCCGCCCTCGACACCCCACTTGCCGCCGTAGTTGATGCAGGTATTGCCGCACCCGTCTGGCTTGAGACCGGTCGGGTCCGATCTGGTGATCGGGTTGCTGCCCGCGTAGGCGTAGCCGTTCCACTGCTGCGGATCGACCATGTCCATGATCGGGTCGACAGATAGGAACCGTCCGATGGCCGGGTCGTAGTACCTGGCTCCGAGCATGGTCAGCCCAGTAGCGTCTTCGGGCGCTCCGAGGAACCTGTGGTCTCCGGGTGGTGGCGTACCGCCGCGGGCCTGGCCGTAGGGCAGGGTGTGGTGCTTGTTGACACTGGTCGTCGTCCACTGGGTGTTGTGCACCGACGCCAGCGGTGTGCCGTGCGTGTCACTGATCAGGGAGGTGACGCCGCCCAGCCCCATGCCTGTGCGAACCGCGACGGTCTTGCCCGCGAAGGAGTAGTAGCGGGTAGCGGTGACCGATGACAGGTTGCTGTTTCCAGCGGTCAGGGCGATCTCTTGCCCGGCGCCGATGTAGGCGGTGACTGTGGTGCCGTGCTTGCGCAGGATCCGGTCGCCGTCTGCGGTGTAGATCATCGACTGGACGCTGGTCGTGGTCGTGGCCTCGCCGCGGGCGGGTCCGCTGGGTGTGGTGCCGCTCTGGTCGCCGTCGGAGTCGTCGTCGCCCGCACCTGGTTCGGGTTCGGCGTAGACGGTGGTCTGGGTGTTGACCTTGGTGAGCTCGCCCTCGGGGTCCCAGGTCAGGTCCTGGGTCGTGTCCACGTAGTCGGCGGTGCTGTCCCGCTTGGTCGTGTTGCCGGCGGCGTCGTAGGTGTACTCCTGGCAGGTGGTTCCAGCGGCCGACTCGGTGCTGATCGCCGCGACCTGGTGCGGCCCGGTGACCGTCGCTGGGGCCGCGCAGTCCCCTGCGGCAAGGGCGCCCTCGGTGACGCCACCGATCCCGTATCCGACCTCGGTGGGGTCGGGGCTGGTTGCCGGGTCGTAGGTGGTGGCGTCGGTGCGGTTGCCGAGCTGGTCGTGCGTGAACGACTGCCAGTACGGTGCCGGACCGGCCCCTGCGACCACGCTCTCGGCCGTCTGCTGGTCGGGTACTGCGGCGCAGGTGCCAGCAGACGGGGTCCAGGCGTTGTTCAGACGCCGGAGTCCGTCATAGGTGTAGCACTGCACGTCTGCCGCAGACCCGGCGCGTGTGGGCTGGTCGGCCGCCTTGGTGATGTTGCCGGCGGGGTCGTAGCTGTAGGTGACGTCGAGCTCGGTCCCCGAGACACGTTCCCGGTCCAGGGAGACGTTTGCCAGGCGGCGGGTGCCGTGCTCGTACCGGTAGGAGACCGCAGTGCCGTAGGTGTTGCCGAGGTCGGTGTAGAGCAGGTCGCCGTAGGCGTTGAAGCGCGAGTCGGCGACGTAGACGCCCCACCCGAATCCGGACGAGGTCCACTCGGGCATGCTCGTATCCGTGAACTTCGTGGTTACGGTCTCGCGACGCAGGTTCCCGGCCGCGGGCAGGGTCGTCGTGGCGACCTGCCCGTCGTGGGTATAGGTGTACGCGGTTTCGAACGTGCGCTGCGCGGCCGTCGTGCCCAGGCCGGCCAGGTCGGTGTTGCCCAGCGGCAGGATGACCTGCTGCGTCAGGGGCCGGTAGGCGGCGTCGACGTTGGTGACCGCGGTGATGTACAGGTCGTCGTTGGTGTCGGTGTCGCCGGCACCGTCCGGAGTATGCCGGATCGTGGCCGTCGTCAAACCCTTGACGATCGAGTTAGAGCCAGTGGCGTTGGGCCCGTAGGCGTACTTGTCGTACCGCCACTCGGCCCGGATCGCGCCGCTGACCGATCCCGTGCGCATGGTGGTGCGGCGGGCGAGGTTGTCGTAGGTGTACGCCAGAGTGGCGCCGTTGGCGTCCTTGGTCGTGACTACCTGGCCGGCCTTGTCATAGGTCGTCTCGGTGGTGCCGTTGTCCGGATCGACAGCCTTCGTCTGCTGGCCAGCGAGGTCGTAGGAGTAGGACCAGACGTTGGTGTCGCCGTCAGTGACCTTCCCCAGCAGCCCCGCGGCGGTGTATCCGTAAGTCGTGGTCTGGGAGTCCAGCTCCTCGATCTCAGAACGTGTATCCGCGAACCCGGCAGCGGCCGGGTCGTTTCCTTCCCGTTCGTACTCGGTGAGCGCCGCGGTGCGTCCCTGAGCGTCGACGGTCGTGGCCGACGGGGTCGCGCCGGCGGGCGGGATCGTCATGGTGGTGGCGCCGTCGTGGACGGTGGTTGTGCGCCAGCGTTCGGAGCTCGGGTTGTCCGGGGTGCCCACCATGAAGATCTCTGCGGTGGTGCGCCCGGCCTTGTCGTAGAGGAACCGGGTGGTGCTCGGCGGAGCCTTGGTGGTGGAGAACAGGGTTGCGCTGGGCGAACCGCCGTCCGCGAACCAGGGGCCCTGGGTCTGGTAGACGCGTCCGGCGTCGTCGTACCGAGTGTCTGTCACGACCCGGCCCTCGTCGGCGGCGTCCACTGACGCGGTCTGGGTCTGGACCGGGCGCAGCAGACCGTCGTACAGCTGCACGCTCTTGTGATAGGTGCTGCCGTCGCCGCGCAGCGTCTCGGTGGTCACGGCATTCACGCCCGTGGCCGAGACGGTGTAGGCGTACTTGACCGACGCCTCGGTGCTGGCATGCTGCGGGTAGCGCACCAACCGGAGCCGACCCATCGCATCGTAGGACGCAGTGGTAGCGCGGTTGTTCGCGTCCTTCACGGACATCGGCACACCACGGAGCAGGTCCAGGTCCGTGGTCGTGACGTGCGCGGTCAGCGTCGTCCCGCTTCCATCCGGATCGGGCGACGTCGCGGTCGTCTTGGACAGCACGCCGCCCGTGAGGGTGTAGTCGGAACGCGCGGTGCGGCCGGCAGCGTTCGTGGTCGCCACCGGACGACCGATCTTGGACGTGTAGGCATCCTCGCTGATGTCGTAAGTCGTGGTGCTGATCAGGTCCTCGGTGCCCGACCACGGCACGGACGTAAAAGCGGTGCCGTAGTCCACGTCGGCATCAGGGTCGATCTGACGGGTGGACGTCGGCAGTCCCCGGGTCGGCGCCGTCCCGTAGGAGGCATCGTCGTAGGACGTGCGCGTCGCCGAGACAATCTTGCCCGGGGTGCCGTCGTCCTGAGTGCCGCAGGTACCGGTGCGGGTGATGGTCTCCTTGACGGCCGTCGCGATGAACGTCGCGTCTGTTCCCGTTTCCGGGGCGTAGAACGTGCCACGGGTGCACAGCTGGTCGTCGGCCACGGCCATGTCGCCCTGGTCCTCGGCTTGGATCGTGTTGCCGTACTTGTCACGCCAGTTGACCGTCTTGCGGACGAAGTCCAGGTTTCCCTCGGAGTCATTGGTCGCGGCCAGGGCTACGACCCGGTTCACGTACCCAGCGGTGACGCCGTCGTTCGACGTGGTGTTCGTGATCGTGGGGTAGCTCACCGACTTGGTCAGTGTCGCCCCTCCATTGAGCGCCAGCGTCTCCAAAACCGTGCCTGCGAGACGGTCGTCGTCCGCCACGGTCATCGACTGGTCGCCGGCCTCGGTCGTCACATTCCCGCCCAGGCCCCGTAGGTAACGGGTGCGTGACTGAGCAGGGCCCGGGTTGGTCGCTGGGCCTGTCGTGGTCTCGACTTTCTCGTACCCACGGAAGTCGGACCAGGTCAGGAACTCGGCGTCGTCATCGTCGGACTCGTCCCGGAAGCGGTCCTTGAGACGCGCCCACCGAGGCTCGTCCAGATAGGTGTAGTGGGTGGTGAAGTCAGGATCACCGTGGCCGTCGGAGCGCTTGCCGCCGGAGCGGGAGGCGCCGTCGGGGGTCTGGGTGACGGATTTGACGACGTAGGTGTTGAAGTACTCCGTCTTCGGGTCGTCCTCGCCCGGGAACTGCCACCGTACCGGGAAGCACAACTTCGTGTTGGCCTCCTGCGCGGTCAACGACTTGCCCGGCTGAGTCGTGGCGCACTGCGGGGTGGAGTACGTGACCGAGGTCTTGCCGCCGGTCTCGGTGGTGATGTCGGTCAGGTAGAACCGGTTCATCGCCGGCAGGCCGTCGGTCAGGTTGTCGTAGTCCGCGCGGCCAGGCTTGGTCTCTCCGGCGAAGTGCACCTTGCCCAGGGACAGGTTCGAGTCGTCAAGGGTGGACGAGTCGGTGGTGTCACCGAGGGCGGTGCGCTGGATCGACTGCAGCCACAGGAGGTTGCCCGTCCCGTCGCCCGGGTCACGGAACTTCTGCTCGAGCTTGTACTGATCCACGCCCACGTAGGCGCCGGAGATCCGGACGTTCGTGGTCACCTGGGTCAGCCGCTTGCGGGAGAAGAACGCCGGGGACATGACCGTCTTGCAGGACGTGGTCGAGGTGCAGACCAGGTCCAGCGGTGTGTCCCGCCACCGGGCCGACTCGCTCCGGGTCGGCTTCGCGGTCGTCGGGCAACCGGCACTGGAGAAGCACCGCTCGGTGACGCTGAAGTTTACGCGGTAGGGCGCGTTCGCGTGCCCGGCCGAGCCTGTGCGGGTGCCGTACTCGATGAAGTCGAGCCACCCGCCGCGGACGTACTTCTTGGAGCCGTCACGGTTGCGGTCCGACCCGTACTGGTTGGTTTCCTGCTTGTACGAGTACGTCATCGTGTTGCCGACCGTGTCGGTGACGTGGTCGAGCATGAACCGCCACACCTGGTCCCGGTCCGACGCGGCGAAGCCACCGTTCGCTGCCGTCTGGTAGCCCGGCTCCCCGGAGTGGTTGCCGTAGACCGGGACCGTCCAGCGCGAGCCCTGGTTCAGGGTGTCGCCCGAGTACCGCTCGTCCTTGCCGAACATGTGCACGGTCCCGTTCGGCGTGGTGACCCGCCAGTACTCCTTGCTCGCCCGATCGGACGCGTTCGCACCACCCGGCAGGCGCTGCTCGACGAGGGTGCCGTCGTCGTCCTTCGGCGTCCAGATCACGCGCTCGGCGGTGGACTGCGAGGTGTTCTTGACCAGGTCGGTGTTACGGCCGCCCAGCACGAGGGTGGCGTTGTCCTTGTCCCAGCACAGGTCGCCGGTGTCCCGGTCGGCGTTGTTCGCATCTCCCCCGACGGGGTCCTGGTCCTGGGCGCAGGAGGTATAGCGGCGCTCCACGTACCCGGTGGTCAGGTCCCAGCCGTCCGCGATCCACGAGGACTGGTTGTTCGACCCGGACACACGTCCGGTCAGCGCCGACGACGAGTACCCGATCGACAGCTCCGGCGACGGCCCAGCGGCCGGGGCCGGAACGGCCATCGGGTAGGACCACCCCATGCTGCCGGTCGCACCAGACACCGACCACGAGCCGGTCATCGACATCGGCGTCGCCGACCAGTCCCCCGTGCTGGATGCGACACCGGAGGACACGGCGAACTTGTCACCCGCCTGCACGCTCGCCACCTGGGCGCTGGCGGTTGTTGCGGTCCGGGCGTTGTCGGAGTCCTTCGACTCTGACGTGGCTGCGCTGTCCTTGGTCAGGGCATTGGGCGTGGCGGCGGCGGCCGTGCCCGCGGCGGGGATCTCGAGGTCCGCCGTCAGCGTGCGTGCCTCGGCGTTGTTCGTGGTCTGCACTGGTTCGGGTTGGCACTCCGGTGCGTCCGGAGTGACCTCCGCGCACGCGGGGATCCGGATCACCTGCAGGCGGGAGCCCCAGTCCGCACCGGCCGCGTCGGTGAACTCGTCGTAAGAAACGGTCGCGGTCACGTGACGCGACTCGGAGGCAGCAATCGCTGCGGCTTCTGCTTCCGCCTCCATGGAGGCGCCATCGTCATTGCCCGCGGACGACGCCGAAGCGCCGGCCGCCGAGGTGTCGGTGACCTCGAGGAGCACGCCGGTGATCCCGTCGGCCTCCGTTGATGGCTGGTCCGAGACCGTTACCTGCACCTCGTCAGGTGCCGCCTGCCCACTGGTCGGCGCAAGTGTCACATCCATACCGCCCAGGTCGACCTGTGCCGGCTCGGCGGCGAGCGGCACGGTGACGGTGTCTGCGTCGGGCAGGTCTTCGACCGCGGCCGGCGGTGTCGCCGGTACCGCCTCCGGGGCGGCTCTGGTCGGGACGGGGGACGGCGTCACCGCCTCCGGGGTGTCGGCAGCGGCCTCGACCGGGTCCAGGTTCGCGTCGCGGGCACCCAGGTCCTGACCCAGATCGTCTGCGGCCGCGACCTCCATCGGCTCGTACTCCACCACCAGCGTGGCCGTCGAGCTCCAGGTCAGGTCCGATGGCACCTCGGCTGCGTCCTCGTCGCCGCCGTCGGCGACAACACGGGTACCGAAGACCGCGGTGCCGGCGTCGGACGACGCGAGCTCGCGCGCCGCATCGGTGACGTCCCAGGTCACCTGGGAGCAGTCCTCGTCAAGGGTCTGTGCGTCCAGGGGTGCCAGGAACCCGGTCTTGGCCCAGGTACGCCGGGCGGTGGCGTCCATCAGCGAGTCGAGCGCCGTCGTACGCCAGACCTGCACGTCCAGCTCGTCCGAGCACAGGGAATCGTCGAGCGGGTTCAGGGTCAAGGACGCCTTCGTGACCTGGTCCGGGTCGACGAACCCGACCTCGTCCAGGCCCGCCATCGCCCACCCGGACCGGGCAAGCATGCCCTCGCCGGAAGCCGCCGGCTGAGAGTTCCCCGTCCGCACGTTCGGCGAACCTGAGACCTGTGCCGTGACGGACAACGGGAAGGCCATACCAGCGCTCTCACGGCCGGCAGCCGCGTCCTTCTGCTTCGTGTCCACCTTCAGACGCAGGCCCACGGTCGCGGCCTGCTCCGTCCCAGCAGACTGCGCGACGTCTGCGGTGTCGAGTGCCTGCCCGCCCACGGTCGCGCCGCCCGCGGTGGCGCCCAGACCACCGGACGTCGGCGTCGACGTACCGGCCGCACCCGAAGCGGCACCGTTTTCAGTGCTCGAGCCCTTGTCGGGCGTGTGGCGAGGTGCTGCGGGAACGATCTGCACACCGACGGGGCTTGCTGGACGACCGGAGACAGACAGGCTCGGCGCGGGGAAGGTAAATACTTGCTGACCGAACCCGTCGGCCACGCGAGCGGCGTTGCCGACCCCGGACCCGGCTTCGTCCTGTGTACCGGCCGCTGAGAGCTGCAGCCCGGGCCCGGTCGTGACGGGAAACGTGAGTCCCTTCAGGTTCAGCTTCTTGCCGGCCCGCGCCCAGGCGGCCTGGTCGGCGAACCGCAGCGCATAGGCGATACCGGTGGCGTCAGCGTTGACCGTCACGATCAGGTCGACGCCCTTGCCCGCCACGCCCGGGTAGGTCACCCGGTTCGCATCAAGGACCGGTTCGGTCAGGTCGACCGGCGCGTCCACGACCAGTTCCTGCCCGTCGCGCACCAGGCGCGCCAGTGGCTGCCCCTCGGAGCCGTCCGAGACCGAGATCTCGTTGACGGACACCGCCACGTCCAGCCGCCCGTCGCCGGGCATGCGGTCGACGAACCGATTGTCCGTGGGCAGCCACCTGCCGTCGACCAGGACCCGGGCTGCGCCCGCTGTGGTCGTCAGACGCAGCCGGCCGTCCTCGGTCGCGTGCGTGGTCTGCCACGGGGTGCGGTCATCCGTGATCTCGACGTCCAGCCCACACTGGTGCGCCAGCTCCAGAGCCTCCGCCTGCGTAGCGACGGCCACCTGGCAGTCCACATTCATCGCCGCGGGGACGGCCAATGCGGGCTGGGCGCCTAGCACCACCACGACCAGCCCCGCCACACCTGCGACCAGCGTCTGCTGGATCCGAGCCCGCCCCATCACATGTCCTCTTTCTCGGTCGGGTCCAGCAGTGCCATTGCTTCGTCGGCGTCGCCGGTGCCGGTGAAGGTCTCGAAGTCCGACCCCTGGCACAGGCGACGGATCTTCGACTCGGCCACGACCTGCCCGTCGAACACCCGGACGTTGTCGACCCGGCCCTGCCAGAAGTTGTCCTGGACCCCGGACATGAGCCGGCGTCCGACGGAGAAGGGCGCGTTCGTGGTCCACGAGGTGGTGAGCTTCGTGGCGGCGACTCCTACGACGGGGTCGCCGGGTAGCGGGGTCTGCCGGGTTCCAATCTGGCATGCCCAGACCTTCACCTCGTCGGTCTTGTCGTCGTACGCGCCGGTCAGGTGCACCCACTCGCCGGGCTTGGCCTCGAACGGCGCCTGCGCCGACACTGCCGAGGCACCGTCCGTGTCCGAGCCGTACATGATGAACGACCAGCACGGCTTGCTGTTCATCGCCGCGCACGAGGCCCGGTAGCCCAACGTGAACGGACTGGTGCGTGTCCCGTTCTGCGACAGAGCGACATGCTGACCGGTCAAGCTGGTGTTCGGGTCCAACCAGACGTGGGCGGAGACCACGAAGCTCTTGGACGTGTCCACCACGGGGCCGTCAGTGACCAACCTGTCGTCCACGCCGTCGAACGACACAGCCTTGTCGCCGGCCCGGGACTCGAACTCCTCGTGCGGGCCCGTGGTCCACTGCGGCAACGTCGAATTGGTCTCCGTGCCACGGAACTGCAGAGGCTGAGTGCCCTTGCCCTGCACTCGCTCGGAGGCGACAGTGCCGGTTCCGTCGTCCAGCGGCCACACCGCCGTCGCGATCGCGGGCGCCACATCGAACTTGTACTCACGCACCGACAACGACGCATTGCCAGCGCGGTCGAACGCCTTGACGCTCAAGGTGATCGCTCCCGGTCTTTTCGGGGTATAGGAGATCGTATGGTTCGCGCCAGGGGCCACACTCTCGCCCTCTGAGAACGTGTCGGTGCCGAACGACCACTCGTACCGGACCGTGTCAGTCGAGCCCTGCGCGCCGAGGAGGAACTTGCCTTCCTGACCGGCCCCGCCGGACTCCAGGCCGCCCTTTTCCACATTGGGGTACACCGCTTCCACCCCGACGGTCACCGGGTCAACCGTCGGAGTGTGCGGCGGAGCGGTATCCACCTCGAAGTAGCACCACGCCGACCAGGCGCCCGTGGCCCCAGCCGGGTCCACCGCACGCACCCGCCACCGATAGATGTTCCCGTTGAAGAGCTTGCCGCTCGACACCATCAACTTGTGTTGGCCGCCAGCCTTCAACCCGGAGTACGCGCCCCACACCTTGTTCTCGGTCGCGGTGTTCCAGACCTCGAACTGCCCCTTGGACTGCGTTCCGTCAGGATCCGTAATCGTCGCCCCGACGGTCGGCCGAGTAGTTCTCAAATACGCCCTCGAAGTCGCCGGCCGGCAACCCTTGTCGATGCCGTCGACCCACGTCTTCAGGTACTTGGGGTCACCCGGCGGCCGGTTATAGGTCACCGACAGCGTCGCACCGTGGTCCGCGTCGCCGTTGTACTGCGAGCCCGCGTAGCGCTTCCACTTCGACATCGTGGACTCGTCAACCTTGAGCCCCAGGGTCAGGTACGACCAGTTCGACGACGCAACCTTCTTCGCCGACTCCGTCACGTCGAACCCGATACGCACCTGGCGCCCGTCGCACCCCGACCGGTGGATCACCGACTTCGAGCCGACCTGGGTGGACCAGGACGCCATCGAGTTCCACGACGTCGAGGTGGAGACCTGCGCGTTGCCGAGCTGGTAGAGCATCGTCCCGGCGGCCTGGCAGGTCGCACCGAAGACGCCACTGACCGAGAACTCGGCACCGGTCACATCCATCGACCGCAGCTCGCCGACCTTCGTCGCCCGGAACTCGTACAGCACCCGCTGCTTGGACGTCACCCCCGCGCACTCGGCCCCGTACGAGCTGGCCGCATCGCACAGGCCGACACCGTGGTCACCCAGCGGCCGGTCCTGGAACTTGTACCCGGACGACGAAGTGGGCCACGCCGACTTCACACCCGCCCACTCGTTCAGTGTCACGCCCGTCACCGACGGGTCGATCACGACAGGGAAGACCGCGCCCTCCCCGACCAGCATCTCCTGGTCCGGGACGATCGACACCGTTGCAGAGCGCCCGGACTCGGTGGTCGGCTCGACGTCGACCGGAAGCTCGGCAAGATCCTCGCGATGTGCCATCCCAGGCGCGGCCGGCTCATCCCCCGCAGCGGATTCCGCATCCGAGGCTCCGGCCGCACCAACCCTGGCTGCCGACGGAACGGGTTCCGCCGACGGCTGCTCCGGCTCGCTCCACATCAGCGGCACCGGTGCCAGGAAGACCTGCTCGCCCTCTGCATCGATCGCGGCGAACCCGTCCCCTTCGTCCACCAGGGTCAGTCCCGGCGAGACCCGCACATCGAACGCGAGCTCTTCCAGCTCCGGGTTCGACGCTGCTTCCTCGTCCGCAACCCGGATCAACTCACGAAACCCTGTGGCCTCCGGGTCGGCCTGAACGATCAGGTCGATCCCCTCCCCCATGACCGCCGGATACGTCACGACATCGCCCTCGACCACCGGCTCGGGCAGATCGAACGGCACGTCGTACTCGATCCAGTGCCCCTCACGCTCCACCTTCGCCAACGGCTCAGCGTCGTCCACACCCGAAGCGAAGCTGACATCGAACACCGGCGCCGCAACGTCAAGGCGCCCGTCACCGTCCACGTCGCTGGGCTCAACCGTGCGATCAACGCTCGCCCAAGAGCCGTCGTCCTGCCCCGCGCGCACGGCGGATGCCGAGGACGACCAGCGGACGTCGAGGCCGTTCGGCTGGGCGTAGGACGTCTCCCACGGGCTGTAGGAGTCCTGCGCTGCGACCTCGTGCCCGCACCGGACCGCCATCTCGAACGCGGCATCCATCGTCGGCGCCACGCTGTCGCAGTCCTCAGCCGCCAAGCCCACTCCCAGGGCGGAGAACGCCATGTCGTCGAGATCCGTCATCGCCGCCGTCGCACCGCTGGCAACCATCACCAGCGCGACCGCACCCGCGACGATCGCAGACACTTGCGTCCGTCCAGCAGCCGTCAAACTGGCGAAAGACCGCCGAAATCGCCCTACAGATGTACGAAGTCTGGCCGTCAGGCCACCCACCAGATCCAGCACCGGCAAGCTCCCCCACAGATCATGACGGCGCCTGGACGGCACCTGAACGCCCGAAATCTACTGCCTCACCTGGGTCCGGTACGACGAAAATGTCCACAACGCCGGGTGATCTTTTCACCATGGCCTCGCTATCAGCCTCCTACGGCACGGTCCGAGCCGGCCAAACCCGTGCCGGTCGAGTCCAGCGGGCTGTCATCGTCCCGAACGCTCGCGTGGACGCATGTCAGTGCTGAGCTGCACGGGCAATGGTTACGCTGCGGACCCACGACAAAGAGCCGAAGGGCGGGGCAAAGTGGTGGTGCCTCGGGCGCAGGACAGGGTGCAGTGCGCGGAGTGCGGCAGGTGGTTCGTCTCGGTGGCGAACCATGTCCTCAGGGCGCATGGCATGACGGCCGACGAGTACCGGGCAGCACATGACCTGTTGAAGTCGGACCCTCTGATCGGTCAGGACCTCCTGGAGTGGCGAAGGGAGCTCGGCGCGCGGCGCATGCGTGAGCCTGAGCAGCGCGACAAGCTGCTGTCGGTAGGGTTCCGCGCCCGCCCGGAGAACATCACAGGGCAGCGGGACCCGCGCACGACACGGAGGGTCGGCCGCTCGCACCGGGAACGCTCAGCCCAGTGGTGGTGTGACCGGCTTGCCATCATCGGGTGCGAGTCGCTGGAAGAGGCTGTCGCCTGGGCTGCCCAGCGCAACGTCGGTTGGATCGAGGTCGCCCAAGCGATCGGTGTCAGCCCAGCACATCTGCGGGCGACCGCCAAGAAGCAGGGCGTGCGTGCCCGCCGCCGCGTCACGCCCCATCAGGAGCGAATGCTGGACCTGGCAAGGCAGTACGTTGCGGAGCACGGGCCGCTGCGGTGGATCCCTGACCAGCGCGACCTCGGACAATGGATATCGGCCCAGCGTCAGACGCTGGCCGACGGCCGACCACGCTCGGCGGTGCACGACCGGCTAGACGAGATCGACCCCCACTGGCACCTGCGCCACGATGAACGCGAACCGGTCTGCGCCCACGAGGAATGCGAGTCCGTCGCCGTCACTCGGGGCTTGTGCCACCGGCACTCCGAGCAGCTCTTCCGTTCACAACGCCGCGCCACGCAGAACGCGGATGTCGATCTGGTGACCTGCCGAGAGTGCCGGGCGGTGTTCCGCACCCTCAAAGCGCACCTGCGCCAGGTGCACCACATGAGCGGCGACGAATACCAGACCAAACACCAGGTCGGCCCGAGCGCCTTGGAGTCCCCCGCGGTAAACGACGACCGGACTGCCAGAACCGCCCAGATCTGGGCGGAACGACTCGGGCGTGCCGGCTGGACCAGTTGGCGACAGGCAGCGCACTGGGCGGTCACGAACGATGTCGGATGGCCCGAGGCCGGTGCACGGATGGGAGCGTCCTGGCGGATGGCCCAAGCCCAGGTACGCTCCGACGGAATCACCATCCCGCGACGCAAGCACGACGCGCGACACCGCCAAGCGGACACAGCCATGCAGGCCACCGCTGTCACGCTGGGCTACGACGACCTGGCCAACCTGCTCGAGCAGGCACGCCATCTGAACGACGTCGAGTTCGGCAAGCTCGTCGGCCTCGGTCAAGGACCAGCGGCCACGTTCCGTCGGCGCCACGGCATTCCCACACCCGGACGGTACACACCCCACCGCACGCAACGGGTTGAGACCGCCGCGGCCGCCCGTTGGCAACCCAACTCCAGGCGATGGGCTGGACAACGTGGGACGACGCGATCGACTGGGCGATCGAACACGAAAGCACCTGGGACGACGTCGCAACCCACCTGGGCGTCTCGCCCGCGCTGCTGCGCAAGTGGATCGCCAAGCACAACGACATCCCGACAATGCCGCGCAAGCTCACCGCAGACGAGATCGAACTACTAGATCTCGCCCGCAGGCATCACGCCGCAGCTGGCACGTTACGGCCGGCCCACCCCGAACGGCTCGAATCCTGGCTCACCCGACAACGCCGTCGCCGCGACAACGGCACCACTACCCGCGCGATGATCGAACTATCGAGGATCGACCCCACCTGGTAGCTCGACTCTAGAAGGAACTGCTGCACGCACGGTCGACGCCGGACCCCCTTCACGCATGGACACGTGAACGTGCCGGAGTTGCACGGCTTACAACATGTCAGAAGGGACAGCAGTAGTTGCGCTGGTGGGGCGGGGAGGGCCTGGGGAGCGGTTTCGACATCACGCGCGGCCGCATCGACGCGGCCACAGCGAGTGCCACACGCGCTGCAAAGCGAGGTCAAGTATCTACGAGCCGTGCATCGTCCACCCCAACGTGAGGCCGACTCTCAAATCAGTCACGTGTCCGTGCAACACCCACCACGTCATAACCGTGTGGGTGGCACGAGGTCACGCTACCCTCGCTCACCAGATTCGTCGTTTATGGGAGTTGTCGTGACCGAGCAAGACGCGTTCGGTGGGCATCCAGGGCAAGTCAATTCGGTGGCCGTGACGCCAGACGGCCACCGCATCCTCACTGGTGGCGAAGATGCGACCGTGCGGGCGTGGGACGCGATATCGGGCGAGCCCCTCGGCTTATTCCTCGGTCACCGTCGCTCTGTGCGTGCAGTGGCCGTGACGCCAGACGGTCGCCGGGCTGTGACCGTAGGAGGCGAACACATGGTGCGGGTCTGGGACCTGACCACGGGTACCCAGACGAACGAGCTCACCGGACACACTGGCTGGGTGAACGCCGTGATTACGACACCCGACGGCCGCCAAGCCATCACCGCGGGACTTGACGGCAGTGTGCGGTTTTGGGACCTGACCACCGGCACCCAAACCACCGAAATCATCGGGGACTTCTCCGTGCGTGCGGTGGCCGTGACACCCGATGGTCGCCACGTCATCACCGCCAGTGACGACGACGCGGTGCGGGTCTGGGACCCGACCTTCGGCACTCAAGCCGCCAAGCTCACCGGACACACCAGCCGGGTGAACGCGGTAGTAGTGACACCCGACGGCCGCGAGGCCATCACCGCGGGAATGGACGGCAGCGTGCGGGTCTGGGACCTGGACACCGCCACCCAAACCGCCGAGCTCACCGGACACACCGGCTCGGTGAACGCCGTGGCGGTGACACCCGACGGCCGCTTCGCCATCACCGCCGGGGACGACCGCGCGGTGCGGGTCTGGGACCTGGACACCGCCACCCAAACCGCCGAGCTCACCGGACACACCAGCCGGGTGAACGCCGTGACAGTGACACCCGACGGCCGCCACGCCATCACCGCCGGAGACAACGACGCGGTGCGGATGTGGGACCTGGACACCGCCACCCAAACCGCCGAGCTCACCGGACACACCAGCCGGGTGAACGCCGTGACAGTGACACCCGACGGCCGCCACGCCATTACGGGTGGGAACGACCGCGCGGTGCGAGTTTGGGATCTGGTCACCGGCACCCAATCCACCGAGCTCACCGGACACACCGGCTGGGTGAACGCGGTAGCAGTGACACCCGACGGCCGCCACGCCATCACCGCAGGAAACAACGATGCGGTCCGGATCTGGGATCTGGCCACCGGGACTCAGACCACCCAGCTCACCGGACTTTTTCGATGGGTGAACGCGGTAGCTCTCACACCCGACGGCCGGCTCGCCATCACGGGAGAGCGCGATGGCGCGGTGCGGGTCTGGGATCTGACCACCGGCACGCAGACCACCCAGCTCATCGGACACGCTCACGACGTGAACGCGATAGCTGTTACGCCCGACGGTCGCCACGCCATCTCCGCAGGAATCGGCCACGGGGTGTGGGTTTGGGACCTGACCACCGGCACCCAGACTGCCCGTATCACCGGACACACTGGTCCAGTGAACGCGGTGACCGTTACACCCGACGGGCGCCACGTCGTCATCGCCGGGAGCGACGCGATAGTCCGGATCTGGGATCTGACCACCGCTACCCAGACCGCCCAGCTCACCGGGCACACCGGCTGGGTGAACGCGGTGGCTGTGACGCCGGATGGTCGTCGCGCCATCACGGTCGCCGATGACGCGACCGTACGAGTCTGGGATCTCGCGTCGGGGCGCCTGCTCCACGTCCTACGCGGCCACTGGGGCGCGGTGCTGGATGTCGCTATCATTCCAACATCTGACCAGGCCGGTCAGGAGGCCATCAGCGTCGGGGTCGATGGAACGATCCGCGTGTGGGACGTGAACCAAGGCGTTCAAGTCCGTGGCACGTTTGACCCTGGCATCATCAACGTCCTACATGCAGCAGTTCTGTCGGACGATGCGTCGTCACGTGATGCGCTTGGCCTCGATTCTCACGTGGACGCTATTGGGCGGCTGATTGCCGCTCGTTCGACTCAACCACCTCTCGCGATCGCACTCCTGGCTCCGTGGGGTGGTGGGAAGTCGACGTTCTTACGTCTTCTGGACCGCCACGTCACCCAGGCTCACCAGGGTGATGCCGCGTTTGTCCAGCATCCCCGCGTGGTGACGTTTAACGTCTGGCACTACTCAGACACGTCGGTGCTGGTCGGCCTCGCCACCCAGGTCGTGCGAACCCTGCGCGGAGACGACAAAGTGCCACCCGATGGCCCCACCGAGACCAGTGGTACGACCGACAGTGACATCCTCGGCCGTCGCGTCCGTGATGCGACGTTGGAAGCAGCTCGACTCTCTCGGCTCAGGGCTGGGTTGAACACCGAGCGCCCGAGGACTGTTAAGGAGGCGATCGCATGGGCGCATGCCCAGGCCCGGATCCTCCGACTCCTGCCTGGGGTTCTCCGGCAGGGCGGACCTGTCCCGGTCCTGTTGGTCGTCGCCAGTCTCGGCATTGCCGCTCTTGCAATCGGTGTCGCGACTGTTCTGACACTCAACGCTCCCGGCTTTATTGCCTGGGCACAGGATCGCGTTTCCGGGGTTGCCACCATCTGGACGTCCCTTGGCTGGGTCACCGTCGTCTCCGCGCTCGTAGTTTCTGCCGCGAGGGCCTTGTCGAAGCTGGTCCGGACCTGGCCTCGAGTAGCCGCGTCGTGGTCACGCCTTCGGCGGCTCGTGCTGGACTCCCTAGCCGAACGTGAGCAGGAACTTGTCGCCGTCGTTTCGACGGCGAGGGCTGCAGACTTCGTCGCCCGCCTCGCCGACCACCTCCACGACCCCCAACGCCTAGAGAAATTGGACAAGCACCGCGGCGCCGCGGGCGCGGTCCAGGACGAGCTCACCGAACTCGCCCGGCTCCTAGAACGAGCACACGAACAACGCGACGCACTGCCCGAAGAGCAGCGCAAGGACCTGGACGCTGTCTACACCGACCGGATCATCCTGCACCTCGACGACTTGGACAGGTGCAAACCTGACAGGGTCGTCGAGGTTCTCCACGCTGTCGCGCTCTTGCAGTCGATCCCGTTGTTCATCGTGATCGTGTCGGTCGACCCACGCTGGTTGCGACGATCGGTCGAGCAACATAACAACGAGATCTTCCGGTTGGCCGAAGTCCACGAACAGCTGGGCTCAGTTGTTGGCGACCCACTCAGCTTCCTCGACAAGATCTTCCAAATCCCCTACGCACTGCCCAAATTGACGCCCGAGATCGCCGGCGACTACCTCCTACGCACTGCCGCCGACGGCAACCTGGTCGATCGTGCATTGCTCGATCTCCAGACCGTCACCGAGACACCGTTGCCTCCGAAGGAGGGCAAGACGGCGTCGAACGAAGACCCAACGGACCGCGCGACGCTGCAAGCTGTGCCTGCGCCGACCGACACGCCCGGTACGTCGGGCAACGAGTTCGACGACGTTCGCCTCAGCGAGCCTCATCTGATCGATCCGGGCACGTTGGAGGCCGTCACCCGTGAACGTCGCGCGAACACGCTGCGCCTGACAAACCACGAGGCCCGTTACCTCGCCGTGGTCGCGCAGGCAGCAACAACCCCGCGGGCCGTGAAGAAGATCCTGAACCTCTACCAGCTGTTACGCCTCGGGCGGCACGTCGCGGGACATGAGACGTTCGACCGGGAGCGCACCGGCGGCTATCTGTCGGCAGGGTTGTTGCTAGGCCTCCTGGTGGCCGCGCCCGCGCAAGCAGCGCGGATCTTTCGCGCACTCGACGATTCGCAAGCCGGGATGCCGCTGCCCGCGTTGCTCACGAACGTTCGCGCCGAACACGCGCTCGTGCGTCATGAGCACTGCCCGGAGTGCAGTATCTGGGACAGGCTCACGATGATGACAGATAACGCGTTGCAGGCCGGGGCGCCCGCGGCATCCGACGGCTACCAGGACTGGCTGAAAGAAGTCGCCCGGCTGAGCTTCCACACGGAGTACCTCTGGAACGACGACGACGCCGCCGTCCGATAGGAACCGAAACCCATTCAGCCATCACCGCCTCGCCGCTCAAGCGCGTCAAACATCGAACCCGTCAGGCAACTCCAGATCGTTGTCAGCGATCATTGTGGTTCCCGCCTACGCGACGGGCAGCATGCCTTCGGCTACGTCGTGTCACCGCGTTGACGCTGACGACTCGCTGCGCTAGTTCGACCAGCCGCCAATCTTCGTCTCGTCGAAGCTATCGACGCCGGTTGGCGAAAGGGACCTGTCTCGATCACAGGCCCGTCACGGTGCCGTCGATCGAGACGGGTGCTGGGTCGGGTTCGTTCGCATAGACCTGCGGCGGGGTCCAGGTGGCCCGTAGACGCCGCGCGCCCTGGTGGGAGGGGCCGAGCGCAAATGAATCAACTCTGGTCGCGGCCTGGTCTGTGATCAGCCGCTCAGCGAACAACAGTCGCGCCACCGGACGCAGGACGCTGTCGTCCAGGCCCAGTCCCCGCAGCGGTGCCAGCGGATCGATCGGCCGCGTCATCCACCCCATCTGCTGGCCGAGCAGCGAGGTGCCGAACAGCCCATCGGACAACGCCCGCCGGCCCACCTCGTCAGCCGATATCCCATTGATCGTGGACGCGCGCAGGTTCGAGCTCCGCTGATCCTGGGCGACCAACGTCAACCGCTCCTCATGACCGATCGTCGAGACAGTCGTCGTGGACAGCCCCGAGATCTGGACCGGCAGCGCGGTATGAGGGGAGGCGAACGGGACACCTCCAGCTCGGCTGTCCCGCAACCGCACCAGCTCGGCATGGACCGCGTCGCTGCGCACCGCCGCGGTGAGCGAGATCGTCCTCCCGTCGTTGGTGATCTCGCGCGCACGAAACAGTGTCCGGCCCACCCGCACCCAAGGTGCCAGTTCCTCCGCCGCCAATTCCTCCAGGCGGCGCCGCACCCGCCTGCCGAGGTCTTCCGGGTCGGTCCACGGGCTCGTCGTGTACAGATTGCGGGCACCCTGGATCAGATCGCGCTGCGCACCATCCATCTCTCCGCCGGTCTCGCCGTTGACAAACAGGCACAACCGCAGCCCGTTGCGTTCGGCTTCCAAGAACTCCGCATGCGTGGCTGAGTACCCGTCGGGCATCCGCACGCCGTAGCGCGAGCCCCACATGCCGACGTAGACCTCGGAGCTGCGAACTCCCGAGAGGTAGGCCTGCTCGGCCGAGATGTCCTGCGCGCCGAGATCCTCGAACATCACCGCCGTCGCCCCGACCGACTCGATCGCTGCCCGCACCGCGGCCCGCTCGTCGGGCATGTCGGTGATCAGGCTGGATACGAACACCCGCCGCCCGCTCGCCCACGCCCGCACATCCTCCCCGGCAGCCGCCAAAGAGGCCGAGCGCTGGTCAATCAGCAACGACGCATCATCCATACCTCCAGTCCATCACGGACAGGCCAGGAGATTTGAGCGCACACGCGAGCCTTACACGCCAACGGTGCAGCAGTCCCGTCTCGAATGTTCACCCATGGGCTGGGCGCGCCAGACCGTCAGCTGATGTTCTGTATGAGGACCGGTCGGGCAAGCAGAACGGACGTGGCGCCGTCGTACGTCTCGGATTGAACATCACAGACCTCTGCAACTACGCGTGCCGAGTGGATGCGCTCCCGAATCCACGTTTCCGGTGTGCCTGGGACCGCACTGGGGTAGGTCGCGCGCGTCGTCTGTCCCCACGCGAACTCTGCCCGCTCCCCCGGCCCGGGCTCGTACGCATCTTCGTAGTCGTGGACATGCTGGGCGACCGCGGCACCGGTGAGCCGGAGTTCGGCGGCCACGATCCGGGACAGGAATCCTGGCTCTGACGGGTAGTCATGAGCCAGTTCGCCGGGCTTCCACGGGCTCCAACGCCGTGTCGGGAGATTGTCCAGTGAGCCCAGCATCACGACCTGAAGCGGCCGACCACGATTCCCACGTCGCGATTCGACGGTGGCGTGCGCCCAGAACGCCACGGCGGCACCGGGCACCTCCAGTCCGTCCAGATCAGCGAAGTAGAGAAACGGCATGACGCCAACAGCTAGATTTGTGACCTTCATGTCGACGAGCTGCCCTTTTCGGACAGCGCGACGAGGATTCCGGGTGACTCGGCGACGATGGTCGATTCGACGCAGTCGCAGCGCACGATCGACGTTCCGTGTGAACCCGCTTTCGATTGTCGTCTCCACCGCGCTCATCAAGACCCGCTCCAGCCCGAACTTCTCCACGGACTGAATCACGCGGCTGTCCTCTATCTCCCGCAGCGCGCGGTTGGACTCGTAGAACGCCATGATTCGAGACCCTTCTTTGTGGTCGTGATGGCCACGACGTGTCAGGCGGAACCCTTGGACGGCTTAACCATCCCCAGGTGCCATGGCGAGGGCAACATGATGTAGGGGTTGTTGGCGCGTGAGACCTGATACCTGCCCACCGCGAGCATGTACGCGCCGATCAGCGTGGCCCGCTGATCCTCGTCCAACCCCAGCGCGGCCGCCTGCTGCTTCGTGACCACCACCTTCAGCGACGGGTCCCGCACGCCGTCGGCATAGAGCATGAACGATCCTGTACTTACGTTGCTCTCCACGCGGCGGACGCGACCCCAGTAGCCACGGGTCTGCCCAGCGGACCTTGCGGGGTCGGTACTGGTCATGTGTACGAAGAAGACCGCGGCCAGCATCGGAGCCGTTTCCTCCACGGCGACCATCACCTCAGGGTCGAGCTTGCCCGCGAGCAACGCGGACAGCACAGTGCGCAGGCGACGTGTGGTCGCTCCCTCACCCACAACCGCCCACGCGGGGCGCAGAACGTGCCTGACCGACGTGGCCCCCGGCACATCGTCATCCGGCCTCCGGCGCTGATCTGGACCTGTCGATGGCCGGGGCGGGTCAACACGGAGCGTGATCAGCCCGGCGGACGCTGTCAGCACCTGGGCGTCACGTCCCTCGTCGCCCTCGGCGTCGTCGGACGCGATCGACGCCGAGGAACAGCCGTCGCTGTGCGCGGTGTTGTAGAAGCACGGGCGGCGGCCGTCGACCGACCGACGTCGATAGTGCGCCGCGCCGGCGCACGCTGCACCCGAGGGCACGCTGCCATCGCAGACCAGCTGCAGCCGCGAACGCTCGTCGGGGCCGAGGCGGCCGTAGACGTCCACAGACACGATCGCGCCGGTGCGCTCGTCTCGGGCGGCCTCCACCGGTAGAGGATCGCATCCACACCCCGGCACGACCAGACCACCACCAGCCCACCGCACCATGGAGACCAGCACGGGCCCCGGCCCAACCGAGTCCGGGGCAACGCCGCCAAGGATCCGTCTGCGCATCGCCGCCGCGTCGCTGGTGAGGAGGCTGCCCCCACCGAAGGCACGACCCGTCCACCGCTGCCCCGAAGTCAAGTACGACACGGCGCTGCGTTGTGCCTGCGCCGCAGGGCACCGCTGTCCACATCGGATGCACTCGGGATCGGAAGGGGCTCCATCCTAGCCTGGCACCATCGGATGGCAATGGCGAGACGTCCTTGTTCAGCCTTCGCGGAGGGCCGCGCCAGTCTCGTACGCATGATCCACATCGGTGTCCCGACCAGGCTGCCATCTACCCGCAAGGCCCACTGACATCAACAAAGAGCCACGTACCTCCTGACGACTGGCTGTCTGGCCACCCACCGGCGGTGCTCGGTCGCAAAAGTGAGCCTCGTTTACCAGCTCCCGGCGGTCGCCCGGTCGCGTTCCTGCTCGGCGCGGCCGCGGCGAGCGCGTTCGTCGGCCTCTCGGCGCATCCATTCGGCGCTGACCCGCGCGTCAGCCAGCACGGCTGGCGCCCGTCCCAGCGGCTTGGGGCGGGGCCGGACCGGCCGGGCCACGGGTCGAGTTCCGGTGCCGCGGGCGGTGATGGTGTCCAGAGCCCGGTCGGCGATACCGCGGGCGTCGGCGCGCTCGCCCTGCCCGATCTGGGGTCCGAGTGGGTGGACGGGGTCGGTGATCTGGTACCTGTCGCGGTATGCCAGTACCTGCTCCATCGCCACCATCCAGGCCTCGCGTGCGGGACCGGGCAGGGGCGGCGGGATGATGGCCTCCATCCACAGCTGCGGGTCGGTGAGGGCGTCCTGGACCAGGGTGTTCAGGCGGGCAGCGATGAGGTCGGCGTGACGGGCCAGCCACGCGGCCACAAGCGGGTCCGTCTCCCACGCACGCGCGGCGTCGGTCTCCCGGTGTCCCGGGTCGGCGGGGTCGGTGTAGAGGGCGCCGTCGTGGTCCGGGCCGGTGTGCGCGTCGGGCAGGATCCGGCTGGCGAGGTGGTCGGTCACGACTCGCCGTACGGAGGGGACGTCGAGCTGGGCGTGGGTCGCCGAGCCGGGGGTGTCGCCGATGGCGCGTGCGACGTGTTCGACCAGGGGCCACCACTGGTCCAGCCCGACCCGGTCGTAGAGGTGGTCGACGAGGGCCCGCAGCGCCGGGATCTGTCGTTCGAAATGGTCCAGCTCTCGGATGGTCTGCAAGTTGGGCTCCATCGCGAACCAGCTCAGCGGCATCGTCTCGGCCAGAGCACCGGCGAGAGCCCCGGGATTGTCGGTCGCGGTCTGCGCGGGGTCGGTCGGCAGATCAAGCGCTTGGGCGCGGGTGGCTTCTTCGAGGGTCAGCATGGCCCAGACCCGGGCCGCCGCGGTGCGGCCCGCGGCGTCGGGGTCCAGGGCGACGATCAGGTCGGACAGGTCCCTACCGGTCGCGTCACGCAGGGCTTGCAGGTGCTGCTCGGTGATGCCGGTACCGCCGGCCGCGACCGGCACGATCTCGACCCCAGTCTGCTCCGCCAGGCGGACGGCGGCCAGATGCAGGGCGGCGTGGTCGGTCGGGCCCTCGACCAACACCGGCCGGGCACCGGCCGCCAGGCGACTGATCGCGTCGGGGTCCAGACCGTAGACGAGCTCGCCCTTGCGGTACGCGGCGGTCTCGGGAGTGTTCAGGTACTTCGGTGCCCGCCCGTCACCGGTGTCTGCCTCGGCGGGGTTAATGCGTGCGGTGACGCCGACGACCTGCCCGGTCTGGTCGCGGTAGGGGAACACGATCCGGTTGCGGAACTTGTCGATGACCCGCCCGTTCTTGGTACGGGTGGCGACCCCTGCGGTGACGAGCTGGTCGGGCGTGTACCCGAGGGACTCCAGGTGGTCGGTCAGGCCGGTCCACAACGCGGGAGCGGCACCCCATTCCGCGTCAATCAGGCCGCGGCTGGTCATGTACCGGGTCGCCCAGGACTGGGTGGACTTCTGCCCGGTCCACCATGCCCAGGCCCGGCTGGTGATCTCGACGACCAGGTCCCGCTCCCCCGCGTCGACCACAGGCTCCTTGGCACCGGTCCTGGCCGGCTCCCGATCCGTGCCCGCCGGGACGCACAAACCGCCCGTCGCACTGCTTTTGGTTCCGGCTTCCTGCGGCGCTGAGCCGTGCGACGGCGTCGTCCCGAGCGGGTCACCAAGCTCGTCCGCGCCGATCGTCGGGGCGCCAGCGGCCCAGACCATTTCGTCGGTGGTGTCGGGTGCTGTCGTGATCCAGGCCGGAAGTCCGCGCTCGTCGTGGTCGTGGGGGCGGGGTAGGCCGATGCGGTGGTGCAGGACCTTCGCGATCGACCGGGCGTTGCCGAACCCCGTGCTGGCCGCGCGGCGGACCACGGTGGCGGGGTCGGTACCGGCGGCCTCATGCATGGACAGCCGCTTGGCCAGCACCGGCCACACCTCATCGCCCAGGACCCGGTCCGCCACCCGGCCGGGCAGCACCGACCGCATAGCCTCTGCGAGGCGACCGGTGCGGTCTGGTTCGAGGAAGGCGAGGTAGGCGTCCTCGTACTCCGGGACGAGGCGGGCCAGGGAGTGCGCGTAATCCCACTCGTCCTCGATGACCCGGGAGGCGGACTGTTCCTCGCCGTCACGGTCCAGGACACCCTTGAGCGCGTTCAGCACCGCCCGCTCCAGGTCCGGCTGACGGTGCGGGTCCAATTCCAGGACGTCGTCCGTCTCCACGTAGACCCGGTTGGAGTCCGCGCCGCGGGTGATGGCGGTGTAGAGCTCGTTGCGGGTCATCCCAACGCCGACCATCGCGTGGGAGGTGTCGACGGTCATGCCCTGCACCCGGTGGATCGTGGCCGCGTATCCGAGCTCGACATGCGCCGCGACGTAGTCGGCCGGGAGCACCACGGTCGCCCCAGTCTCCAGGTGGGTGGCCTGCAGCGCACCGTTCTCGTCGCGGGCGGTCACGCGCCAGAGGTCGCCGTTGCGGACCCAGTCGCGAGCCCAGTCGATGTGCCCGTCGTCGTGCTGGGCGCGCAGGTGGCGGTTGTTCAGCCGGGTCACGATGACGTCCCCGATCCCGGCCCGGTTCTCGTCGTGCAGGGCCACGCCGTCGTCCTCGACCTCGCCGCGGGTCACGCGGTGCAGGCGGGCGCGGGCGGACAGCTCGGTGACGAGGGTGTTGGTCGCGGCGATCATGATGGTCTTGCGACCGTGGTCGGAGTCGGTCTGCCAGTTGGCGAACATCTCCTCCGCCATCGCCGCTGCCGACCCACCCTGGGTGCGACGGCTGGTGATGTAGAAGTCCAGGCCACGGTGGTCGCCGTCGCGGAGCTGGAGGGAGGCTTCTGCTTCGCCTCCGGTGTGGAACCGGTGGATTTGCGTCAGCTCGACCGCACCGACCTGCTGCGCGATCAGCCGCAACGCGCCCCCGGCCGCGACGGCACCGAGCTGGGCCGGGTCCCCCAGCAACCGGACACTCCCACCCGCCCGCTGGGTGATGGCCAGGACGTCGGCGAGAGCGAGCGTGCCCGCGAGGCTGGCCTCGTCGACCAGGACCACCGTCCCAGGCTCCACCGTGAGGCGTTCGCGCAGACGTTCACTTCCCGCGCCGCGGTTAGCCAGGAGGAACATGTCCAGGGTCTCCGCCGTGATCCCGTCACCGAGGTCCGCGCCGAGGACTTCCGCGGCGGCCGCCGATGGCGCGAGAGCGATGAGCTTGCCGCCCGATTCCTGGACCGCTGTCGCGAAGGCGCGCATCGCGGTGGTCTTCCCGGTCCCGGCCGGCCCGATCCCCGCCGCCAGCACCGTGCTGGCCCCGAAGTGGGCCACCAGGTCCCGCTGCCCCCGGTTCAGGACCCGCCCCCGGTCGACCCGGACCTGATCGATCGCGCCCTCCACCGCGTCCGGGTCGATGACCAGGCCACCGGGAGTGCGGGCGGCGGCCAGGAGCTGGTCTTCGGCCTCCAGGACCGCGAGGGAGGTGTACTTCGTGGAGCCGTGCACGAAGTAGACGCTCTCGCCGTCCTTGCGGCGCATGACGTCCGGTGGCTCGTTCAGGTCTGGGGGCGTGATCACGAGGCTGCCCGCTTCCGCATACCCGGCGATCCTCGCTGCCAGGACCAGCAGGTCGGTCCCTCGGGGAGAGTGCTCGCGGGCCAGCCGGGTGGCTTCTGCCTGCAGGTGGTAGGTCGTCCAGGTCGCCCGTTTGCCCGCCACGTTCGTCAGGCACGCGTCGACAAGGTCGCCCTGAGCGCGCACCTGTGCGGCCCAGTCGGTCAGCACGGCTTGCCGGCCGGCCGGTGTGCGCCACCGCAGTTGCCGGAAGACCTGGGCGCGCGGCCACGCCACAGCGAGGCGCTCAACCGCCCCGGTAACGTCCTGGGCCGCCCACCGGGCAATCCCCCGACCGGCCAGGTCCTGGGCGACGGCAGGCCAGAGGTCCTTCAGCTCGTCGACCACGACCCGTCCGGTGTCCGGGCGAGGGTGGAGCGCGCGGGCGAGCATGCGCTCTACCGCGTCTGGTCCGCCCATGACCGTGGCTGCCGTCTGCGCCCACTGGGGTAGCCGGTGACGCAGCCCGACCGGGGTGCCCTTGCCTTGGCGAGTATCTAGATTGGCTTGTTGCGTCAGCCGGTAGGCGGTCTTCGTGTCCGGCTCGTGCCCGTACTTCGCCCGGTATTCGGCCCGCAGGGACTCGTAGGACTCCTGGATCACCGCACGCCGCCTCGAGAACGCATCCCGGAGTGGCTTGGGGATACCGACGATCTCGCGCACACCTTGCTTGCCGCGCCCCCGGGTCTCGGTGTGGAACGCGACCCCGAGCACCTCGACGAGGAGCTGCTCGATGCGGGTGTTGTACCGCTCGGACGCCGCAACCTTCAGTCCCAATAGCACCCGGCCGTCCAGCGCGCGCCAGGTCCCGTCGACACCTAGCACCTTGGTGGAGACCGCGACGTGCGTGTGCAGGTTGGGGTCGCCAGCCCGGGAGTCGAGGTGGTCGAACGCGACGGCGGTCAGCCCGTGAGTGTCGATCTGCCGCACACCACCCGCCCCGCCGCGGGTCAGCGCGGCCTCGGACTCGATCCATGCCAGGGTGTCTTGCCAGGCCTGGGTGTGCGCCTTCGTGATCGCCTCCCGCGTGGCCGCATTGCCCAGACCCCACAGGACCGAGATGCTCTTGGACGGCGTGAACACCAGGTCGTACCCGGCCACGGCTTTGCGGGGCTGCTGACCCCGCTTCGCCAGCCAGGTCGCTACGTCCTTCTCAGAGACGCCGCCCGAGCCGCCCTTCTCGGTGTGCTCCTGCTGCGCCAGCGTGCGCGCGACGTTCCAGCGGATCAGGTCCCGCTCGACGCCTGCCTCCGGTGGCCGGTCGTTCTCGCGGGCGAACCGTGCGAATGCGGCTTCCAGCGCGGCGGTATAGCCGTCGTCGGCCTTGGCTTTGAACTCGGGGAACGCGCGACCTAGCGCACCGACGCGAGCCGCGTCTTGCTTCGACACGCCGCGGGCGAGGGCTTCGACCTCCAAGCGGTCGGCGTCGGGGTGTCGGCCCTGGCCGAACAGGGACTTCATCTGCTTCTCCAGCACCTGGCCCGAGACCCCGAGCTGGTCGAGCCCCGTGCCGACCCAGTGGCCGGGCGGGTTGCCGTGCTGCATGTAGTAGTCCGTCAACGACATCCCGCGGCCCCGCGGCACATCGCCTGAGGCGACCTGCTGGGTGAGGTAGGTGTAGCCGCTGCCGGCGCTGAGCACGTGGACCGTCATCACGGGCCCCCACCCCCTTCCGCAGGCGCTTGTCAGGCTGTTCCAGGTCGCCTTCGGCGGCCTCCGCTCACGGCTTGTGCATTAGGTGTGTGGCCTTCGTCGTGGCGGTCCGCGGGACCCGCTGTCCCGGTGCGCGCCTGCCCTCGTCGCGCAGCCGCGTGCATCGCGTCGGTGCATCGGTCGCGCGTACGTCGTCGCATGCCTGCGCGTCGCTGTCGCTGTTCGTCGCCGCTGTCGCCGCTGCTGGAAACGTGGCGGTGGGTCCCCGCGTCGAGACCCCACGCACCAAGGGCGGCCAGACTCCCCCGGGCATGCGAAAAGACCGCCTCCCATTCGGGATGGCGGTCTTCGGGCCGACAGGGAGTAACCCGGGGCGACGGGCCCTGAAACAAACAGAAGTTGCGAAGTCACCCGCCGAGTTGCGCGTCCCCCGGGCATACGGGATGCCTGTGTGCCACGCCACCCTTGTGTCGTGGCGTCACGAAGGAGGCCATCGTGCTGGAGCTACGCGACGGCGGGTGGTTCCAGAACGCCCACCAACTGGGCGTCGTCGGCAGCTGCGGCCTCCGCTGGGTGCTGGCCCTGTGGTTCGGTTCCCAAAAGTTCGTCGAGCTGATCGAGCGTCACCCCGAGCGCGTTAGCGATCCGAGGCCGAGCCCAGAGAGACGGCGTCGTGTCGCCGGCCTCCCAGCGGGTCACGGTCGACCGTTGGACCCCGACCTCCATCGCCAGGCCCTCCTGTGTCTTGCAGACTTCACGTCTGCGGCGGGCCAGCGCATCCCGGCGCGACTGCGGCGCGCGGCTCACCCCGTCGCGGAGGGTTGCGAGGCGAGCTGCTTCCCGCTCGGTCGGGTTCTTCTCCGGTTGACTGTGCGCGAGCACGACCACGATGACGGCCGCAGTGTCGTCAGATTCGGCGAGCTGCTCGATCGCTCGCGTATCACCGGCAGCCTGGAGCAAGCGCTTGATGTCGCGCCTGTGGAGTGTCACTGCCTGGGTTGCCATGCGTCCCCCTCGATGGATGGTTCCCGACTGAACCAGAATCCGGGAGAAGCAAGACCCTAAGTACCCCACGGCGGGGTACCACCCATAGCCGCCAGCACTTGACGCCAGGTGTCAGGCCGTCTCGGGGTTGGCCGACCCGATCCAGGCCGCCAACGCGCGGACCTCTTCGCCGGCCTTGCGGTGCTGGCCGGCCAGGACGCGGACGGCTTCGCGCGCCATCGGGTGGTACCGCGTCTGCTGCGGTGCAACCGCGCGGGCCTGCTGCAACGCACCCAGAGCCGCGTCGCGGTCCTCAACGGCGATGAAGGCACGCGCGGCATCGATCAGATGGTGCCCTCGACGGGTTCGCGGCATCGAGGCGGGCAGGTGCAGCTCGCGGGCTCGTTCGGCGGCGATATCGGGGTGCTTGAGCTCGATCTGCGCGGCGATGTCGTGGACGGCGGTGTTCACCGGCCCGAAGGTCAGGTGGTAGTGGATGCGGTCGACGCCGTCAGGAACCCGCTCGGCCAGCCGACGTGCCTCCTCCAGGTAATGGACTGTGGCATCGTCGTCGCGAGCACGGGAAGCCTGCGTGACCTGCCGGAGCCGGATGCTTCCCAGCAGCGTGACTGCTGCCCCGGACGGATCGGCACCGACCGCCTCTTGAAGCTGGTCGTAGGACGATTCCAGGAGCCGGAGCCCGGTGTCGTAGTCCTTGGCGACCTGGAACCCGTTGGCGCGGGTCCACTGCGACAGGCCGATCGAGAGCGGGTCGTCGGCCAGTGATGACGCCCACTGAAGCCGCTCTTCGAGGATCGAGGCCAGGTCGACGTAGCCGAGGCGTGAGGCCAGGCAGTAGGCCATGTAGTAGCAAGAGGCCAGAAGGCGAGCTGCTCGGCGGCGGGCCTTGCCGTCCAGGTGGTGCACGCACGCGGTGAGCTCTTCCAGGAGTGCGGGGAGCATCTCGCCCAGTGCGGTGTAGCGGGCTGCGGCGCGGTAGCTGGTGGCCAGGTCGACGTCGCGGGCAATGGCGTCCAGTGACCGTGGTTCGGGGCGCCATGCGGGCGGGAGGTCGTAGGAACGCGCGACGGCGCGGATGGCTGCGATCGGGGCGTGGACACGAGCGTCGGACCGTTTGCGTCCGCGGTAGGGCTGGCCGGTGAGTTCCTCGACGCTGACGGCGAGCGTGCGCGCTGCGGTGTTGAGGAAGCCGTAGGTGGGCAGGCGCTCGCCCTGTTCGACCTTGCGGACCGCTCCCAGGGAGAGGTGGGCGTGGTCGGCGAACTCGCGCTGGGTGTAGCCCGCGAGCTTGCGGTAGGTCGCGATGCGCGATCCGACGGTCTCGTCCGCGTTGCCGGTCATCCTGGCCTCCCCTCGCGGTCTGGTGTCTCGCGCCAGGGTACCGGCGGCCCCTCGCTCCGGTCAGTGCCCCGGGGTGACCCAGTTGGTGATCGCCTCGATGACCTCGGTCTGCCAGGCCAGGGTCTGCGGCTGCTGGTAGGCCTTGTCGCCGGCGACGGCGAAGCCGTGGCCGGCTCCCTCGACGACCATAAGTCGTGACTGCTCGTTGAGTTCCTTGATCGCGTCGTAGGACGGGCCGATCGGGACCTGGGTGTCCGCGTCCCCGTGGACCAGCAAGGTCGGGGCGGCGACATCGCCGAGAGCCGTGTGGGGCTGGAGCCAGAAGACCTCGTTGAGGAACGCGCGCCCGTGCCGGAACGAGGTCGAGTACTGCAGGAACCCGTCCCGGGTCAGGAGGTCGGCGTGCTCGTCGTCCAGGTGGTCGTCCACCCAGTACGGCCGGCCGTCGATCGTGCGTGCCTTGTAGTCGATCCGCGGGCACAGCATCACCAGATGCTGCACCTCCGCCGGACGCCTCGCGGCGTAGTACGCACACACCCCTCCGGCGAACGACTGACCCACCAGCGACGTCGTCGCAACGCCCGTCTCGGCGCGCAGCACCTCGAACCCGGCCCTCACGTCGTTGAGCAGGCCGGCGAGCGTCACGTCCTCCTGGGTTCCCTCGGACTCGCCGTGCCCACGCAGGTCGAACCGCAGCGAGGCGATCCCCGCCGCCGCGAGGCCTTCGGCGATCCGGTCGAAGAACCCTGACTCGTGCCGGGTCACGCCACGGCCGTGCACCAGAAGAACACCGATCTCGGGTGTGGTGTCGGGCATGACGACGTCGCCGACCAGGCGCAGGCCGTCGAGCGAGCGGAACTCCACACGAGACTCCGTGGGCATCACGTTCTCCAGGTCGGACGGGGTACTGACGTCCACAGTGTGCCCCACGCTCACCCAGCCGGGCCCGTTTGTCCGGCTAACCGGCGCCGAGGCGACAGCAGTGATCTGGGGTGGTGTCGGGTCGCGCCGCACGAACGCCGCAGGGATGCCGCACCGATGCTCTGGGATGCCGCTGTGCTGGGCGTTTGGATCGGTAGCGGGCAGGCATGGCGTCTGCCCGGTTACCGATATGGGAGGTGCCTGATGGAGATGTTCGAGCTTCCTCGAAAGCCTGACCTGGGCTTCGAGACCCTGTTCTGCTCTCGGTCCGTTCGCTTCGTGCAGTCCCCCGAAGAGGCGCACGACTACAAGAAGGTCTCCGGGTCGTCCGACGGCGCGAAGACCTACGACACCACGGCCGTCTGACGAAAGGAGCAAAACCTCATGCTGCGGATGCGTATCGATACCCGTGCGGCCGGTCCCCTGACGTGGACCGGCACGAGCTACCAGAGCCAGGACGGGGCGACCCGGATCACTCCGGTCGACAATCCCGCCGTCGAGCAGGTGGCCGTGACCGACCAGACCCGGACCCTGGTCGTGGTCCGCGAGAGAGCCTCCGGAACCAGCCCGACGTCGGCGGCCGTCGAGACGGTGACGCCGGAGGTCTTCGAGCGCATCCGCAGCCTGGCCGTGCAGTGGCCGCTGGACTTCGTCGCGATCGAGCTGGCCGACGGCGAACCGGTGCGGGTGACCGCCGGGGCTGCTCGGGTCACGCCGCTGTACCTGGCCCATGACGCACACGTCCTCGCCGGGTCATGGGACATGGCCGACCTGACCGACTACGTGCGCGGGATCAACGTGCGCGAGGCCGCACGGCTGCTCGTGTACCGGCCCCGCTACAGCACCGACACGTTCTTCACCGGCATCTGGCACCTGACCGAACGTGCCACCGCACACTTCGCCGGCCACCTCGTGATCCGTTACCCGGAACCCGCGCTCCACCTCCGCCCCCGTGAGCTGGCCCAGGACGCCGAGGTGATCGACGCCTTCACCAGCACCATCGACGTCGTCCTGGACAAGCGGCCCCTGGATCCCGACCGGACGCTGTTCCACCTCACCGGAGGCTTCGACTCCGGCACCATCGCGGCCCGCGCCGCAGCACGCTGGCCCGGACGCCTGAAGACCGCAGCACTTCTCATCGGCGGACCCGGCCGCGACTCGCAGATCCGACGACGGACCGAGATGCGCACCGTCATGTCCTACGCCGAGACCGACATCCTGATCGACGCCATGGCACACCAGCCCCTGGCCGCCGCCTGCCTACGCACCCAGGGCGCCCCCATCAGCCCGGCCGAAGAACCCCTGCACCACCCGTTCACGCTCATGGCCCGTGCCACCGCTCGGACCGGGGCGACCAGCGTCGTCACCGGCCTCGGCGGGGACGAGATGGTCGCCCTGTCCGTCGAGGAGTACCCCGACAAGAAGCTGCCGCCCCTGTCCACCGCGGCGGACCTGCCCTGGATCGGAGCGCGAACCCGGGCCGCGCTGGAGTTCGCGGACGACGGCATCGCCCCACCTGCGCAGATCAACTCCATGACGCTCCTGTCGCTGGAGACCACCGCACCCGTCCTGCTGCGCGAAGGACTCTGGCCGGTCCACCCGTTCGCCGACCCGGACATGGTCGCGCTCGGCGAACAGCTCCCCTACGACTGGCGAATGCTCAAGCAGCTCCAGCGCGAGCACCTGGCCTCGCACGGCATGTCCGACGACGTCACCCACCCCACCGCGCGCGAATCGTTCGCCGAACTCGTCCAGCACGCCCTGACCACCCAAGGAGTCACCTTGCTCAAGGAGATGCTCGACGAGGGATCACTGCTGTTCGACGAGAAGCTCGTCGACCCCGACGGCATCACCTCCGCCGTGGACCGCCTCCAGTCCGGCACCTACGGTGAGGACCACGACGCCAAGCTCCTAGAAGTCCTGACCCTGCACCACGCGACCACCGCCTACTGCTGACCGCCCCTGGCCCTGCAAGGAGTCCCGACCGTGTTCACGATCCGACCCAGCACCACAGCCGACCGTCCAGGAGTGCGGGACCTGATCCTGGCCCGTTCGGACTGGCTCGAACAGCGAGGAATGGAGACGTGGCGCGACGCCGCGGAGTCGGTCGCCGACCTGGCCGGCGAGGACGGCGGAGGCATGTGGGTGGTGCAGGCCGGTCAGCAGATCATCGGCACCACCACCTTGCAGGACCAGGCTCCACCGGAGTGGACCGCCGATGAGGCCGCACAACCGGCCCTGTACCTGTTCACCACGGCAACTCACCCGGACTGGCGAGAGCACCGGATCGGCACCCAGATCGCCTGGTGGGCGCTCGACCACGCCGCACAACGCGATCTCGACTGGGTACGCCGCGGCTGCTACTTCGACGGACTTGCGGCCCTCTACCGACAGCAGGGCTACACGCTCGTTCGCACGACCCAACGCAACACCCGCACGCTGCACATGTTCCAGCACCCGGCACAGTTGCGCAGCGACGTCGTCCTTACGGCAGCAACGGAGGCGCCGGATTTACCGGCCCGCTGACCGACGGTGGGACCAGCCCGCCATCCGTCCGCGCATCTGATCTAGCGGCTCTCTCGCTACCAGTAGTCAGGCGCGACGCGGCGGTCTCGACGGGCTGACTCACGGACCAGAGCTAGGCGCCGCCGGATCTCGCGCCTGTCGATATGCGGTTCCGTCCTCTGGCGAACGATCCGTCGCGAGACAGCATCGACATAGTCAGCGTCGTCGATGTTCGGGGCGATCGTGGTGTATCCGGCTGCTCTCTCACGGGAAACAGGGCGCTGCGCGACCCCCAGCGCGATCCGCCCTGCAACCAGTGAACCCCCGAACACCAGGAACGTCAGCAGCCACCAGTCCGGCGCAGGTTTGCCGTACCCGGCGAAGAAGCCAATACAGACCGGAACGAAGGTGACGCAGCCGATCCACCAGCAGACCGACACAACGTGCATGGGCTTGCTTGCAGGTTGCCCGGGCACGAGGTCGACCTTGAGGTCGGGATGCCACGGTGTGCTCACGACATTCCTCCTCAACTCCCGGGCCATTCGCCTGCCGTGAGGCCGACCGTCAGCGGCAGCAAGCCGACGTCGGCTGTGGTCTCCCACTTGTACGTCTGCGCACGTCCCAGTCACGCATGAGCTCGAAGAAGCGTCCGGCCGTGGCCTGGCCCGGAATACTACCGGGCCCTGCACGCAGGAACTGTGGAAATGCGGGGAACGTGGTGCTGTTCAGGACCCTCGGGTCGCGGTCCCGACCAATGGTTCGCCCGGCGGTGGGCAGACTCACGTTCGGATCGGGCCGGAGTTGAGTTCATCGCTGCCAGATCGGCAGCTCGAACAGGGCTGGCCTGGCCTCTCCGCGGGTCCAGCGGGCTCGTAGTCCCAAATCGGTCGTCGGATAGCCAAGGCTCGCCTGATCCGCCGCGTCCGTGAGGGCCAGCATGGTGGACCCGACGGCTTCGGGGATCGGGGCGTGACGTCGCCAGGCGCGGGCGACCGCTGCGTGGATCTCTGCCCCGGCCAGCTCCGCGCCCGCTCCGTGCCAGACCCGCAGCTTGGTCACGCCCGGCGCCGACTCCACTGCGACGGCGAGTTGCGCCGCAAGGTCGGATAGCCCTGTCGTGTCGATGGGCGGCAGAAGTGAGTCCAGTGCCGTCGCGACGCCGTGCTCATCGATCGTGCCGGTGACCTCGTCAGCCACACCCTGCACAACGGCCGGCGCATGGCCCATGCTGATCCCACGCCCGGCCCAGGCCAGCGCTTCGAGGTCGTTCTCGGAATCCCCAACGGCCACCGTCGACCCGGGCGAGATATCGAGCTTCTCGCGCAGGACTTCGAGTGCACTCGCCTTCGTGACACCCGGGCCGGTCACGTCCAGCCACGACTCACCAGCCCGGGTGACGGTGGCACCGGTCGCCCGCAGCAGGTCGAGGTGCCTCGCGACGCCGGGTGCGGCCACCGCAACACGGGTAGCAGGGCTGGAGCACAGGTCGGCGACGGAGGCGACCTTCTGCTCGCCATTGACCTGGCCCGGCGCGAACGGCTCGTTCACGCGCCAGCCCCAACCCGGCTCCTCGACCGCGACCCGTGCAGGGGGTTCCAATTCCAGGGCACGACGGATCACGGCCGTCGCGTCGAACAGGTCGGTGCGCACGAACCGGTACCCACCCGGAGCCAGCGGGTCGAGACGGACCGTCATGGCACCGTTCGAGCACACGACATACCCATCAGTCAGGCCGATACGCTCCGCGACAGGCAGCACGCCCGCAAGGGATCTTCCGGTCGCGAGCACGATCTGGTGGTGCCCCGCCGCACGTGACAACCCGATCGAGCGGTGGACCGCGGGTGCGATGGTGCCGTCAGCCGACATGATCGTCCCGTCGACATCGAGCGCAATGAGTTTTCCGCGCACGACGCCGCTCATGAACGGCTCCCGAGACCCGACAGGACATGGCCGTGCCGGGTGGTCGGGTGCGGGTCGCCCAGCAGGACGCACCGCATCCCGTCCCGTTCCAGCTCGTACGCCAACCGGGTGTACGCCTCCGCCAGCCGCGCCTCAGCCGGGACCACTACGACGTCCACGCCGTGGGTGCGGGCGGCGTCGGCGACCTGGCTGATCGTGAGACCGTCACGCGTGTCGTCGAGGATCTCCACCAAGGCCAGCCCTTCGGCTGACACGTAGGCGGTGACCTCGCGGCTCTGGCGTTCGACTTCCGCTGTGTCCCGGGCGGCGACGTAGCCCAGCGCTACCGGACGCGGCCCGGTCATCGCACGGCTCCCGCCAGCGAGCGGACGTGGCACTCCAGCCCGGCAACCGTCCCGGACCAGTCCGCCACGGCGGGCGTCGCCAACCGGTGCACGACGCCTTCGGTCAAGCCCAGCTCACGTGCCATCACCACGCCGTCGGACAACCGGGACGGCTCGATCCGCACCGACCCACGCAGGATCGTCAGGCCCGCGACACGCTCTTCACCGAGCACGTCCAGGATCTCGATGAGGGCAACGAACATGCCGTGCAACTCGCCTGCTGGGGGTTTGCTTTGGGCCTGCATGGCTCACGCTCCGGGTCTGGTCCGAGCCCGCTGGAACACGGACTCTCGTACCTTTCCCATCGAACCCAAGGCACCATCCCGTCAGTAGCGCACAAGGGATGCGGTCACGACGCACCCTCGCCGCATGGACGGACATCGCACAAATGGACAGGAGAACTCGGCCCCTGGCGACGAACTGGAGCGCTCAGAGACCACGGCTTACGAGACGAGGTGGTGCGCGCTTCTGACCAGTAAGAACGTCCCGCACACCCGTGGTGTGCGCAGGTTAGGTGTGCGGAAAGCGCGCGCTGGATCGTCACGGTGGAGTCATGGCTACCACGCACGAGCTCGACCTGGCGCCGCTGGCGGTAGGCCATTGCTGGCCGTCGCGGCCTGTCTTGCAGGTGATGTGCGATGCCTGAGACCCGGCGACAGAAGCGGGACACCGCGGAAGGTCTGCTGCGCTTGGACGTAGCCGTCGACGCGATCACCGTCGGCGAGCGTCACCGGCACGACCTGGGCGACATCGACGCCCTGGCCGCGTCGATCCAACAGTTCGGTTTGTTGCAGCCGATCACGGTGACCCCGGACCTGGTGCTGGTGTGCGGGTTCCGGCGCCTGATGGCGATCCAACGCCTCGGGTGGGCCACGACGCGCCCGTGGGTACGGAGTGGGATCTCCGACCGGCTGCAAGCAGTGCTGGCCGAACGCGACGAGGTACAACTGCGCAAGCCCCTCAACGACGTCGAGGCGGCTCAGCTGTACCGGGAGATCAAGCAGCTCCTCGCCGAGGACGCCGCACGCCGCCAGTCAAGCACCCGCTTCGGCGCCGCCAACGCCGCCCAAGACACCACCGCAGAGCCTGCATCCGAAGCGGGGGCTAATTCGGACATCGACGGTGGTGCCAAATCGGCACCACCGCGTGACCTGCGCGGACGGACTCGGGCGCAGGCAGCTCGGATCGTCACCGGGAAAGCGTCGTACTCCCGCCTGGACCGCATCGCGACGCTGTCCGACATCGCGCAGGACCCCGATCGTCCCGAGCGGGTCCGGGCCCTGGCCGCCGAGGCCCTCGAACAAATTCGCGAGGGAGCATCCGTGTTCCCGCTGTACGACCGGGTCAAGGTCGAGCTCGCTGCGACCGACCCGACCGCCCAGGCCGTGGAATCGGTCAGCCAGGACGACGTCGACGAGGTCGTCGCCGCTGCCATCCAGCGGTTGAACCAGCCCAAGTCGACCCGGGATACGCGCGGCAAGACGCGGCACTCACTGCGCGCGTTCGCACTGCTCTGGCAGGGCTTAGACAGGTGGTGGGAGCACTACGACCCCGCTGACGTCGGCGCCGGCACCCACGAGAAGGACTGGGCCATGTTCGAGAACGTCCTGGAGCAGACCAACCGGTTCGCAGCCGCAGCGCGCGGCGTACGCGACCCGGCGGCCTGGCGCGACCAGACGGAGGCATGACCATCCGCAACCTGCAAGGCCTAAGGACCTGAGTCATTGTGCACCGACGGCCTCCGCCCTGCTCGTTCCCCAGTTCAGCATCGGGCGCGAGCCCGGTTGTGCAAGCTTCTAATGAGGATCGTGGGTTCGATTCCCACAGACGGCTCCGAAGGCCCAGGTCAGATGCACTTTCTGACCTGGGCCTTATGCATTGCTGATCGGCTGGGGGTTAGCACCGGATGCCAGGTAGGGCAGACCCAGCGCCAAGTCACTGAACTTGGTAGAGCGCTCGCCGACGACGCGCAGCGTCAACGCTGGACGACGCGCGGGGCCTCGGACCGGACGAGCCATCGTTCCGACGTCCTACGCGCCGCCATGACGGCGAAGACCGCGGCGCCCGAGACGACGAGAACACGGGTCACTGTGATGCCGACCTGCACGCTCTCCGTCGCGCCGCCGTCCAGGCTTGGGGGCACGTGCAGGGCGAGTATCAGGGCGAGCACGGCGAACGTCCCGGCCGCCGCCCACCGGGTGCCGCGGTGCGGCAAGCCGACAAGGCCCGCAGCGACGATGCCCAGCACCATCCCGAGATAGGCCGCAAGCAGGTCCAGCCTGACGTACACCACCGCCATCACGATCGCCGGCAGGTAAGTCACCGCAGGCACCGCGAGGACGAAACCGAGCAGCAACCACCGGCGCGCGATGATGCCTCGCCGGATCGCAATCCACCAGAGGGCGAGCGGGCAGACGATCAGCATGAGCAGCGCGATGTGACCGATCCTCGGGACCTCGCTGTCCGACGCCAGACGGACGCCCAACAGGCCGGCCTCCATCACGATGCCCACCGCGGTAACGAGAGACGCCGCCGTGAGGAGCCGCAGCGACCCGAGCGCCACCGCCGCCGCAGTGAGCGTGGCGATCGTTAGCAGGACATCGAGCGTGACCACTCTGGTGAGGACCGACGGGTCAACGCCATCGCCGTGAGCAGCCACGAGGCCCAGGGGTATGAGCAGGGCCATCGCGAACGTCACCAGCAGCCCCGCGACGAGCGCCGAACCTAGTCCCCCGTCGGTCGCCAGCGCAGGCACGAGGGGCGTCGTCTCTACGTGGGCGCGTGCGGCGTGTTCGGACGGGGCCGGGGTGGCCGATGGCGTCACATCGTCGTTCACGGGCCCCAGCCTGGCAGAGGCGGGACGCCCCTGGGGAACTTGAGCACAACTACCGTGCTGACGGGATCACCACCGCCAGTGCTTCACGGACCTCGTCGAGGTCAAGCCGTATCAGTCGACCAACTCGGTAGCCACGCACGGTGCCATCGGCGATACGACGCCGCACGGTCTTGGTAGAGATGCCAAGCGTCTCTGCGGCCACTGTCAGGCTGACCAGGTTTTCCTTCGGTCCCCGCCCGGCCACCGTCGATGGCGAGGGACGTGGGCTGTTCGTTCCGGCACGAGGTTTCATGTTGCTCCTTCATCATCAGACGGACCTGTCAGATCACAGGTGTCCGATGCTGTCCGCAGGCGGCTCCGAACGATCGGTGCGGCGCTCGTCAGGTTCCAGCACGGCCGGGTTCCGTCGCAGCCGCCGTTCGGCCAGCTCGTCCTTACGTGCCGCTGCAGACATGCGTTCGGCAATCATCCGGTCGCGTTCGGCGGCAGCATGCTGATAGTCCATGGCTACGCGCGGTTCGGAGTGGCCGGCGCGGTACATCAGCTCGGCAGTCGTCGCTCCCGCTCGTGCAGCAAGGGTGAGGCTCGTGTGCCGAAGGTCGTGGGTCTTCACGCCCGGCAAGCCCGCCTTGTTGCGTGCTCTGATCCAGTTGTCGCGCCACGTCCCCTCCGGGAGAACACCGCCCTTCTGGCCAGGGAAGACCAGACCGTCCCGTCCAGACTGAGCGAAGCGATCGATGTGCGCGGCGAGTATCGGCACCAGGTCTTCCGCGATCGCGATGGTCCGATATCCCGCGTCCGTCTTCACCGGGCCGACCACTGCATTGATGCCCTTGCCGCCCTGCGAGACGTTCTGCTCCACACTGACCGAAGCGTTCTGCGGGTCTCGCAGGTCGACGTCGCACCGGCGGAGCGCTCGGGCCTCGCCGATGCGCATGCCCGTCCAGTTGAGCAGATCTGCCAGTGCACGCAGGTTCTCGGGGAGCGCGTCAGCCAGTGTCCGCACTTCTACGGGGGTCAGGATGACCGGTCGTCGGCGCCGCTTGTAGCGCCCGGCTCCGACGACCCGCGCCGGCGAGATCCCGATGAGGCCGCCCTCGACTGCTCCCTTGAAGACACCGGAGAGGAACTTGTAGACCTGAGCGGCTTCACCGGCTCCGGTGCGGTCCGCGCGATTGGCCTTCTTCGCTCGCGCTCGCGCCTCGGCCTTCAGCTTGGTGTGCCACACCGTGACGTCCGTGACCGTGATCTCGTCGACGTACTTCTTGCCGATCGCGGGCTCGATGTAGACGCGGAGGTTGCGGGTGTAGTTGCGGTAGGTCGACGGCGCGAGCGTCCGCGACTCGATGTACTCCCGCGCCCACTCGCTCAGCGTCAAGCGCCCCACCGCGGAACCGCGCGACTTTGGTGGACTCCACTCGTCCCGATCGATAAGTCGCTTCTCTTCGACGAGCCAGGCTTCTGCGGCGAGCTTGTCCCCGAAGGAACGCGGGTGCGTCTGACCATCTGGTCCGAGGTACCGCGCGCGATAGCCCGAGACCTTCTTGGTCCGTGTGTTGCGGCGCGTCTCGATGTTGCCGAACGCCCGGTGACCTGACTTACCTGCCATGGAGACCGACCCCCTCACAGAGTGAGGTGGGCGACGGGCGCCAGCAGCCGTGGGCATGAGGTGGGCATTCGAATGCCCACAGGAGTCCAGAAGTGTCTACTGCTGTCCAGATGAGGAGGAAGCGTCGACGCAGGTCAGGCCGCATTTCTGCAGCGAGTGGGCCCGGAGGGATTCGAACCCCCGACATCCACGGTGTAAACGTGGCGCTCTAACCAACTGAGCTACGAGCCCCGGCAGCACTGCCTCAGCAGCACAACGCCAGCAGCGGACAACAATACCTTCCCGGCATCCGAAACCCGGCCAGATTTTCGACCCGGTGAGGACCAGGACCAGGTCAGATCTCCTCGACCGCCCGCCGGTAGTCCTCCAGGTCACGCGCCTGCCCGCGCGGGTTGACCACGCTCCAGCGGACGATCCCGTCGGCGTCGATCAGGAACGAGCCGCGCAGCGCGATGCCGGAGCCCTCGTCGAACACCCCGTAGGCCTGCGCGACCTCACCGTGCGGCCAGAAGTCCGACAGGAGGTCGAACTGGTAGCCCTCGGCCGCCTGCCACGCCTTGAGCGTGAACACGGCGTCCGTCGAGATCACGAGGAGCCGCACTCCGGCGGTCTCGAAGTCCTCGATGTTGTCGCGCAGCGCGCACAGCTCGCCCGTGCACGTGCCCGAGAAGGCGAACGGCACGAAGACGACCAGCACCGGGGTGCCACGCAGGTCGGACAGCGTGGTCGGGGTGCCGTGCGTGTCGGGGAGCGTGAAGTCGGGTGCGGGGTCACCCGGCTTCAGCGCCACCACGTCGGCGCGCGCGCCGGAAGACTCTGTCATGACTCGCTACTTGCCCCGGCCCCGATAGCCGAGCTTCGTGGCCGACCAGTCCTCTGCGATGGCGAACGTGCTGGTGGTCTGCAGGCCGGCGGTGGTGGCCGCCTCCTGGATGTCGCCGTGGCCCACCTCGCCGTCGCGCCCGGGCTTGGGCGTGAAGATCCAGATCAGGCCGCCGTCGTCGAGGACGGTCTGCACGTCGACCAGTGCATCGGTGAGGTCGCCGTCGTCGTCGCGCCACCAGAGGATGACGCCGTCGGTGACATCACCGAAGTCCTCGTCCTCCAGCTCGCTGCCGATGATCTCCTCGATCTCGGCGCGGAGTGCTTCGTCGACGTCGTCTCCCCAGCCGAACTCCTGCACGACCTGGCCGGCCTCGAAGCCGAGGCGCCCCGCGCCCTGGGTGTCCGTGCTCACTTGGTTGATCGTTCCTCTCTCTGTCCGGCTGCTTGCTGCCGGGTCGTGTGTCCGTCTTGTCTGTCGGCCCGTCGTCGGGCCCTCCGTCGCCAAAGGTAGTGCACGCACCCCCGCCATGCCTCGTAGCCAGCACGTGTGGTGCCTATTTGATGAATTGATGAGTCCTGGGCAACGACCGGGTCACGCACTCAGTCTCAACATTGCGATACTGCGTATCAATACTGGTGCGAACCGACACAGACGTAACGCAGATCACGCACTCTTGACCGCCCTATGGTGTGAGCGCACGCTGTGAGGGGACAGAATGGCTCTGACCACCTGTGCGTGGGCGTGCACAGCCGCAACCCCAGCTGTGGTGACGCTGCTGCCGACGCGACGGGTTCTGACGAGGCGGCGAGGAGCGCGAACCGCGACCGCGCCGCGCGACACCGAGAGAGGTTGCTGGTGGCTTCGTTTGACGAGACCGGACCGCTGATCAACGGTCTGCTCAGCGCCGTACCTGACATCGACCCGGCCGAGACCGAGGAATGGGTCGAGTCCTTCGACGGGCTGATCGACGACAAGGGCGGACCCCGCGCCCGGTACGTCATGCTCAACCTGCTGCGGCGGGCCCGGGAACGGAATGTGAGCATCCCCGCGTCGATGGCGACGCCCTACGTGAACACCATCGGTGTGCACGAGGAGCCGTACTTCCCGGGTGATGAGGCGATGGAGCGCCGGTACCGCTCGTGGATCCGCTGGAACGCGGCCGTCATGGTCACGCGTGCCCAGCGCGAGGGCCTCGGCGTCGGCGGGCACATCTCCTCGTACGCGTCCGTCGCGACGCTGTACGAGGTGGGCCTGAACCACTTCTTCCGCGGCAAGGACCACCCGGGCGGCGGCGACCAGATCTACTTCCAGGGCCACGCCTCCCCCGGCGTCTACGCCCGCGGGTACCTCGAGGGCCGCCTGTCGGCGGAGCAGCTCGACGGCTTCCGCCAGGAGAAGTCGCACGCGGGCGGCGGTCTGCCGTCGTACCCGCACCCGCGCCTCATGCAGGACTTCTGGGAGTTCCCGACCGTCAGCATGGGCCTCGGCCCGGCGTCGGCCGTGTACCAGGCCTGGACCAACAAGTACCTGCACAACCGCGGGATCAAGGACACCAGCCAGCAGGACGTCTGGGCGTTCCTCGGCGACGGCGAGATGGACGAGCCGGAGAGCCGCGGCATGATCCAGCACGCCGCACAGCAGCAGCTCGACAACCTGACCTTCGTCGTGAACTGCAACCTGCAGCGCCTCGACGGCCCGGTGCGCGGCAACGGCAAGATCGTCCAGGAGCTGGAGGCCCAGTTCAAGGGCGCCGGCTGGAACGTCATCAAGGTCGTCTGGGGCCGCGAGTGGGACGCCCTGCTCAACGCCGACAAGGACCGCGCGCTGGTCAACCTGATGAATGTCACCCCCGACGGTGACTACCAGACCTACCGCGCCGAGTCGGGCGCGTTCATCCGCGAGCACTTCTTCGGGCGCGACCCGCGCACCAAGGCCCTCGTGGAGAACATGACCGACGAGGACATCTGGAACATGAAGCGCGGCGGTCACGACTACCGCAAGCTCTACGCGGCCTACGCCGCGGCGCGCGCGCACACGGGCCAGCCGACCATCATCCTGGCGCACACCGTCAAGGGCTACGGCCTGGGCGCCGGCTTCGCCGGCCGCAACGCGACGCACCAGATGAAGAAGCTCAAGGGCGACGACCTCAAGACGCTGCGCGACTCCCTGCGCATCCCGATCTCGGACGCCGAGCTCGAGGCCGACCCGTACCTGCCGCCGTACTACCACCCGGGCCCCGACGCGCCGGAGATCCAGTACATGCTGGAGCGCCGCCGTCAGCTCGGTGGTTTCGTCCCGGAGCGCCGGACGACGGCGAAGACCACCCTGACGCTGCCCGAGGACAAGACCTACGAGCTGCTGAAGAAGGGCTCCGGCACGCAGCAGGTCGCCACGACCATGTCGTTCGTGCGGCTGCTCAAGGACCTCTTCAAGGCCAAGGACTTCGGCGACCGCATCGTGCCGATCATCCCGGACGAGGCCCGCACCTTCGGCCTCGACTCGATCTTCCCGAGCGCCAAGATCTTCAACACGCTCGGCCAGAACTACCTCGCCGTGGACCGCGAGCTCATGCTGAGCTACAAGGAGTCCGAGTCCGGCAAGATCATGCACACCGGCATCAACGAGGCCGGTTCCGCGGCCGCGTTCCAGTCGGTCGGCACGTCGTACGCGACGCACGGCGAGCCGATGATCCCGGTCTACATCTTCTACTCGATGTTCGGCTTCCAGCGCACGGGCGACCAGTTCTGGGCGGCCGGCGACCAGCTCACGCGTGGCTTCATCATCGGCGCCACCGCGGGCCGCACCACCCTGACGGGTGAGGGCCTGCAGCACGCCGACGGCCACAGCCCGCTCATCGCCGGCACCAACACCGCGATCGTGCAGTACGACCCGGCCTACGGGTACGAGATCCGGCACATCGTGCGCGACGGCATCGAGCGCATGTACGGCCCGGGCGAGAACGGCCACACGGCCGACGGTCGCGCGCAGGACGTCATGTACTACCTCACGGTGTACAACGAGCCGATGATCCAGCCGGCCGAGCCGGAGGACGTCGACGTCGAGGGCATCAAGCGCGGCATCCACCGCATCGCGGTCTCGGACGCCGAAGGTCCCAAGGCCCAGCTCCTCGCCTCCGGCGTGGGCGTGCCGTGGGCCCTGGAGGCCCAGCAGCTCCTCAAGGAGGACTGGGGCGTCTCGGCCGACGTGTGGTCGGTGACGAGCTGGAACGAGCTGCGTCGGGACGCCCTGGCGTCCGAGCACGACGCTCTGATCGACCCGTCGGCCCCGCTGCGCACCCCGTACGTGACGGAGAAGCTGTCCGGCGCCCAGGGCCCGTTCGTCGCCACCAGCGACTACGACCACCTGGTGCCGGACCAGATCCGCGCGTGGGTCCCCGGCGACTACGCGGTGCTCGGTGCGGACGGCTTCGGCTTCTCCGACACCCGGGCCGCCGCACGGCGCTACTTCCTCATCGACGGCCCGTCGATGGTGGTCAAGACGCTGCAGGTCCTCGCCCGCCGCGGCGAGGTCCCGGCCGACGTCGTCAGCAAGGCCGTCGAGAAGTACAGCCTGCTGGACGTCACCGCCGGCACGTCCGGCAACGCGGGCGGCGACAGCTGACCCAGCGGTAGACGACGAAGAGCTGCGGCGCACCGGTTGACCGGTGCGCCGCAGCTCTTCGTCGTGGGGACCGGCTACTTCGGGGTCGTCTGCTCCGCAGCCGCGATCGCCTGCGCCAGCTCCGCCTGGAGCGGCTTCACGGCCTTGCCGTCCGGGTGCAGGTCCAGGGCCCGCAGGTGCTGCTTCGCCTCGAACACCCGCCCGGCCTCCAGCGCGGCCAGCACGAGGTGCTTGCCGACGACGGGCGAGTGCTCCCGCACGCGCCAGTGCCCGACGCCGAGGCCCAGGGCCTCCACGGGCATCCCCGCGCCACGCAGGATGGCGAGACCCTCGGCCAGGGCGTTGCCGTCCGGGTCGCGCTCGGCGGCCGTGATGAAGCGGCGGACGGCGCCCTCCGGGTCGTCGGCCAGCGACAGCCGGCCCAGCTCGATCAGCGGGTACCAGCCGCGCGGGTGCCCGGCCAGCTCCTCGGCCAGCGACCAGACGGCCAGGTCGGCTGCCTGCTGCTTGGACTCGGGGATCTCGTCGGAGTCGCGCAGCGGGTCGTCCAGCGTGGGGTCCTCGGCGGCCCGACGGCGGACGATCTCCGCCAGCGCGCCGAACGCCTCCTCGTTGTTGGGATCGTCGGTCAGCTGCGCGCGCAGCGCGTCCTCGTGCCCGACGTCCCCGCGTCGGGGCGCCGACGGCGACGGCCGACGTGCACCGACCGTGGACGCGGACAAGGGCCGACGGATGAGACGACGGAGCCGGTGCATCAGGGCCATGCACTCGACCCTACAGTTTCTCACCCGCACTCACTGGAATAGCAGTGTCGCGAAAGTCCGTTTGTGGACTCCCCACAACTCGGGCTCGTATGCTGCCGGGGTGCCAGCAACGCGACGGGCCGCTCGAGCCACCGCCCAGGAGACCGACCAGGAGGCCGGGCAGGCGACCGACCGCAGCACGGACCAGAACGACGGTCCGGCACCCGACGCCGGCCTCGACCCCGCCGGCTTCCCGATGAACCTCCAGCGGGTCCGCGAGGCCAGCGGCGTGCTCACGGCCGCGGCGATGCGCCGCCTCGACGAGGACCTCAACTGGTACCGCGACCTCCCCGCGGAGGACCGCTCCTACGTCGGACTGGTCGCCCAGGCCGGCATCAACGCGTTCACCTCCTGGTTCACCGACCCGGACCGGCCGCCGCACGGCGTCAGCGAGATCTTCGCCGCGGCGCCCACGGAGCTGACCCGCTCCATCTCCCTGCAGCACACCCTGCAGCTCGTGCGCGTCGTGGTCGACGTCGTCGAGACGCACTCCGACCGGATCGCCGCCCCCGGCGGCGAGCGCGACCTGCGCGAGGCCGTGCTGCGCTACTCCCGCGAGGTCGCGTTCTCCGCGGCCGAGGTCTACGCCCGCGCCGCCGAGTGGCGCGGCGCCTGGGACGCCCGGCTGGAGGCCCTCGTGGTCGACGCCCTGGTCCGCGGCGACGGCGACGACTCCCTGCGCTCCCGCATCTCGGCTCTCGGCTGGAGCGGTCGGGGCAACGCGCTCGTGGTCGTGGGGCTCGCGACCGAGGAGCTCGACGAGATCCGCACCGCCGAGATCCGCCGCGTGGCCCGCCGCGCCGCGGGCGACGCCCTCGTCGGCATCCACGGCGACCGGCTCGTGCTCGTGCTCGGCGGCGAGGGCGACCTCGTCGCCGCCGCGACAGCCCTGATGTCCCGCTTCGGCAGCGGCCCGGTGGTGATCGGCACCCAGGTGCCCAGCCTGACCGAGGCCCCGCGGTCCGCCCGTTCCGCGCTCGCCGGCCTCACGGCCGCCCCGGCCTGGCCCCAGGCGCCCCGTCCGGTGATGGCGGACGACCTGCTGCCCGAGCGCGTCCTGACGGGCGACTACACGGCCCGCGCCACGCTGATCGCGCAGGCCTTCACCCCGCTGCAGGACGCCGGCGGCGCCGTGCTGGAGACCCTCTCGGCCTACCTCGGCACCGGCCGCTCGCTGGAGGCCGCGGCGCGTCATCTGTACGTTCACCCCAACACGGTGCGCTACCGCCTGCGCAAGGTCTCGGAGATCACGGGGTGGGACCCGCTCGACGCCCGGGAGTCGTTCGTGCTGCAGGTGGCGCTGGCGCTGGGACAGCTCGGCCGGGGCTGACCCCGCCGAGACGTACGTCACTAACCTGCGCCCGATACGGGCGCCTTGTAGGTTCTCGACAAGGGCCCCCGACCAGGTTGGTACAGGTCGCGACGTCCCGGGAGCGACTCGGGTTGGCAGAGTGGACGCGTGCTCGCCGTCGTCTGCCCTGGACAGGGCTCTCAGACCCCCGGGATGCTCAGCGACTGGCTGGAGCTGCCCGGAACCGAACAACGCCTCGCGGCAGCCTCCGAGGCCGCAGGACTGGACCTCGTCGCGCACGGTACGACGTCGGACGCGGACACGATCCGCGACACCGCCGTGGCCCAGCCGCTGATCGTCACCACCTCCCTGCTCGCGCTGCGCGCCCTGCTGGACGGCCGCGCCGCCGCTGACGTCGTCGACATCACCGCGGGCCACTCGGTCGGCGAGCTGTCGGCCGCTGCGGTCGCGGGCGCCCTGACGGACGACGGCGCGGCCGGCCTGGTCGCACGCCGCGCCCGGGCGATGGCCACGGCGGCAGCCGCGGCGCCGTCGGGCATGAGCGCCGTCGTGGGCGGCGACCCGGACGAGGTGCTCGCCGCGATCGAGGCCGCCGGTCTGTGGCCCGCCAACGTGAACGGCGCCGGCCAGACGGTCGCGGCCGGTGCGCTGGAGGATCTCGCCAAGCTGGCCGAGAACCCGCCCACCCGGGCCCGCGTGATCCCGCTGCAGGTCGCGGGCGCCTTCCACACCCCGTTCATGGACGCGGCGCGCGCCGAGTTCGAGCCGGTGGCCCTCGGCTGGGACGCCGCCGACCCGACGCTGCCCTTCCTCGCCGACCTGGACGGGACCGCCTACACGGGCGGCGCCCACGGTCACGGGTCCGGCGCCGACGTGCTGCGCAACATCGCGGGCCAGGTCACGGCGCCGGTGCGCTGGGACCTCATCATGACCAACCTCGCCGAGCGCGGCGTCACGGGCCTGCTGGAGCTCGCCCCCGGCGGCGTGCTCACGGGTCTGGCCAAGCGCGGCCTCAAGGGGGTCGAGACGGTGGCGGTGAAGACGCCGACCGACCTCGACGCGGCCCGCGAGCTCATCGCGGCCCACAGCACCGCCCTGTCCGGCGGCACGAGCGCAACCGGAGACGACGACCAGTGACCGAGCTGCAGCAGGCCCAGACCACGCAGTTCTCGCGCATCCTCGCGATCGGCGCGGAGCGCGGCGAGCTCGTCGTGACGAACGACGACATCGCGGGCCCCATCGACTCCTCGGACGAGTGGATCCGCCAGCGCACCGGCATCGTGACGCGCCGTCGGGCCGCCGAGGGCACGGACATGCTCGACCTCGCCGAGGCCGCCTCGAAGAAGGCGCTGGAGGCCGCGGGTCTGACCGGCGCCGACATCGACGCGATCATCCTGTCGACGATCACGCACATGCACATGACGCCGTCGGCCGCCGCGATCCTGGCCGACCGCCTCGGCGCCACGCCCGCGGCCGCCTACGACGTGTCGGCGGCCTGCGCCGGCTACGCGTACGGCATCGGCCAGGCGGACGCCCTGGTGCGCTCGGGCCTGGCCCGGCACGTGCTCGTGATCGGCGCCGAGAAGCTCAGCGAGATCATCGACCCGACCGACCGCTCCATCTCCTTCCTGCTGGGCGACGGCGCGGGCGCCGCGATCGTCGGCCCCTCGGACACGCCGGGCATCGGCCCGACGGTCTGGGGCTCGGACGGCTCCAAGGCCACCGCGATCCGGCAGACGCACTCCTGGACCGAGCTCCGCGAGGACCCGGAGCTGGGCTGGCCCACGCTGCGCCAGGACGGGCAGACCGTGTTCAAGTGGGCGAGCTTCCAGATGGCGCCCATCGCCGAGAAGGCCATGGCCGAGGCCGGCGTGACCGCCCAGGACATCAAGGTGTTCATCCCGCACCAGGCGAACATGCGGATCATCGACCAGATGAAGAAGCAGCTCGGTCTGCCGGATACCGTGGTGATCGCGCGGGACATCGCCGAGACCGGCAACACGTCCGCCGCGTCGATCCCGCTGGCCGCCGACCGGCTCCTGTCCGAGGGACAGGCGCAGTCCGGCGACCTGGCACTGCAGATCGGGTTCGGCGCGGGTCTGGTCTACGCGGCACAGGTCGTGGTGCTGCCGTAGCCAGGGCGTGGCGGGTCGCACAGCGGCCCGTGTGCAATCCGGTCGCCGGATGCGCCAAGATCTGACCAGCAAGACTCCGGTGCCCGACGGCGCCGGTGACCGTTACCGAAAGATAAGGAAGTCCCATGGCCAACACGGACCAGGAGATCCTCGAGGGCCTCGCCGAGATCGTCGCCGAGGAGACGGGCCTCGACACGGCCGACGTCCTGCTCGAGAAGTCCTTCACGGACGACCTCGACATCGACTCCCTGTCGATGATGACCATCGTCACGCACGCCGAGGACAAGTTCGGGGTTCGCATCCCGGACGAGGAGGTCAAGAACCTCGCGACCGTCGGCGACGCCGTGAGCTTCATCAAGGGCGCCCAGGACTGAGCCGCCCCCCGACGGCGGCCGCGCGGCCACCTGAGCCGCACCGGTCCGCGCGCCGCCGTCGGGCACCTGCTGCCCACAGGCAGCACCCCCAAGCACCTGCCCCCTCGTCCCACCACCCTCGGGAGCATCATCATGACCTCCGCACGCGAAGTCGTCGTCACTGGCCTCGGCGCCACCACCCCGATCGGCGGGGACGTGGCATCCACGTGGGAGGCCGCGCTCGCCGGCGTGTCCGGTGCGCGCACCCTCGAGAACGACTGGGCCGAGAAGTACGGGATCCCCGTGAACTTCGCCGCCACTATCAAGGTGGACCCGGCCGAGGTGCTGTCCCGCCCCGAGACCAAGCGCATGGACCCGTCCGCGCAGTACGCGATCGTCGCGACCCGCGAGGCCTGGGCCGACGCGGGCAGCCCCGAGGTCCCGGGCGAGCGGATCGGCGCCGTGGTCTCCTCGGGCATCGGCGGCATCCAGACCATCCTGGACGGCTGGGACACGCTGCGTGAGCGCGGCGCCCGGCGCATGCTGCCCATGACCGTCCCCATGCTCATGCCGAACTCGCCGACGGCCTACGTGTCGCTGGAGCTCGGCGCCCGTGCCGGCACGCACGCGCTGGTCTCGGCCTGTGCCTCCGGCGCCGAGGCGGTCGGCTACGCCGTCGAGATGATCCGCTCCGGCCGGGCCGACGTCGTCGTCGCCGGTGGGACCGAGGCCTCGATCCACCCGATGCCGCTCGCGGCGTTCGCGGCGTCGCGCACGCTCTCGCTGCGCAACGACGACCCGCAGCACGCCTCCCGCCCGTACGACGTCGACCGCGACGGGTTCGTGCTCGGCGAGGGCGCGGCCGTGCTGGTGCTGGAGAGCGCGGAGCACGCCGCCGCCCGCGGCGCCCGCGTGTACGCCAAGGTCAGCGGCGTGGGCCTGTCGTCCGACGCGTACCACATCACCTCCCCGGACCCCGAGGGCACCGGCCAGGTGACCGCGATGCGCTTCGCGATGGAGGACGCCGGGGTCACCGCGTCCGACATCGTGCACGTCAACGCGCACGCCACCTCCACCAAGGTGGGCGACCTCACGGAGACCGCGTCGATCCGCAAGCTCTTCGGGTCCGACGCCGACCACGTGCAGCTCTCGGCGACCAAGTCGATGACGGGCCACCTGCTGGGCGGCGCCGGCGCCATCGAGTCGGTGTTCGCGGTCAAGGCGATCGCCGAGCGGCTCGCCCCGCCCACGATCAACGTGGACAACCCCGACCCCGAGCTGCAGGTGCCGCTCGTGCGCAACGAGCCGGCCAAGCTGCCGGGCGGCGACATCGCCGCGATCAACAACTCGTTCGGGTTCGGCGGGCACAACGTCGCCCTGGTGATCCAGAACGCCTGAGGCTCCCCGTCCGCACGTGTCAGACGCTCAGGTCACCCGGGTGACCTGAGCGTCTGACATGTGCGGGGAGGCGACGGCGTCCCCCGGTTCTGACATGGGAGAATGTGCGCATGGCAATGCGTGAGATCCGTCTGGTTCCCGACCCCGTGCTGCGCACCCCGTGCGACACCGTGACAACGATCGACGACCGCGTACGCGGGCTGATCGCCGACCTGGTCGAGACGGTCGACGACGAGGGGCGCGCCGGGCTGGCCGCCAACCAGATCGGCGTCTCGCTGCGGGCCTTCTCGTGGAACATCGAGGGCGAGATCGGCTACGTGATCAACCCGCGCATCGTCGAGCTGGGCGAGGAGCAGCAGGACGGCAGCGAGGGCTGCCTGTCCGTGCCCGGGCTCTGGTACCCGACCGTGCGCGCCGACTACGCGCGGGTCGAGGGCATCGACCTGGACGGCCAGCCGGTCACCGTCGAGGGCACCGGGCTCATGGCCCGCTGCCTCCAGCACGAGACCGACCACCTCGACGGCATGGTCTACCTCGACCGGCTCCAGAAGGAGACGCGGCGGGCCGCGATGCGGGAGCTTCGCGCGCGCCTGTGAGGGACTTGGGCCGGATTTCGTACATATCGTTCATGTGGGATGAATCATCGGGAGATTCGTCCGGGTACTAGTGGCGGTACGTCCTTTTAGGCAAGAATGTGCCGCACGAACTCGTCGTACGAAGTGATTCTTTCGGTGACATGCGTGTCGTTTCGCCTCGCATGTCACCGAGGGATCGGGCAGGATGTGGTCCGAAGCACCGCTGTGCAGCCGACCACAGCGTCACCGCCCGGGTGAGGACGTAGGGGAAGACGTACCTCGACCCAGGAGGAAGACATGGCCGGTGTCATCACGCGGGGTGTGCTTTTTGTGCATTCCGCGCCTCGTGCCCTGAGCCCCCACATCGAGTGGGCGGCGGGGAACGTCCTCGGCGTGCGCGTTTCCATGGACTGGACCGCGCAGCCAGCTGGGCGTGGTCTGTACCGCGCCGAGTACTCGTGGCAGGGTCCGCAGGGCACGGGCGCCAAGCTGGCGTCCGCCCTGCGCGGGTGGTCCCACCTGCGGTACGAGGTCACGGAGGACGCGAGCAACGGCGCCGACGGCGCCCGTTGGTCCCACACGCCGGACCTCGGCATCTTCCACGCCATGACCGACGTGCACGGCAACGTCGTGGTGCAGGAGGACCGGGTCCGCGCCGCCCTGGAGCTCGCCGACCCGCGCGCCATGCGGGACGCCCTCGACCTCGCCCTCGGCGCGGCCTGGGACGACGAGCTCGAGCCGTTCCGCTACGCCGGCCTGGGCGCCCCGGTCCGCTGGCTCCACCAGGTCGGCTGACCGGGCTGGTCCCGCTCGGCCGCGCTCCGCGCAGGTGTTGACCACAGCAGTTGCTGCCAGAAGGCTCACCGGCCTGGCAGCAACTGCTGTGGTCGACGTCGTCTCGGGGGCCGTGGCGTGGCGCGAGGGCCCAGGAAGAGGCAGTCGCCCGCCATCATGAAGAGCGAGAAGAACGGCAGGCCCATGAGCAGCGCAATGCCCGCGTGCATGGCGAGCGCCCCGGCCACGGCGCCCACGCGCAGGTGTCGCTGCAAGAGCAGGAGCGGGAACATGAGCTGCAGCGCGAGCGTCCCCCACGTCACGGCGGCCACGAGCCAGCCGTTGCTCGCGATGAGGTCGGCCAGGGGCGGCCACGGCCGGAACTGAGGCAGCGAGAGCGGGTAGTACACCGCCGAGCCGTCGCGCCACGCCTCCCCCTGGAGCTTGAACAGCCCCGACAGCACGTACACCAGGCAGATCTGCGCGCCCACCGCGAGCACGGCGGCGTTGTGCAGCAGGTTGCGTACCTGCGCCCGGCCGGGTCCCGGGGCCGACGACGGCGACGCCGCCGGGCGCGATCTCGCGAGGCCCGCGCCGCTCCCCCGCCGTCGGGCGTCCAGGGACCAGCGGGCCGACGTGTCCGCGAAGCACAGGTACACCAGCAGGATGCGGGAGATGTTGTCGCCCTGGTCGGCGAGCAGCGGGTTGACCGACGTCAGGCCCCACCAGCCGAGCAGGAGCAGCGGCACCGTCCACCGCGCGCGCCAGCCGGCCGCCACGAGCACCGCGACCAGGAACAGCGCGACGAGGCCCGCCGTGAGCAGCGGGGCGGCGGTCAGGACGTGCCCGCCGAGCGGCGTCGTCCAGCGGGCGCCCGTGCCCCACAGGGCCTGGTGCGCGGGGAAGTTCACGGCGACATACCCGGCGACGCCCACGCCGAACACGATGCGCATCAGCGCGACGCCGTAGGTCGCGTGGGCGCGGTCGGTCATCCAGCGGACGCCGGCGTCGAACAGGCGGGTCACGGGGTGCGCCCCGATCCCGTCAGCGTGTCCCAGGTGCCGCGGAACGCGCCGTCGTCCTGCCCGGGGACGACGACGGGCGGGCGGGCGCCGAGCAGGAGCTCGGTCGGCGCGGGGCGCTCGCTCGTCCCCTGCGGCGCCAGGGCCTGGCGCACGACGCTCACCTGGACGTACACGGGGTCGGCGCTGCCCCTTTCCGGTGCTCCTGACTCCGGCTCGGGCTCCGCCAGGTCGCCGGAAGCCCGCAGCACCTGCGTCGCGTACGCGGCGGCGGCGCGGTCCAGGCCGAGGTAGTCGTCGACGACGTCGGGTGGTCCCCCGGCGTCGAGCAGCGTGTCGCGGAGGCCCGGCCAGGGTGCGGCGTCGCCCGAGCCGGCGTCACCGGAACCAGCGTCGCCCGGCTCGGCAGTGCCGGTGCCTGCACCGCCCGGCCCCGCGGGCCCCTGGACGGGCGAGACCAGCACGGTCGCTCGTTCGTCGTCGGGCAGCGCCAGGAAGGCGGTGCGGAGGTCGGCGGCCAGCCGGCGGGACGGGCGGTCGGTCGCGGCCGGGAGCAGGTGCCCGGTCAGCGCGCGGACCTCGACCGCCGTGGTGTCGATCCAGGGCCCGGGCACCAGGGCGCGGTCGGGCCCGGCGTCGTACACGCCGCGCACCCGCAGGGTGTACTCGACGTGCAGCGGCTCGGGCGCGAAGACCGACCAGTTCTGCGCGAAGACCGGGGTCATGTACGGCTCCAGCGCCTGGTGCACGGGGGTCGCCGGCGGGTCGCCGGCAGACTCGCCGTCGGGCCGCCCGGTGAGGTAGCCCGGCGCCGCCCAGAGGAACGTGACCGCGAGGTGCGCGAGCAGCAGCACCCAGACCACGACGACGAGCGCCCGGACCCGCCCCGAGACGGCCGGAGCCCGCGTTTCACCCGGAGTGCTGGTCACCGCGCACAGCGTGCCAGAGGCACCACGCCCGCTTCCAGTCCGTCCGCCCGCTCACTCCGCCCGCTCGGTCCCGCCCGACCGCCCCCGCTGCACCGCGCCGAGCAGCACCCGGATGCCCAGGCCGAGGATCACCAGGTCCAGCAGGATCTGGCCGGAGACGAGCAGCCGCACGGCGTCGGTCTGCGCCACGATGTCCCCGAAGCCGACGGTCGCGAACGTCGAGACCGTGAAGTAGAGCGCGTCGCTCCGGCTGAGGGTCTCGCTGAACACCGCCGGATCGCGGGTGCCGAGCGTGAAGTAGGTCGACGCGAACAGGAGCAGGAAGAACGGGACGAGCGTCGCGAGTGCCTGGACCGCCCGCATGCCCGGGAAGCGGGACCGGACGATGGACCGGACCTCCCAGTACGACGTCAGGCCGAGCGCCACGAGCCCGACCGCCAGGGCCAGCGCGAGCGACGGCACCGAGAACCGGTCGAGCGGCAGCACGTAGTACAGCGCCACCAGCAGGCCCGACGTCGCGAACGCCCGCAGCAGGCCGAGGGTGATCAGGGTCCGGCGGCGCCGCTTGGGCAGGGACCGCACGTCGTGGTTCGCGGCGACGTCGCCCGGCTGGGGTTCGCGTTCGTCCACGTGGGCCACCTCCTGCACCGGGCATCCACCCTGAGCATCCAGAGTGACCCCGGACGCACGCGGCGGCCACCGCGACCCCTTCCGGGATCACGGCGGCCGCCGTCGTCCAGCCGGAGGCACCCGGCCAGAAGGGCCTCAGCCCTTCACGCAGAGCACCGTCCGCAGCCGCGCCACGACCTCGACGAGGTCGGACTGCGCGGCGATCACGGCGTCGAGGTCCTTGTAGGCGCCGGGGATCTCGTCGAGCACCCCCTGGTCCTTGCGGCACTCGACGCCCGCGGTCTGGGCCGCGAGGTCCTCGAGCGTGAACTCCTTCTTGGCCTTGGTCCGCGACATCCGTCGGCCCGCGCCGTGCGACGCCGACCAGTACGACTGCGGGTTGCCCAGGCCGCGCACCACGTAGGAGCCCGTGCCCATCGACCCGGGGATGAGGCCCAGGTCGCCCTGGCCCGCCCGGATCGCGCCCTTGCGGGTGACGATCAGCTCCGCGCCGTCGACCTGCTCGCGCGCCACGTAGTTGTGGTGCACGTTCACGCCCTCGTCGAAGGTGAGCTCGCGGCCGCCGTCGGGCAGCTCCGCGAACTCCTCCCGGACCGCCTGGACGGCGAGCGCCATCATGACGGCCCGCGAGCGGGCCGCGTACTCCTGGGCCCACCAGAGGTCGTTGAGGTATGCGTCCATCTGGGGCGTGCCGGCGAGGAACACGGCGAGCTCGCGGTCCACGAGGCCCTTGTTGTGCTCCAGGTCCTTGGCGATGCGGACGTGGTGCTCGGCGAGTTCCTTGCCGATGTTCCGGGAGCCGGAGTGGAGCTGGAGCCAGACCTGGTCGTCCTGGTCCAGGCAGACCTCGACGAAGTGGTTGCCGCCGCCGAGCGAGCCGAGCTGCTTGCGCGCCCGGGTCTCGAGCTGCCGCACCTTGGGGTTCAGCGTCTCGAACCTGTCCCAGAACATCTGCTCGCCGCGCAGCCGCTCCTGGCCGCCGGACCCCTTGACGGGCCGCAGCTTGCGCAGGTCGACCTGCTCGTCGTGCGAGTGGAACCCGACCGGGATGGCGGCCTCGATCCGCTTGCGCAGGCGGGAGAGGTCGTCGGGCAGGTCGCTCGCGGTGAGCGAGGTGCGGACGCCGATCATGCCGCAGCCGATGTCGACGCCGACGGCGTTGGGCGACACGGCGTCGCGCATGGCGATGACGGAGCCGACGGTCGCGCCCTTGCCGAGGTGGACGTCGGGCATCACGCGGACGCCTTCGACCCACGGCAGGGCGGAGATGTTGCGGAGCTGGTTCAGCGCCGCGTGGTCGACGTCGTGCTCGTGCGCCCACATGAGGGTCTGGGCCCGGGCGCCGGAAAGGGCGACCGGGAAGGTCGAGGACATGGGAGTGCTCCAGTTCAGTTGCTTGATTGGCTCGCAGAACCTACGGGGCGACGTCGGACGGGCGCCAGGACATTTCGCGGTACGTCAGGCGCCGGGCAGCTCCGGACGGGTCGACGACGGCCGTTGGTCGGGCAGCCGCAGCATGCGGAACGAGGTGCCGAAGCCGGCGAGGCTCGCGAGCAGCGGGACCAGCAGGGCGACCTGCAGGGAGCGGTTGCGGGCCTGCTCGTTGATGGCGAGCACCTCGGCCTCGACCGCCGGGGGCTGACCGGTGATCTGCTCGGCGAGCTGGGTGGTGCTCATCACCTCGGCGTCGGTCTCCAGCGCGGTGGCGATCTGCTGCTGCTCGGCCGCGGGGATGACGGGGTTGTCCCGGGTGAGCTGGTTGAAGCCCAGCGCGAGGGTGGCCAGCAGGATGCCGCCCGCCATGGCGAGCCCGAAGGAGAGGCCGAACGACCCGGCAGCGGAGTTGACGCCGGCGGCCTCGCTGACCCGTTCCTCCTCGATCGGGGCGAGCGTGTAGTTGTTGAGCTGGGAGACGAGCAGGCCCAGCCCGCAGCCCGTCACGGCAAGCGGCAGCGCGAGGTACCAGCCGCTGTCGACCCGCCAGACGAACGGGATGATGACGGCGATCCCGACCGCGGAGAGCAGGAACCCGGTGCGGATGACCGACGCCGGGCGCCGCTTACCGCTCCGCCGTCCGGCCACCAGGGCCGCGGCGAACATGGTCAACGAGAGCGGGCTCAGGGCGAGGCCGGCCTCCAGGGCGTCGTACTCCAGCGTCATCTGCAGGAACAGCGGCAGGGCGATCATGGCCCCGCCGAGCGTGATCTGCTGGAGCATCTGGCCGGTGACCCCGGTGGTGAAGGTGGGGTGCCGGAACAGGCCGGGGTCGAGCAGGGGAACCTTGTGCCGGCGCTCGCGGCGCACGAGCCAGCGGGCGAGCAGCGCCAGCGCGACGACGCCGATCGCGATGAGCAGGCCGACGAGCTCGCCGCCCTCCTGCCACACCAGGATGCCGAGCACGACGCCGCCCATGCCGATCACCGACAGGACGGCGCCGACGACGTCGACCTGGCGGGAGCCGGTGTACGGGACGTCGCGCACCAGCCGGATCTGGGCCAGGACGACCACGATGATGACCGCCTCCAGCCCGAACCCGACCCTCCACGACAGGTAGGTGGTGACGAACCCGCCCAGCAGCGGGCCGACGGCGGCCGCGATGGCGGCAGCGGCGCCGACCATCGCGTACGCCTGCTTCTGGGCCGGGCCCTCGAAGTTGCCGTGGATCAGCGACTGCATCGCGGGCAGCAGCAGGGAGGCCCCGAGGCCGCCGACGATCGCCCAGAACACGACGATCGCCGTCAGGCTCTGCGCGAGCGTCATCGCGAGGGCCCCGGTCGCGTACGCGAGCAGCCCCAGCACGTAGGCGCGCTTGCGTCCGATGAGGTCGCCGACCTTGCTGTTGATCAGGATGAACGCCGCCGAGACCAGGGCCTCCAGCGCGATGGCGGACTGCACTCCCCCGGCCGTCGTGTCCAGGTCCCGGACGACGGCGGAGATCGACACGTTCATCAGCGAGGTGTCGACCACGAGCACGAACATCGCCGCGGCCAGCAGGAGCATCAGCCGCCGGCTGTGCGCATCCTTGGGGGCTGTGGTGCCCTCGACCGGTTCGGGTCCCATGTCGCCGTCCTTGGCTCACGGGGCGGGTCGGCAGCCCCCGGCGGTGCCCCCCGTCGCTCACTTTCGAGCGTACCGACGCCGACGCCGTCGTGCCGCGCGGCCCTCACCTGCACGGACCGTCCGAGGCAGTAAGATCCTTGCGCGGCTTGGTGCCGCACGCCCCGTTAGCTCAGCTGGTCAGAGCAGGAGACTCATAATCTCTCGGTCCTCGGTTCAAGTCCGAGACGGGGCACCGGAGGCCCGGAATCTCGGGGATTCCGGGCCTCCGTGATTTCGTTGTCAGGTTCGAACCCAGCGGAAACCCAGCACTATCAGGCGCCGAACTGCTCCAGGATCTCCCGGTGGTCAGGGCCTACAGCCACGCGCTCCACGTAGTGCCTGGCAGTGATCGCTGAACTGGAGTGCCCCAGTTGCGCAGCCGCCGCCTCGATGTCCGCTCCACGATCGACGGCGGTCGCTACGCTCTTGCGGAACGTCCTCGGCGTGATCCATGCCCACTCGGCATGCCTCTCGCGGAACTTGCGCCACTGCTTGTCGATAGTCGTGACCTCGCGCAGCCCACCGCGCACCGATGGGAACACCAGGCCGAGGTCTCCCCCGGGCACCTGTTCGGCTCGGCGCTTGAGCATCGTCATGGCGAACGCTGGCACCAGGTGGCCACGAGGCTTCTTGCCCTTCGTCGTGTCCTGCCGGAACAGCCGGACACCTTGCTCGCGAACCACAGTGCCGGTGATGTACACGACGTGCTGGTCAAGATCGATGTCCTCCCAGCGCAGCGCCAGCGCCTCGCCAACGCGGCACCCTGTCGCAAGCATGACGTCTACGAGGTCAGCAAGTTCCTGCGCCCTTGCCCTCTCGTCGGCAGCAAGCGCAGCGCGCAGCTTGATCACGTCCGGCAGCCCCAGCGCTCGCACTTCCGTCTCCTCTACCGGGATCGCGGACACCGACCGCGCGGGATTCACGCTGAGCGCGTCCTCCCTCACCGCGACATCGAACATGCCCTTGAGGCACGTCAGGCAGAGCCGTGCGGTAGCGGCACGTTGTGTCGCCTGCTCAGCCACCCAAGACTCCAAGCGGGAGACCGTGCACTCACGGAGACGCAGGCCACCGAGGCCTGGGATGACGTCGTGCTCGGTGACGTCGCGGTATCGCTGCTTAGTGTTCACGGAACGCTCGCTCGGGTCGATCTTCGTCCGGAGCCAGTAGTCAGCCAGCACCTCAAGTCGCGTTTCTGCCGTGATGGTCTCTGACGATGCGCGCTTACGGGCGGCAAGAGCGGTCTGGAGGCTCTGATCCGCTCCGGTGCTCGTGGTGCCCCATGCCTCGACGGGGCGGGTGCGTCCGTCGTTGTCGCGGAACCGGCACCGGGCTATCCAGGTGATGCGCTTCATGGGGACCTGTTCACCGTCGGGCGTGCGCCAGGTCTTGCCCTCACCGAACAGCCGGGTCTTGCCGCCATCGGCGTAGGGCGTCACGGTGATCTTGCCGTGCGTGCCTACGGGCATGGGGTTACGCGACATGGTTGACCTCCAGGGTGGTGACGTTGTGGTTAGGGCGGCATCGGGTGGTGTAGCCGGGGCCGTTGAGGGGTTCGCCGCAGTCGTCGCAGGCGGCGACCTGAGATGGCCCGTATTCGTCCCCCGCGACACCCGCACCCCCGTTCGTGCTGGTCAGAGCGTCGGAGCCTGCGGGGGTACGCGGGGGTTGGCGGGTGTATGCGGGTGTTGAACCCCCGCGCTTCCCCCGCGTACCCCCGCCTACCCCCGCATCGGAAATCGCTGTGACCTGCGACGACGGGTGTTGCGGGTGTTGCGGGGGTTGGATACGGGACACCTCAGGTGGCGTGAGCGCCCACACGGTGACCTTCTGCCGGTTGCGGGCTCCGAGGTCGTCCACGGTCCACCCGGCCGACCGCAGCGCCGGGGCGTTCCGCTTCAGCACCCCGGCCACGGCCCGCACGCTCCGAGGCCACGACCGGGGCGGAAGCCCATCGGGCTGGACCAGGGCGTGGAGGTCGGCGGCGCTGCCCTGCCACGGCTCGGTGACGGCCTCGGCCAGGGCCGCGAGGAACGGGTCAGACGTGACCGCATCCAGGGCGGCACTGTTGGCTTGATCGGCGTACGCCGTCAGGGAATCGGTGCCGTGGATCTGGTCCAGCGCTGCAAGCACCATGGCGAAGTCCGCCATACGGGGCATCGACTCCAGCCGCACCGAGGCAACCCGCACCTTGGCCGCCCGGACCTGGGACAGCAGGGCCCCGAACACTCGGGGCCAGGCCGACTCCCAGGCCGTGAGTAGCTGCGACTCCGGGCGGCGTCGGTCCTCGGTGATGCGGTCCAGGTTCACGACGATGGACCGGTCAGCGAGGTCCGGGGCCATGGCCCCGACGTCGATCCCGTTCATGACCAGCACCCGCCGGAACGAGAACACCGCCAGCCCGTCATCCGAGAACAACTCGCGGCGCACGTCGCCGTCGCCGGTCACCGCGCGGCACAGGGAGTCGGACAGCCACGGCTGAATGGCGCTCAGGTTGTCCAGCCCCACCACCCAGGAACCCTGGGCGGCAGTGACCCACCCGTCCGCGTCGCGGGGTGGCTTGCGCAGCGGCACCGGGGACGGGTCCACGAGTTGCACCAGATTCTTTGTCGCGGATGACTTGCCGGTGCCCTGCTCACCCAGCAGCGCCAGCATCGGGTGCGGGATGCGCTCCCATCCGAGGGCGGCCACGAGCCACGCCAGCACGAGCGGCCGGTCAGCCTCGGTGACGTTCAGCAGCGCCCACAGGTCGTCCAGGCTCCCGCCTTCCTCGGGCATCGGCAGAGCGCCGGTCAGGGCGGTGCGGCGGAACAGCACCGGGGACTCGGTGACGACTGACCATCCGTCGCTGCCGACCCGCACGACGTGTTCGGCGGCGTCGCCCAGGTCGATCCAGGTAGCCCCGTCCTGCTCGGCAACCCGGATGTGGACTTCCTCGGGCTCGGCCTCGCCCGCCGTGCCCTGGAGCACCAAGAGGGCATCTGCAAGGGCCTGCTGCCCTGCGATGGCGCCGGTCTGCTGCCGGTACGCCTTCGCCAGTTCCGCGCGCAGCGAGGACCGGCCGCCGCGCAGCATCCGCACGACGTTGCCACCCGTGCGCGGCACCGCGTAGGCGTCGCCATCGGGGGTGCACCCGAGGTCGTACCGCTTCAGGGCCAGGTCCACGAGAACAGCCGCGGCTGTTTTCTGCCCGCTCTCGGTGCCGCTGTTCTCGGGCGTGGCGGCCGAGGGCATCACCTCGGCCGTGGGCTCGGCAGTGGGCTGCTCGGGGGCGGTCATGCTGCGCTCCCGAACTGCTCATCCAGCCACGCCTCAACATCGGTCAGGCGGTAGCGCAGGTGACGGCCGATCTTGACACCGGGCGGCGTCGGGCGACCGGCGGAGCGCTGCACGTACAGCGAGCGGACGGGGATGCGGAGCATGTCTGCGACCTCCTCAGGGGTGAGTAGTACCGGGACGGTCCGGCCGGGCTGGGCACCGATGCTCTGTACGGTCATGGGGTCCTCCGGGACTCGTGATGCGGCGTGGTGGTCAGGCGGCAGTGCGGGGCTTGGTGGCACCGCGCCGGATGCCGGAGCGGATGGTCTTGTACGCCTCGGCCTCGGTGAACGGCGGGCGCTTGGGGTCGTTGGCTGGCTTGCCGTAGTGAGCGGTGCAGGCGTCCAGCAGCACCCCGGCGGCCTCGCCCTCGCTGAGCGAGCCACCCGCGACGAACTCCCCGAGGCAGCGCGCGGCGAGAAACAGCGCGTGATTGCGACCCCCCTCGGGGGCCTCACGGACGTGCTCGGCTTCCTTCGCCAGCACTGCCCGCAGGTACGCGGAACGGTCCGTGACGGGGCGCAGCTCTCGCACGCCGGACGGCTCCACCGGGCGGGGCGTGAGGCGCTGGACCAGCCAGGCCGGCAAGGGCGTCGCCTCGATCTGGGCCGTCACCTCGTAGCGTCCGGCGTCGGTGGTCGTGGGCGGGGCGACGACGTAGCCGCCCTGCCCTCGGGTGTCGATCAGTGCGCCGAGGCGACCGGCGGTGTTGCCGAGCGGTGTGGGCAGGTGGGCCGTGGTGTAGTAGCGGTGGACGCCTCCGGAGGGGGTGCGGGTGGTCCAGGTGGCCGGAAGCCCCTCCGTGCGGCCGTGAGCCGCTGTGAGGGCCGCCAGAGTGTCCTCACCGGGCGCGGTGGCCGCGCCAGGCTTGGGGGTGTCGGTGTCGATGACCAGCAGGCCCGAGGGCCCGCAGGCGATGCCGATGCCGTAGGGGCGGGCGGTCCAGGCGCGAGTGATTCGGTCGGGGTCGGTGGTGGCGCGCTGCTCCCACCCGGTGTGCTCGCGACGGCACCAGGGGTCGGTGTGGTCGCACTCGGCGGCGGGGTGGCGTGGGGTGGCCGGGCGCTTGCTCCCGGGGGTCAGGGGGAACACGGCCCAGCCTCGGGCGGCGTACTCCAGGGCGGTTGCCAGCAGGGCACCGTGACGGTTCTCGGCCGGGGTGCTTCCCGCGTGCGTGCTGCTCCAGCGCTTGGCGTTCATGGCGAGGTTCCTTCCTGGTGAAGTGGTGGGGCCGGGTCCGGCGGTCGCGGGCGGGCGACCGCCGGACCCCGGGTTGTTCAGCGGGGAATGTTGCGGAGGTAGCGGTTGGCGTCGGCCTGGCGGTCGAACACGCGGCACCCGCACTTGGTGCCGTCGTGCGGCCGGTCGTTGTTGCAGCCCGGGGCTAGGGCCAGATAGCGGTAGTCCCAACTGGTCTTGGTGCTGGTCACGGTCAGCAGTCGCCAGCCGTCGGGATGAGCGGTCTTGGACATGAGCGGTTCCTTCCGTGGTGGGTTGGTGTGGGGGTTGCCTTGCCCTCTCTCCGCCCGACCTGGGGCGGCGATGGGCCCTGTCAGCGGGCCAGGCTGGCGGCGGCGTCGGTCTTGCGGATGTACGTGTCCAAGGTCTTGCCCTTGGCGTTGACCGCTTCCCAGTGGGGGCCGCTGCGCCGGACGCGACCGAGGATCGTTCCGTTGGCGGTGTAGACCGTTCCGTTGTCGTCCAGCCACGTGTTGTTCGCGACGATCTGGCTACCCATGGCGGGTTCCTCCCGTGGAGTCGTGGTGCAGCCGGTGCTGCACCGGGTGGCGTGGCGTCTGCCGCGCTCTCCCGCCGCCCGACCTCGGGGCCGGGCGGCGAGAGGCCGCGTCAGCGGTCCGTGACGGCGAACAGCAGCTCGTCGTGAGCGGCGAACACGTGACCGCCGGTCGTAGCGCGAATGGCGCTGTAGGAGGCCGGGAACCACACGGCCGCGCGGGCGTCGTCCAGGCCCTCGACGGTCGGCAGGGTGGCCGGGCGCAGGGCGGCGAAGTGGGCGACGGACACGACCCAGGCATTGCGCCCGGCGCGGGGGTCCGGCACAACCCGGTCTCCCAGGTCCTTGAACCGGCTGGGCGGGAGCATGAGGCCGGTTTCCTCGGCCAGTTCGCGCGATGCGGCCGCGCTCGGGCTCTCGCCCGGGTCGAGCATCCCGCCGGGGAACGCCCACCCGTGGCCGTCGCCCCGCTCAACCAGCAACACACGCCGAGTGCCGTCCGTGGGCGTGGCGAGCACGATCGCATCGGCAGCCACGGCCTCGCCCCAGTGCCACAGGTCGCCGCGCCCCTCGGGCAGGTCGGCCGGGACGATGGTGGGGTGCGAGGGCCGTCCGTCGATGACCTCGAACGGGACCAAGGCGCGGGCCTGGCGCTCGGCCCAGTCGATGGTGGCCGGGTCGGTGGTGTCGGGGCCGTGCTGGGTGGTGGTGTTGTACTCGCGTGCGGTGTCCATCAGGGGTCCTCCCGGGCCGCTGAGCGGCCTGTTTTTGGCATGAGTGAGGTAGGGGCACGTCGGTAGCGGTAGCGGGACCGGCGAGCCCTGGAAGTGCGGGGTGAGGGGTGTTTCGGGGGTGTAGCGCGGGGTGCGCTACCGCGCTACTTCGTTGAAATTCCGCCGTTTTCGGGGGTAGCGGGCGCGCTACCGGTAGCGGGTCGTTCCGCTACCTGCGCTACCCCGGCAGCGGCCTCGGGCAGGGGCTCCGGAGCGGGGCCGAGGCTGATCCTGGTGACGACCAGGACGACAGCGGCGAGGAACGCGAGGACGGCGACGGCAGCCAGCACCTCGGCCACCGGGGCCAGGCCCAGCGCCAGGTTGGCGACGGTGAGGGCCGAGGCCGAGGCGAACACGGCTCCCGTGCGGGTGATGCCCGTCTCTATGGCGTTGACCAGGGTGATGGCGTCACGGACCAGGGCGGCGTGCTCGGCCGGGGTCATGGCCTCGGCGTTCGTGTCGGCGTGGTTCATGCTGGCCTGATTTCGCAGCCGAACGTCTTGCACTTGTGGGGGCCGTTGTGACCGGCCACGTAGCGGCAGTTGTGGTCACCGAAGTGTGCGGCGGGGTGCTCGCGGTGGTTGTCCCAGCGCACGGGGCACTTGTCATCGGGCGAGGTGGACAGGCGGGGCGACATGGTGGTTCCTCTCGGTCAGGCGGCGGTGCGCCAGTGGGCGGGAAGTTCCTCGTGCGGATCGGTATCCAGGCGTTCGGCCCAGGCCCGTTCAAACTCGGTCACGGTCATCCGGGGCGTGGTCGCCCAGAACTCCCGCAGCTCTCGTGAGGCGTACGCGGTGGCGACCGCTCCCCCGGCGAACAGCCGGGACTCGCTCACCCCGGCCGCCCGGCCACGCACGTTCAGCAGGACACCGTTCGTGGCCCGGTACGCGGCGGCGATGTGGGCTTCCAGGTAGTCCCCGTATTCGGACCGCATGGCGGCCCACTCGGCGGCGGCGCGCTGGAAGATCGGGGACATGTCACGCCTCCACCAGGACCGGCGCGGCCTCGACCACGGCGGCCGCCGTCGCATCGGCCGTGGGCTCCTGTGCGGCGGCGCGAGCCTCGCGCAGCAGGCGCCGGGCGTGGCCGTCGCTCACGGTGTGCCCGGCGTCGGCCAGGGCGGCCTGTGCGGCCGGACCCGTGGCGTCCGGCGTCTGGTCCAGCAGTCCGGACACGACGGCCAGGTGAGCGGACCGGTCCGCCCGGACGGCACCGGACCGGACAGCGGACCGGCGCGGCTTGGGCCGGTTGCCGGACCGGACCGACCGGCGCGGGGTGGACCGGTCCGGACCGGTCATCGACTCCAGTTCGGACCGGACCGACTCAGCGGCCCGGGCCTCGTAGTCCGGTGCGGTCTGGACCGGCGCGGCGACGGCGAGACCGGCCACGCGCTGGTTCGTCTCGATGTGCATTCGGGCCACGTCGGCCGTGCCGTCCGCGACGGCAGACAGCGACTCCAGCCAGGCGGCCACGTGAGCGCGCATCTGCTCCGGCGGCACGGTCCGCAGAGCGACCGCACGGGCCTTGCGTCGCTTGGCCTCGGCGCGCTCGATGGCGCGGCGACCACCCGGGGTGCGGGTCCCGGCCTCGTGGACGCGGGCGGCGTCCTCGACGGTCAGGAACAGGCGGTGCATGCGGGCGGTCTGACGCATGCTGGACCACGAGGCGCCGGACGCGAGGTGCCGGTCACCGATCAGGGCGAGGTGCCACATCAGGGCGGCCAGCAGCGGCACGACGAACCGGAACAGGACCGCTCCGGCCGGGTGCCCGAGGTAGACCTCGTGCACGGCGGCGAACACGCCCGAGGCGGACGACAGCGCCCACGTCAGGGTGAGCAGCGTGCCGCCGGGCCGGTTGTCCCGGGCCGCTTCGCGGGCCAGCAGGGCGACCGTGACGAGGGACAGCTCGAACACGCCCGCCGTGGTGTAGGCGGTGGCGGCGTCCATGCCCAGCACGTCCCGGCCGAACCCGACCATGGCGAGGTAGGCGGACACGGTGGAGATCACGGCGACGGAGACGGCTCCGCCCAGGACCAGGCGGCGCGAACTGCTCCGCGGTGCATCGGTGGTGGTGCTCATGGTGGTGCTCCCTTCGTGTGTGAGGTGGTGCCCGGTCATCGGGCGCGTTCCATCTGGGCGGCGGTCAGGGTGACCAGGCGCGTAGGCCTGGCGAGTTGGACCAGGTAGACGTGCGGGTCGCTCCCGTCGTCTACGCGGGTGTCCTCTACGTCGATCACGCGGCCGGTCTGCCCCTGAGCGGGGCCGGACTTGACGCGGACCTTGGCCCGGAGGCGGAAGGTGCTCACGGGTCAGCCCTCCCCGCTCTCGTCGGCGGGCAGGTCGGCTAGTGCGCCCAGTTCCTGGACCAGGGCGTCACGGACCAGGCCCGCGCGGTTCTTGCCCCGGTGCTTGACCTGGGCGGTGTCGATGCCGTGGGCCTTGACGGCGGCGTTGACCTGGGCGCCGGTCCAGCCCTCGTACAGGGCGGGCTTGGACGTCGCCAGGCGCTCGGCCAGCACCTCGGACCAGACCTTGCCGTTGGGCCACTCGGCGTCCTCGGCGGGCCACACGTCCATGAGGTGGTCCAGGATCGTGGAGTCGTCGGTGTCGGCGGGTGCGTCGCCTGCCGCCATGCCGGTGAGACGTCCCTGGGCCTCGCGGATCGCCCGGGCGCGGTCCGCGATGGTCTCCGCGCCGGGGCCGTCCACGTAGTACGTGCGGACGATGACCGGGTCGTCGCTCTCACCGACCAGGTAGGCCACGCCCAGGTCCTTGCGGGAGAACGTGGTTGACGAGTACCCGGCGCCGTACATGCCCGGCCCCAGGATCATGTTGTTCACCGTGGCGTCCACGACCTTGAACGCCAGGCGCAGGCCCGCGTTGGACGACACCGACTTGGGGATCGACTTGTCGTCGGGCCGCTGGGTGGCGTGCCAGACCATGATTCCGGCGGCCGGGCCACGGCGCACCAGGTCCTCAATGAGGGTCCGCAGCTCTTTGCCGTACTGCGGGTGCTCGTACATGACCTGGGTCTCGTCGTACGCGGCCAGGATCGGGTGCAGGCCCAGGGACTTGTCCGAGGCCAGCGCGTCAGTGACCTTGCCCTCAGGGCACCGGGGGTCACCCTTGAGAGTGGTCCGAATGACCTTGTAGCGGCGCATCATCTCCTTCTGCATCGCCCGCACGTCGGCCAGCAGCGCGGCCATGTCCTCGGGGTCATCGCCGGAGCGGTAGTAGTGCGCGACCTTGGCGAGCGGCGCCAGGTCGGCGCCGCCGCGCAGGTCGTGCGCGTGGATCTCCACACGCGGGTCCAGGGCAGCGGTGAGCAGCAGCAGACGCAGGCTGAACGTCTTGCCCATGCGCGGGATAGAGCCGATGATCCCGGCCACGTACATGAGCGTGGTCTCCACCTTCCGCCCGCGCGGGTCCACGCCCAGCGGGATCGGGTCGAACACGTTCGCCGTGCCCTTGACTGCCAGCGGCCACGCGGCGGGCTTGGTCTCGCTCAGCGACCGGTCCGCCACGTACAGGACCAGGCGGCCCTCATGCACGTCCGGGTCGCCCTCGGGCCACACGCAGCCCTTGGGGCGGCGCAGGCCCGAGGCGAGTTGCGAACGCTTCTCCACGACCTCGGCGGCCGTGGCCCCCGGGGGCAGGTCGATGTCCGCTCGGAACCCGGCGCCGTCGCGAACGATGGACAGGAACCGGATGGATGCGGCGTCCTGCTTCACGCCCTGGTTCACCGACCCGAGGCGAAGCGCCAGCAGCGCGTCACGGATCAGGTCACCCGTCAGGGGCGGGACCTTGGCCGTGGCCGTTGCGGTCTCGGCGATCTTGGCTTCACGGTTACGGCCCACGATGCCCAGCACGCCGAGGGCCACGGCGACCGTGGCGGCCTGCCAGATCGGGTCGGCGTTGGCGGCCACGGCAGCCGTGCCGGCAGAGGCTCCGCCGAGGCCGAGAACGGCCACGCCGCCGCGCCGGAACGCGGTGCCGCGCATCTCCCTCTTGACCCGGAGGTAGGTGTGCGGGTCACCTGCCGTGCTGGCCAGCAGTTCCCGCCGAACCTCGGTATTGCTGGTGTCGGCGGCCCACCGGTACACGCTGCGGCTGATCCGGGCGGCCCCGATGGGGGCACGCCCGGCCAGCCGCAGCGCGTACAGGGGCAGGCGCACGCCGTGATAGGCGCACACATGCCCGGCGTACCCAGCAGCCCAGCGGGCCGAGGCGAGGAACGCGTCACGCGAGGTGAGCCAGTCCGGCAGCACCGCGCGCCGCTCGGCGTCGCGGTGCTCGATGACCCGGCCCCGCGTGGGGGCCGGGGCCTCGGGCTCGGGGGAGGCCGGGGCGTCGATGACCTCACCCGTGAGGGCGTCGTCGTCGGCCGCCTCGGCAACACCCTGGTCCAGCGTGTTTGCGTCGTCCAGGGCGGCCAGGGCCTCGCCCACGTCCTCCGGCCTGCTGGGAACAGCGAACATCGCTTCAAGCTGCGCGACGTCCGGTGCGTCGTCGGGCGTGTACCCGCCCGGCTGGTTCTCGTCGGGGGTGCTCATCCGAGCATCCCGGCGAACAGGCTGTTGAACATGTCCTGAATCCAGACCGAGGCGTCCTGACCGACCGGCGTAGCGGCGAGCATGAGGCCGGTGGCGACCATGAACAGCGACGGTCCCCAGCGCTCCGGGCCCCACTTGCACAGGCAGAACGCGACGACGGCGAAGATGAACGCGATAACGGAGACAGCCATGGTGATGTCCTCTCAGGCGGCAGTGCGGTTGGCGGAGCGGATGACGACCCGGCGGGCCGTGGAAAGCGGCTGGACCAGTCCGAAGACCGGGGCCGTAGACGTGGCGCGGGTGGCGCGGGTGCGGATGACCGTGTTCAGGGCGGTCACCGCGCGGCGGTGAGCCTCGGTCGCGACAGGGCCGGGCGTGATCGCCATCTGGCACTCGGCGTCGACGACGGCGACCTCGGCCGAGATGACGGGCTCCTCGGCGGCGATGGCCGCCAGGTCGGTGAACGTGGGCTCGACCTCGAACCCGTCGTAGTCGGTGTAGGTCACCAGCCCCACCCCCGACGACCGTTGCCACCGTTGCCGCGCTCAGCGGCAAGAGCGGCCTCGTGGACCTTGCGAACCTGGTTCTTCATCGCCTCGACCTGGCGAGCCAGAGACGAAGCCGTGCTGCCAACGGCCTTGAGGCCATCGGCGGCGGTGCCGTGCTGGGACAGCACTCGGGCGGCCTTGTTCAGGCCGTCCTGGGCTTCGAACAGGTAGCGCCTTGCTACGTCTAGACCACTGATGCGGTGCTGAGACATCTCTTCCCCTCCGGTTCCTCGGTGTGCGCCCCGTCACAGGGCGACTGGACACAACATAACAACCGTTCTGGTCGCCGTGTCAACCGTTAGGCCAAAACTCGCGAAACTTGGCAGAACCGCGCGGGGCGTGGATGATCGGTTGCTAGGTGACTGTTATGCCGCAGCAGTCCAACCGAGATGCAGTGTGAGGAGACGAATGCCCAGCCAGGACATGGACGCCGGGGCCGCCCCCGTACGGGCTCGCATAGTCCGCGCCATCCGCAACGACATCGAGTCGGGACGCCTCCGCGATGGGGAATCCCTCCCGGCGACACGGACGCTCGCGGCGCAGATGGACGCGAGCGTTTTCACGATCAACGAGGCCATGAAGGTGCTAGCCGGTGAGGGCCTAATCGAGAACCGCCCGGGCTCAGGCCGAGTCGTCCGGAGCGGCCACCTTCGGCCCGCACCGGAGAGAGCTGCACGCGCGCCTCACGCCTACTTCGTTGGTGGCTACGCAGGGAGCGGCAAGAGCGAAACCGCCCGAGTCATCTCGCGCCTGACAGGCGCGCCGGTCGTCGACAAGGACACGATCACGAGGGCCGTCGTAGAAGGTGCGCTTGAAGCCATGGGGCGGCCACCGCACGACCGGGAATCCGAGACCTACCTTGAGCACGTCCGCCCTCGCGAATACGAGTGCCTGAACGCGACGGTGCTCGAAAATGCAGCGCTCGGAATCGGCGTTGTCGGTACCGCGCCGTACGTCGCGGAATTCGGTGACCGGGCTTGGATCGATCGCAGTAGAGACCAACTCAGCGTCTACGGCATCGGCCTGACACTCGTGTGGGTATCGACCGACGTAGAGACGATGCACACCTATCTTCGGCGACGGGGCGCAGCGCGAGACACGGTGAAACTCGCCAACTGGTCCGACTACCTGAATGAGCGGATTAACGTTGATTTCCGCCCCGTCGATGACCACGTGGTCATTCACAACTCCGCCGACAGTGAGCCCCTACAGAGTCAGGTAACGAGAATGCTTGCGGACGTGGCGGCGCGCTCGTGAATGCGGGCGTAGGCGTCGTGATGTACGGCCCACCAGCAGCCGGTAAGGACACAGTCACGCGCGCCCTTTCCGGCCTCTCTTCGACTTACCGGCACTACCAGCGCCTAAAGGTGGGATCGGGGAGGCGTGAGGGGTATCGCTTCACCGACACACAAGCGCTGGACCAGATGCGCGCCGATGGGGAAATCATCTGGGAGAACCAGGCATACGGCGCTGTTTACGCTATCGATGCGCCGTCAATCACAAGCGCTCTGGCAGCAGGAACGCCAGTGGTCCACGTCGGACAGCCTGCCGCCGTAGAAGCAGTGGCCCGAGCAACCCCTCGTGCCACATGGGTGGTGGTTGACCTGTGGTGCCCCCGGGAAACGGCTGCCGAGCGCCTTGCCGGCAGAGGCAGCACCAACACTGCCGAACGGCTAGCCGTGTGGGACTCGACGCCACGCCTGGCGAGTCCCGATGTCGCCATCGACACCGCCCTCATTGGTCCAGCACAGGCCGCACAGGCCATCGACGAGGCAGTTCGCCGGGCCTAGCCGAATAGGCCGTGAGATGGCCCCACCCGCCACGCGGGTGGGGCCACTTTCTGCGCCGAGGGCAGAACGCAATGCATGCTGTGTCCATGCGCCACGCAACAACCGTGGTGGTAGCGCTCGCAACCGTCGCGCTCGTGACCGGATGCAGCGCTCAGCCACCCGCCATAACCGCACCAACCCCTTCCGCCTCCGCATCGCCATCACCAGCCCCTGAGAGCAGCACGCCAACGGAGTTGGATCGGTGCAGCAGGTTCACGAAGAAAGCAGAGAAGCTCTTAGGATCGCGCGTAGTGAAGCGGGACGACCGCACCCTCGCTGACGGCATTGAAGCGTGCTGGTGGCAGACCGATTACACCGGTTACGTGGCAGCCCTTACGGGACCCGCGCCGCTCGATTTCGTCGCAGTGCTCGATGACACCTATGACGAGCCAACGGCATGGCGTCGGGAGACCGATTCCCCGATGTGGGCGACAGGCCAGGGAATCGGGGGCCAGGCTTCCTGGACATCGAAGGATGAGAGCGTTCAGACCGGCATCGTCGCCCGAGGGATCGACAATGACCACCTAATGGACCTCATGAGTCTTGCGGCGGAGATAGCCCAGGCATAGCGCTCACGCGAGGTATTCAGAGGCATCGGCGTGTACAACCGCCACCCAAGTTCCCCAGCCCGGACACCCGGCCTCAAACCTCCGCCAGGGGCCGCCGATGGCCACGACCTCGCCCAGCACGCTCACTGTGGTGCCGTCATAGGCAAGTGCGGTGCAGCGAGCGGGGATCGACCTCGGCTCCAGGCGCGACTGCCGCCCCGTCGCCTGGTGTCGGTCAGGTGGCCACCCGCCACGTTGCGGGTGGCCATCTCGCCCCGGTGAGCAGCCTGCATAAGGCTCACAGGGGCGAGGTCGTCAGGCACCACACCAGTCCCGCGCACCTCAAACAGGCGTACGAATTTGCACGATGAGCGGCTCGCTCCTCGCCGGGTTGAACCCAGCGGATACCCGACAGAATGATCAGCACACGCTGAGCACGTATGCACATCTACAGCAGCACCGACAGCCGCGCGAGCGCAACGCTTGGCATCGTTTGGCACCCAGCGGATATCCGCCAGGATCGACCGGCTTAGAATCTCTCGGTCCCCGGTTCAAGTCCGGGACGGGGCACATGTCATAGTGCGCTTCTACCCAGTCATTGGGCCCGGAACTGGCCTGCTTCCGGGCGTAATGACTGGGTAGAAGCGCACCATCGAGGACGCGTCAGCACACGGTCCGGGCACTACTGACCGGAACACGAAAAGAACCACCTCCTGCGTTCCTGGTCGGAGTGTGCTGAAACGAATTAACCTGCACGACATGACGACGACCGGGCCGCGGACCAGCCCGTTGATGATCGCGTGCGACATCGACGGGACGCTCCTGCGTACCGGGCACCTGCCTACGACGGCGGTGCAGGCCGCGATCTACACGGTCCTGGGGGCCGGCCACCACGTCGTCCTGGCCACCGGACGCTCTGTGAAGGGCGCGGTCACCGCCGCCCTCCAGCTCGGCCTCGACGACACGTGGATCGTCGCGAGCAACGGCGCGGTGACCGTCCACCTGCGCGGCGAGCACTACCAGGTGGTCGAGGAGCACACCGTCGACACACTGACGGTCGTCGACGTGGCGCTGAAGGAGGCGGCCGCCGTCCGGGTCGCGGGCGAAATCGTCGGCACCGGCTGGCGGGTCAGTGCCCCGTTCCCCGACCACGAGCTCAACGGCGCCCAGCGGCAGGCCCCGATCGGCGAGTTCCTGGTGAACCCGACGCCCCGGATCGCCCTGCACGGACCGGGCGCCCACCAGATGGTCCCCGCGTTGGTCGCACGGGACCTGACCGCGATCGCGACCCGGCTCGACTGGGTCGACGTCACCCCGCCCCGGATCTCCAAGGCCTCCGCGCTGGAGAAGGTCCGCAAGGGGCTCGGCGTCGAGCCCGGCCGGACGGTCGCGATCGGCGACGGCGAGAACGACCTCGAGATGTTCCGCTGGGCCTCGCACGACTTCGCCATGGGCCACGCGGCGCCGTTCGTCGTCGAGGCCGCGACCTACAGCACGGGTTCGATCGACGACGACGGCGCGGCGACCGTCCTGCGCTCGCTGCTGAACTGAGCCGACTGAACTGATCAGACTGGACTGGGCCGACGCCGGGGAGCGTCGGCCCAGTTCAGCGGTACCTCAACCAGCGAGTCCTACAGGTCGACGACGGTGCCCCCGATCGTCACCACGAGCTGACCGTCCGAGGCGAACGACCAGTTGAGCGCCCCCGAGTACTGCCCGCACCGGGACCCGTTCGAGCCGGACCACCACTGGTTGCCGCCCGCGTCGTTGCCGATGATGCGGTCGTTCGAGCCGCTGTTGCACGACGTGTTGTCGCGGAACGTCGACGAGCCGCCGTCGAAGTTGAAGTTCCGCTCCTCGCTGCCGATGCTCAGGTTGTTCGACACCGTCAGCGAGCCGAGGTTCCGGTTGTAGCCGAAGCCGTGCTTGCCGTTGTCGAACGCGATGCTGCGCCGGACGACGTGGTTGACCGAGATGTCCTCGCCGCCGAGCTTGTAGCCGTTGCGGTCGCCGTTGCCGGCCTGGGAGCCGTCCGACAGGGTGCCGTTCTCGTAGGAGAGGGAGTCCTCGATGGTCACCGCGCCGATGGGGCCGGTGTCGTCCTTGGTGTAGAGGTCCCAGCCGTCGTCGATGTTGTTGTGGGACACGGTGTACCGGAAGACGTTGCCGCTGCCCACGGTGAGCTTGGGCGCGAAGCCGTCGGCGTCCTCGCCGTCGGAGTCGGCGTTGTCGTGCGACTCCGAGGAGACGACGAGGTTGTTGGACGGCCACTCGCTGCTCGGCGCCCCGGCGGTGTACCGGGAGATCTGCAGGCCCGAGTCGTGGTTGAACCGGGTCACCACCCGCTCGATGATGTTGTTGTCCCCGCCCAGCAGGATGCCGTTGTCGCCGGCGTGCTCGACGACGAGGCCGCGCAAGTGCCACCAGTCGCCGCCGAGCGCGATGCCCCGGTTGGCGGGGTCCTCGCTCTGCGCCGAGAAGTTCAGCACCGGCCGCTCGCCCGGGTAGGCGAACAGCTCGGTCCGGTTGCCGGACGTGCCGTTGTTGCCCGGCGGGATGTCGAGCGTCTGCGACAGGTTGTAGGTGCCGCCGCGCGCGTAGATGGTGCCGCCGGCCGAGATCCGGTCGACCGCCGAGGCCAGCGTCGTCGGGTTCGCCTCCGTGCCCGCGGCGCTGTCGCTGCCGCCCGGCGCCACGTACAGCGCGTCGGCGCTCGGCTGCTCGCCGCCGGGCTCCTCCTCGCCCGGGTCCTCGCCGCCCGGGTCCTCCCCGCCGGACGGCGTGCCCGCGTACGTCTCGAGCTCCGCGACCCGCGGCGTCGCCGAGGAGCCGGTGATCTCGAAGTTGATCTTCTTCAGCGAGGTGGCCGCGAAGCTGATCACGCCCGCGCCGCTGCCCGTCTTGAGCACCGCGCCGTTGTCGTTGTTCACGACGCGCCAGGACCCGATGTTCCCGACGGCGCCCGACGCCTCACGGACGTTGATCGACGACACCGTGGTCGCTGACCCCCACTTGACCGAGACGCGCCCGGTCGAACCCGCCGGGGACCAGTACGTGCCGGCGTTCCCGTCGAGCACGTTGCCGTAGCTGGTGCCGCTCGTCTTGCTGGAACCGTCGGCGCCGGCCCCGAGGCTCAGGTTGTTCCCGGCCGGCGGGTCGGTCGGCGGGTCCGTCGGGTCGGTGGGGTCCGTCGGGTCCGTGGGATCGGTCGGGTCCGTCGGGTCGGTCGGCGTGCAGCTCCCGTCCGAGACCTGCAGGCCCGTGTTCGCCCCCGCCGTCTCGGCGACGACGGCGGGCACGCAGCTCGCGGCGTCCAGCGGGTAGGAGTACGGGATGCTCACGGAGGTGTTCGACGTCGGGTTCGGCCCCGCGGGGTTGTTGTCCTCCCCCGGGCTCGACCAGGTCACGTTGTCGAAGACGTTGCCCGCGACCTGCCAGAACCCGGCCTGGTCGGTGTAGAACGTGCCGAGCACGTCCTTGGAGTCCTCGAAGTAGTTGTTGTCCACCTTCGCCTTGGCGCCGGCCCGGGAGTTGATGCCCGACTCGACCAGCCCCACGTAGTGGTTGTTGTACATGTGCGCGATGCCGCCGCGCAGCAGCGGCGTGCGGGAGTTGAGGTTCTGGTACAGGTTGTGGTGGAACGTGACGAACCCGTTCGAGACGTCGCTCTCGCTGGACCCGATCAGCCCGCCGCGCTCCGAGTTGCGCAGGATGCTGTACGAGAGCGTCACGTACTTGGTGTCGTTCTTCATGTCGAACAGGCCGTCGTAGCCCTCCGACTCGCCGCCCGAGGCCAGCAGCGTGAGGTGGTCGGCCCAGACGTTGCGGACGCCGCTCTCCATGCCGATCGCGTCGCCGCCGTTCGACGTCGGCGAGCCCGACTTCTTCACGTTCCGGACGGTGACGTTCTGGATGATGATGTTGCTGGCCTCGCGGATGTGGATGCCGATCTGGTCGAACACGGCACCGCTGCCGACGCCGACGATCGTGACGTTGCTGATCTGCTTGAGCTCGATCACGTCGTCGGCCGTGCTGCAGCTCCCGCCCGAGACCTTGCTGGTGTTGCCGTGGTTGATGGTGCCCGACACCTCGATGATGATCGGGGTGCTGCTGCTGGCCCGGCTGCACAGCGCCGTGTGGATCGCGGTGCCGGTCGTGGCCCGGACCGTCTGGCCGCCGGCGCCGCCGGTGGTGCCGCCGTTCTGGGTCGCGTACCCGGTGGCCGAGCCGGTGGCGGCCGCAGCGTCGGGGACGGACTGTGCGGTCACCCCGATCGCGACGGCGAGGGCCGTCGCGGCCACCGCCGAGAGGAACTGGACAGCTCTTGGTCGTCTCATCTCATTGCCTCACGTTCGTCGTTGAATGCGGGACATTGCTGTGGTGCGCGCAGCGGGTGAATACGGGTAACCGGTTTCCCAGATCCTAGTAACCGGTTTCTCGGATGGCAACCCCCTCGCGCGCCCAGGTCCACGAGCGCGGGGAATACATGACCGGTCATGTTGTTGGAGATGCATAACCAGTCATGCAACCCATCGCTCGGAAAGGCGAACCCCATGCAGTTCGGAATCTTCGGCGTCGGCGACATCGCGCCCGACCCGGTCACCGGATACACGCAGAGCGAGGCGGAGCGGATCAGCAACATCGTGCGCATCGCGCAGCGCGCCGACGAGGTGGGCCTGGACGTCTTCGCCATCGGGGAGCACCACAACCCGCCGTTCATCCCCTCCTCGCCCACCACGCTGCTGGGCCACATCGCCGCGCTGACGAAGAACATCGTGCTGAGCACGTCGGTCACCCTGATGACCACCAACGACCCGGTGAAGATCGCCGAGGACTACGCGACGCTCCAGCACCTCGCCAAGGGCCGGCTCGACCTCATGGTCGGCCGCGGCAACACCGTTCCCGTCTACCCGTGGTTCGGCAAGAAGATCCGCGACGGCGTCGGGCTCGCCCTGGAGAACTACAACCTGCTGCACCAGCTCTGGCGCGAGGACGTCGTGGACTGGGAGGGCCAGTACCGCACGCCGCTGCAGGGCTTCACCGCCACCCCGCGCCCCCTGGACGACGTGCCGCCGTTCGTCTGGCACGGCTCGATCCGCACCCCCGAGATCGCCGAGCAGGCCGCGTACTACGGCAACGGGTACTTCGCGAACCACGTGCTGGCGCCCAACTTCCACTTCAAGCCGCTCGTCGACTTCTACCGGCAGCGCTTCGAGCACTACGGCCACGGCCGCGCCGACCAGGCGATCGTGGGCCTCGGCGGCCAGGCGTTCATCGCGAAGCGGTCGCAGGACGCCGTGGACACGTTCCGCCCCTACTTCGAGAACTACGCGGTGTTCCGCGGCATGAAGCTGGAGGACTACATGCGCGACACCCCGCTGACCGTCGGCAGCCCGCAGCAGATCATCGACAAGGTCCTGACCTTCCAGGAGGGCTTCGGCGACTACCAGCGCCAGCTCTTCAACGTGGACAGCCTGGGCCTGCCCGTCGAGACCGTCCTGGAGCAGGTGGAGCTGCTGGGCACCGAGGTGGTCCCGGTGCTGCGCAAGGAGCTGGAGTCCCGCCGCGCGCCCGGCGTCCCTGACGCCCCGACGCACGCCAGCCTGGTCACGGCCAGGTACGGCGACGCCGAGCCGCGCCAGCCCCGGCCGAACCCGAACCGCGGCGACAACCTGTCGGGCCCCTCGCCGTACCACGACACGGACGCCTCGGTGCAGGCCCGGTTCCCGGCGGGGGTCTGACGATGGCCGGCACCACGCGGCTCGCGAACGAGGCCTGGGAGGCGCTCTTCCGGGCCCAGGCCACCATCGCGCGCGAGTTCGAGGCGGCCGACATCTGGGAGGACGTGCTGCCCAACGAGTACGGGGTGCTCTACGCCCTGTCCGCCGCCCCGGACGGCCTGCGCATCAAGGACCTGATCGACGACGTGCTCCTCACCCAGGCGGGCGTCTCGCGCCTCGTCGCCCGCCTGGAGCAGCGCGGGCTGATCGCCCGCGAGGACGATCCCGACGACGGCCGCGCCTGTCGTCTGCGGCTGACCGCTGACGGCGCCGCCCTCCAGCGCCGGATCGGCGCCGAGCACGCGCGCCATGTTGCCCGGGCCATGACCCGGGCCCTGGACCGCGAACAGCTCGAGACGCTCCGCACCCTCACCACCGCACTGCTCGACGGGAGTCACGCATGAGCACCGACCAGAACACACCGTCCGCGCCGACCGCGCCGCTCAGCCTCGTGGTGGTCAGCGCGGGCGTCAGCGACCCGTCGTCGACCCGCCTGCTGGCCGACCGGATCGCGCAGAAGTCCTTGGAAACGCTGCGCGAGGCCGGGCTGCCCGCGACGGCGAGCGTCGTCGACCTGGGGCCGCTCGCCGTCGACATCGCCCGCGCGATCGTCTCGGGCTTCCCGGGCCCGGAGCTCAAGGAGGCCGTCGCGCGTCTCGCCGCGGCGGACGCCGTGATCGCCGCCGCCCCGGTGTACAAGGCCGGGATCAGCGGCCTGTTCAAGTCGTTCGCGGACGTGCTGGACAACGACCTGCTCGTGGCCAAGCCCGTGGTCCTCGCGGCCACCGGCGGCAGCGCCCGGCACGCCATGGTGCCCGACGAGCAGCTCCGCCCGCTCTTCGCGTTCCTGCGCGCGCTGCCCGTGCCGACGTCCGTATACGCGACGCCGGAGGACTGGGGCTCCCCCGACCTCGGCCGGCGCGTCGCGCGCGCGGCGACCGAGCTGACGCTGCTGCTGCGCAGCGGCGTCGGGCAGGAGATCGCGGACACCGCCTGGGACGGGTACCAGCACCAGTTCTCCGGCAACGCGACCCGGGCCGAGCGGTCCGCCGCCGACGTCGACTTCACGACGGACCTGATGCGGCTCGCCGCGGGCGGTCGCTGACCTGCCCGTTCACTGCCCCGGCACGACGAAGCCGGCCCGGCGCGCGATGGCGCGCCGGGCCGGCAGACAGAGAGACGTTCGTCGTGCGTCAGGTGCGCCGGCGGTTGACCAGGCTGATCACGAGGCTGGCCACCAGGACGATGACACCGATCCAGATCAGGAACTGCCCGATCTCCGTGGCCACGCCGAGGACGACGAGCACGACACCGATCAGGACGAGAATGAGCCAGCTGGGCACGTTGAACTCCTAACTTCTGGCGGCGCTGGGGTGCACCGCGCTGTCTTCACCCTGTACCGAGATGGGTTCACTCGCACGGCGAAAAAGACAACGCGGTCAAAACCCCGCGATTCAGCGCAAAACTCCTGGTCGGAGCGTCCGGATCGCAGCGCTCCGGGCCGCAGCGCTCCAGGTCAGGAACCCTCGCGCGCCAGCACCGACTGCCAGTGCCACGGCTCGGGCACGCGGCCGTTCGGCTCCGCGAACGCCGGGTGGAGCCAGCCGTGGGCCTCGGCGTTGGCCTTGAGCCAGTCGTACTGCGGGGTGTCGAACGTCTCGACGCCGCCGCCGATGTCGACCGCGAGCCCCAGGCCGTGGTTGGAGCAGCCGGGCGGCGCCGCGATGGGCGACGACGGGTCGTACAGCTCCTCCTGCGACGCGTACGACCGGTAGGCCGAGTTGATCGTCAGGTGCTGGCCGAACTCCGCCATGTACGCCTCGTCGAGCGCGATCAGCCCGTCCAGCACGTCGGCCCGCACGACGAAGTCGGGCGCCCACGGGATCTTCGCCAGCTCGGAGTCCTCGAGCATGCCGCTGTCCGGGTCCCACACCTGGTCCGGGGCGGGGCAGGTGACGGCGTCCTGCGCGGAGGCCATCGCCTCCGTGGCCGCCGTGACGACGGAGCGGTTGGTGCTCAGGTCGTACTCGGCCTGGCCCAGCTTCGCGAGGTCAGTACCGGTGAAGGTGACGCTCGCGGAGGCGTCGGCGGCGCCGCCGACGTCGAGGGCGGCGCGCAGGCTGGACCGGACGGACTCGTCGGCGCCCTTGCCCTTGGTCGCGGCGTAGATCTCCTCGCCGCGGTTCGTCGCGGCCTTGAGACTCTTGCGCGCGGAGGTGACCTCGTGGCGGGCCAGGTCCACCATCGAGGCCCGTACCGCGTCCGTCGCCGCGGTGAGTGCCTCCCCGGCGTCCGTGGTCCCGAGGGTGAGCCGGGTGAGGAACGGCTCGGCGAGCAGGGTCTCGGTCTCCGCGATCTGCGCCGAGAGGGCCTCGCGGGTCGCGGGGTCGGCCACCCGCGCCTCGGACGAGGCCAGCAGGTCACGGGCCGCGACGGTCTCCGAGCCGAGGTCCTGGACGTCGGAGACGAGATACCAGCCGAGCCCGCCCAGGATGACCAGGGAGAAGAAGACGACCACCGCGGCGATCGTGATCCGGAGCGCGCGCCGCCGTCGGGCCTTGGCCTCCCGGCGCTCTCTTGCTGACCCGTCGCCCTTGGCGTCCGTCGGTTCGGCGGGCGGCGCGGCGTTCGTCAAGGTCACGAGCCCAGAACCTACGGCACCCGGGAGGTGTCCGCCGACCTGCCAGGGGGTGAACTACGCCTCTTTCGGATGGCGGCGCGCCGGCCCGCGTGCCGGGCCCCGGTCAGCGTGTCGACGCGCTGTGCGGCACCACGAGCGGCCGCCCGGTGAGGGGGTCGTCGATGACGACGCTGGGCAGGCCGAACACCTCCTCGATCAGCTCGGCCGTGACGATCCGCTCGGGGGCTCCCGTGGCGACGATCTCGCCGTCCTTCATGACCACCAGGTGGGTCGCGTAGCGCGCGGCGTGGTTGAGGTCGTGCAGCACGGCGACGAGCGTGGCGCCCTCGGCGTTGAGCCGCGCGAACAGGTCGAGCAGCTCGATCTGGTGCGCGATGTCGAGGTAGGTGGTCGGCTCGTCGAGCAGCAGCAGGGGCGTCTGCTGGGCGAGCGCCATGGCCACCCAGACGCGCTGGCGCTGCCCGCCGGAGAGCTCGTCGACGGGCCGCAGGGCCAGTTCCTCGGTGCCGGTGGCCGCGAGGGCCGCGGTGACGGCGGCGCGGTCGGCGGCGGTGTCGCGGCGGAAGAGGTCCTGGTGGGGGTAGCGGCCGCGGGCGACGAGGTCGGCGACGGTGATGCCGTCGGGTGCGACGGCGGTCTGGGGCAGCAGGCCGACCTGGCGGGCGACCTCCTTGGTGCGCAGGGTGGCGACGGAGCGTCCGTCGAGGACGACCTGGCCGGCGGTGGGGCGCAGGAGGCGGGCGAGGCCGCGCAGCAGGGTGGACTTGCCGCAGGCGTTGGGGCCGACGATGACGGTGAACGACCCGTCGGGTACGGCGAGGTCGAGGCCCTGGGAGACGACGCGGCCGTCGTAGGCGAGGGTCACGCCATCGGCGCGCAGGCGGGCGGTCGTGTCCATGGGTTCCTCCGGGCGGTTCGGGGTCATGCGCGCCGGGCCTCGCGGACCAGGACGCCGAGCAGGTAGACGCCGCCGAGCACGACGGTCACGACGCCGACGGGTACGGGCTGGGCCGGGACGTACTGCGCGAGCAGGTCGGCGCCGAGCAGCAGGAAGGCGCCGGTGAGCGCGGAGGGCACGAGCGGGATGCCGGCGCCGGCCCCGAGGCGCCGGGCGACCTGGGGTGCGGCGAGGGCGACGAACGCGATGGGGCCGGTGGCGGCGGTGACCAGGGCGGTGAGCAGGATGCCGAGGCCGATGATCGCGAGCCGGGTGGGCTCGACGCGCACGCCGTGGGCGGCCGCGGCGTCGTCGCCGAGCTCGAGCTGGCGCAGCGGGCGGCTGGCCCAGAGCACCAGCGGTGCGGTGACGAGGAGGACCGCGACCGCGGGGACGACGTCGGCCCAGGAGGTGAGGCTGAGCGACCCCGTGCCCCAGATGGCCGCGCCCATGGCGACCTCCTCCTGCGCGCGCAGGAGGAGCCAGGTGTTCAGGGCGTGCAGCATGGCGGTGACGCCGATGCCGACCACGATGAGCCGGAAGCCCTGGACGCCGCGCCGGTAGGCGAGCAGGTAGACGACGACGGCGGTGGCGAGGCCGCCGAGGAGCGCGCCCGCCGTCGTGGTGACGACGCTGGTGCCGAGGAGCACGGTGACGACGATGACGCCGGTGTAGGAGCCGGTGGCGAAGCCGATGAGGTCGGGCGAGCCGAGCGGGTTGCGGGTCAGGGTCTGGAAGAGGGCGCCGGAGATCGCGAGCGCGGCGCCGAACAGGATGGCGGCGGTGACGCGGGGCAGGCGCCACTCGAGCACGATCGTGGACTCGAAGCCGCCGGTGCCGGTCAGGGCGGTCAGCACCTGGGGCACGGTCAGCGGGTAGTCACCGAGCATGAGGGCGACGACGGCCAGGACGGCGGTCGCGGACGCGAGCAGGAGCGCGACCGTCGTCGGGCGGGACGGGGCGCGGGGGCTGAGGCGTGCGGCGCCGGCTGGAGCGGGCACGCGCGGGCGGGGGCGGACGGCGCTCACAGCGCGAACGCCTTCCGTCGGCGGACCAGCGCGATGAGCACCGGGGCGCCGACGAACGCGGTGACGATGCCGACCGGCATCTCGCCGGGCCAGAGCACGACGCGCGCGAGGACGTCGGCGGTGAGCAGCAGCACGGGGGCGAAGAGCAGGGTCAGCGCGATGATCCAGCGCTGGTCGGGTCCGGCGACCCAGCGGGCGACGTGCGGCACCATCAGGCCGATGAACGAGATGGGCCCGACGATCGCCGTCGCTCCCCCGGCCAGCAGCGTCACCGCGAGGACGGCGGCGACCCGCGTGACCCAGACGGTGGAGCCGAGCGCGGTGGCGACGTCGTCGCCCAGGGCGAGGGCGTTCAGGGAGCCGCCGAGCAGCAGCGCCGTGACGAGCCCGATCGCGAGGAAGGGCAGCACCGGGGTGGCGACCTGCCAGCCGCGGTCCACGAGCGAGCCGGTCTCCCAGGTCAGCAGGGCGTTGAACGTGCGCGGCTCCGCGATGCGCAGGCCGGAGACGATGCCGGCGAGCACGGCGGTGAGCGCGACGCCGGCCAGGGTGAGCCGGACGGGGTCGACGCGCGCGGTGCCGGAGCCGCCGACCAGCGCGACCGCGACCGTCGCGACGAGCGCCCCGGCCAGGGCCAGCCACACGTACTGCTCGGGGCTGCTGAACCCGAGGAACACGATGCCGAGCGCGACGAAGAACGACGAGCCGGCCGTGACGCCGAGGATGCCGGGGTCGGCGAGCGGGTTGCGGGTGACGGCCTGGATGAGCGCGCCGGCGACGCCGAGGGCGATGCCGACCGCGCAGCCGATCACGGTGCGCGGGACGCGCAGCTCGACGACCGCGTGCCGGTCCCCGGCGGGGACGTCCTGGCCGAGCAGGGCCGCGACGACGACGTCGGGTGCGACGGGTCTGCTGCCGATCGCGAGGCTGGCGACGATCACGACGAGCAGCGCCACGGTGCCGGCACCGAGGGCGAGGTAGCGGGTCGCGACGGGGTGCTGGACCGATGAGTTGGGCATAACGGAGGTTAGGCTAACCTAATCGAGGCGCTGGTCAAGCACCGCGCCCATCCCTTACGCCTGCCTTCCCACGGAAGAGAGCTCCACCCGATGCGTCCCCCTCGCCTGCTCGCCGCCACCCTGGTGGTCCCCGTCCTCGCGCTCGCCGCGTGCTCCGCCGAGACGGCCCCGCCGTCCGCGGAGGGCTCCGCGGCCGCCGGCGGGGCCTTCCCCGTCACGGTGGAGACCAAGTTCGAGCCGGTGACGATCGACGAGCAGCCCGAGCGCGTGGTCGCGCTCGGCTGGGGCGACGCCGAGGTCGCGCTCGAGCTCGGCGTGCAGCCGGTCGGGGCGTCCGACTGGCTCGCCTTCGGCGGCGACGGCGTCGGCCCCTGGTCGGAGGGCTACGACGAGGCGCCCGAGATCCTCGGCACCCTGGAGCTGTCGTACGAGGCGGTCGCCGCGCTTGAGCCCGACCTCATCCTCGACACCCACTCCTCCGGCGACCAGGAGCGCTACGACCGGCTCTCGTCCATCGCCCCCACCGTCGGCGTCCCCGAGGGCGGCGACTCGTACCACACGGACTACGACGTGCAGGTGACGATGATCGCCCAGGCCCTGGGCGTGCCCGAGGAGGGCGACGCGCTGCTCGGCGGCGTCGACGAGGCGTTCGAGCAGGCCGCCGCCGACCACCCCGAGTGGGCCGGCACCACCTTCACCGCCGCCACCCGCACCAGCGAGGGCTGGGGCGCCTACGTCAACGACGGGCGCTCGCTTTTCATGGAGCGGCTCGGCTTCGAGGCCAGCCCCACCATCACCGACCTGCCCGTCGAGGAGAACGGCTGGAGCGTGCGCATCTCCGAGGAGCAGCTCGACCTGCTGGACTCCGACCTGATCGTCGCGTTCCCCATCTGGATCGACGCCAAGGAGATCACCGACGACGCCGGCTGGAAGCAGATCCCGGCGGTCGCCGACGGCCGCGCCGTCGTCATCGGCGACGACCTCTCCGCCGCGTACTCGCTCGGCACGCCCGCCGCGCAGCTCTACGCGCTGGACGAGCTCACGCCGCTGATCGAGGACGCGCTGAGCTGATGACGACGCTCACCTCGACCCGGCCGCTGAAGCCAGCCGCCGCGTCCGTGCGCACCTTCGAGGTCGTCGGCAGCCACGCCGTCTCGCCCGGGTTCCGGCGGGTCACGCTGCAGAGCACCGGGGACGGCTTCGAGGACGAGTTCGAGCCTTTCGGCCACGACCACTGGTTCCGGCTCTTCTTCGCCGACGTCGGACAGCCGCTGCACCTGCCGTTCGGCGCGGCCGACGGCTGGTACGCGCGCCTGCTCGCGATGCCGGACGCGATCCGCCCCGCCGTGCGCAACTACACGGTGCGCGAGGCGCGGCGGGCGGGCGACCGCTGGCAGCTCGACGTCGACTTCGTCGTACACCGGGACGCGGCCGGCCAGGTGGACGGCGCCGGGGCGAGGTGGGCGCAGCGGTGTCGCACCGGCGAGCTCGTCGGGCTGCTCGACCAGGGCCGCATCTTCAACGCCGACGAGCACGACGGGCCCGTCCTGGTGATCGCCGACGAGTCCGGCCTGCCCGGCGTCGAGGGCATCGCGCACGCGCTCGGCGACCGCGAGGTGACGTACCTGCTGGAGGTGCCGCACGCGGCGGACCGGCGCGCGCTGCCCGCCGCCGACGTCCGCTGGGTGGTGCGCGACGGCGGCCGGCCCGCCGGGGCGAGCGCCCTCGACGCGCTGCGGGCGACCCGGGTCGACCCTGGGGCCTACGTGTACGTGGTGGGCGAGGCGTCGTTCACGCTGGCGGCGCGGGCGCACTGCCTGGAGGCCGGGGTGCCGAAGTCGCGCGTCGACTTCTGCGCGTACTGGCGGACAGACCGGGTGCGGTCGGCCTGAGGTCGGCCCTTCGCTTCGAGATCGGCACCTGGCACCGAGATCGGTCCATCGATGGACCGATCTCGGTGCCGACTGCCGACTTCGCCCGGCACCCTGGCCGACCGGTGCGGCCGGGGCCACTAGCCTGGGCCTCATGGGGTTACGTTCCTGGTTCGGGCGCCGCCCGCAGAAGGCGGTCCGCCGCGCCGTCCGCTCGCACCGCACCGACGCCGTGCTGGCCCAGGCCCCGCTGGTCACGTCCGCGGGCGAGGCGTGGGCGTTCGCGACGCGCGCCGAGCTGCTGCTGATCTCCGCGCCCGAGGCCGCCGGCGGCCAGGGGGACGCGGAGAGCAGGGGCGCGCCGTCCGTCGTCGTGCACCGGGAGTGGGCCGACGTGGACCGGGCGACCTACGACACCGACTCCAACGTGATCCGGGTGCACTGGGTCGACGGCGAGGAGCCGACGCCGCTCACCCTCGACGGCCGGCGCAACGTGCTGCCGCAGGTGCTGCGCGAGCGGGTGCAGTGGTCGGTGGTGCTCGCGGAGCCGGTCAAGCTGTCGGGCGGGCGGTCCGCCCGCGTCGCCGTCCGCCGTCGGGCCGACGGCGAGCTGTTCTCCCAGGTGATCGGCGGGCGCGGCGTCGACCTGTCGGACCCGGAGGCCGCGCGGGCGCTCGACGCCGCCGAGGCACGGGTGCGGAGCGCGGCGGGGTTGCCGGCCTAGTTTTCTACCGGCCGCGCGCCTCAGTCCTGGGGGACGGCGCGCAGGGTGGCGCCCACGAGCGCCGGGCCCACGACGGTGGCGACGATCTGCTTGTCGTACCTGCCGTACTTGGCGCGATAGGCGTCGTCCAGGGGCGCGTGGACGACGTCGTCGGGGACCTCGAAGCGGACGTCGCGCTCGACGCCGCCCACCCGGACCCGGCCCGTGCCCGACTCCTTGGCGCGACGGAACCAGCCGTTGTCGGGGCCGTACGCCGAGCGGACGTAGACGTCGTCGCCCAGGCGGGCCGTCCAGATCGTCACGAACGGGCGCAGCGTGCCGTCCGGGCGGTAGGACGAGACGTGCAGCTCGTCGGTGCCGTCGACCTGCTTCAGCTCCTGCTCGGTCCAGCTCATCGGTGCTCCTTCCGGGCGCCTACCGACGCCGCCTGTGCCGACCGCCTGGCACGACCGGTCCCCTCACGGTGCAACACGCGCGCCGCGCCCGGGAGTCCCCGCTGACACCGGTAACGACAGACCCTCCTCGGCGCCGCGGGGCGGGGCTAGCGTGAGGCCGGAACCCACTGCGAAGGAGACTGTCACGATGCACACCCGAACGCTCGGCCAGGGTCTGGAAGTCTCGGCGGTCGGCCTCGGCGCCATGGGGATGTCCCAGGGCTACGGCCCCAACCCGGGCACGCGCGAGGAGATGATCGGCGTGCTGCGGGGCGCCGTGGACCGCGGCGTCACGCTGATCGACACGGCCGAGGTCTACGGGCCGTACGTCAACGAGGAGCTGGTCGGCGAGGCGCTGGAGCCGGTGCGCGACCAGGTGGTGATCGCCACCAAGTTCGGCTGGCGGCTGGAGGACGGCGTGAACGTGGGCCTGGACAGCCGGCCCGAGCACATCCGCGCCGTGGCCGACGCGTCGCTGCGGCGGCTGCGGACCGACGTGATCGACCTGTTCTACCAGCACCGTGTGGACCCCGACGTGCCGATCGAGGACGTGGCCGGCGCCGTCAAGGAGCTGGTGGACGCCGGGAAGGTGCGCCACTTCGGCCTGTCGGAGGCGAGCCCGGCCACGATCCGGCGGGCGCACGCGGTGCACCCGGTCACCGCGGTGCAGAGCGAGTACTCGCTGTGGACCCGCGACCCCGAGCCGGAGGTGCTGCCCACGCTCGCGGAGCTCGGCATCGGGTTCGTGCCGTTCAGCCCGCTCGGGCGCGGGTTCCTGACGGGGGCGGTCGACGCGTCGACGTCGTTCACCGCCGACGACATGCGGGCCTCGATCCCACGGTTCACTGCCGCCAACCGCGACGCGAATCAGGTGCTCGTGGACCAGGTGCGGGGTTTGGCCGGCGCGAAGGGCGCGACGCCGGGGCAGGTGGCGCTCGCGTGGCTGCTGGCGCAGCAGCCGTGGATCGTGCCGATCCCGGGCACGCGGCGCATCGAGCGGGTCGCGGAGAACATCGGAGCTGCTTCGGTGGCGCTGTCGGCTGATGAGGTTGCCGACCTGAACTCGCTCGCTGGCCGGGTCGGGGTGCAGGGGGACCGGTACAACGAGGCGGGGATGGGGATGGTGGGACGGTGAGGATGTCATGGTCTAGCCAGCGATTACGCCCGAAACTCCCCGTGTTTCCGGGCGCAATCGCTGGGTAGACCCTGACTTCCGTGCGGGGCCGATCGGGTGTGATCGACGACGCTGTGGCGGAGTCCGGATATGAGTCGGGACTACCCGCTGGAACCTGTTAGAGTTTTCACCGGTCGCCCACCCGGTCACGGGACGGGCGCTAGCGATCCCGCGTAGCTCAGCTGGCAGAGCATCCGACTGTTAATCGGACGGTCGTTGGTTCAAGTCCAACCGCGGGAGCCAGAACGAGGTCCTGAATCCCTTCTTGACGTGGGGATTCGGGGCCTCGCCGTTTTCCCGGTCAGCCTTGGTCAGAACGCCTGCGTGTCGGCTGATCCGCCCGCACACGTCTGGTGTCGTACGCCCACATCGCGACCTCGACGCGGTTGCGGGCGCCGAGCTTGGTCATCAACGACGCGACGTGGGTCTTGACCGTGCTCAGGCCGACGAAGAGCACGGCGCCGATCTCGGCGTTGGTTCGGCCCCGTGCCACGAGCGCGAGCACCTCCTCCTCACGCTCGGTGAGCGGGTCGATGGGCTGGACCGGTGCCGCCGGTGCCTGGTCGGCGAAGGACGCCAGCAGCCGGCGGGTCACGTTGGGGGCGATCAGCGCGTCCCCGTCGGCCGCCGCGTGGATGGCCTGGACGAGGAGCTCCGGCCCGGCGTCCTTGAGCAGGAAGCCGCGAGCGCCGGCGCGTAGGGCGCCGAGGACGTACTCGTCGAGGTCGAAGGTGGTGATCACGACGACCGCCATCGGGTCCGCCACGTCCTGCCCGGCCAGGCGCCGCGTCACCTCGACGCCGTCGATCCCGGGCATCCGGATGTCGACGAGGAGGACGTCGGGACGCAGCCGGGTCGCCAGGTCGAGCGCTGCGAGCCCGTCCGCTGCCTCCCCCACGACCTCGACGTCGGGTTGCGCGCCGAGGATCATCACCAGCCCGGTCCGGACGAGGTCCTGGTCGTCGGCCACGACGACACGGATGCTCATGCCGACACCTCCACTGGCAGCACGGCCTCGACCGTCCAGCCGCCCTCGGGCCTGGGCCCCGCGGAGAACGATCCGCCGAGGAGCTGGGCGCGTTCGGCCATGCCCAGCAGGCCGAACCCGGGCTCCGGGACCGGCCCGGGCTCGGCCTGCCCGTCGTCGCTGACCCGCAGCCTGACGATGTCGCCCTCCCGGCGGACGTCGATCCCGACGCGGGTCGCGCTCCGGGCGTGACGTACGGCGTTAGTCAGTGACTCCTGCGCGAGCCGGTAGAGCGCGGTGTCCACGGGTGGTGCCAGCCGGGTCAACGAGCCGTTCAGCGTGACCTCGACGGTGGGATTGGTGTCGGCGCGCGCCAGAGCAGGCAGGTCCGCGACACCGAGCTGCGGTGAGTAGGCGACGGCTTCCTCCTCACGCAGCACCCGCACCATGGATCTCATCTCCGCCAGGGTTCGCGAGGCCTCGGACTCGATCGCGGCCAGGACCTCGGCAGCCTTCTCGGGCTGGACACCGGCGACCACGCCACCGGCCTGCGCCTGCACCGCGATGGCCGAGACATGGTGGGCCACGGTGTCGTGCAGCTCGCGCGCCAGCGCCACCCGCTCCTGGTTACGGATCTCGCGCTGCTGACGATGCGAGAGGGCCGCGCGGTAGCGGAACACCACCGCGAGGGCGACGACCAGCAGCAGGAGGACGCTCCCGCCGAAGACGTCGGTCCAGCCCGCGGAGGTGGCGTACATCCCGAGCACGACGATGACCGCCACGAACGCCGTCCCCAGGACGATCTCCCGTCCCGAGCCCCACCGCACCAGGGCGTAGAGCAGGATCAGGACGGCGATCATGGAGTAGAGGCCGAGGTCCCCGGCGTGCGCCGTCAGCTGCAGGACCGAGAGCACCCCGGCGACGCCCCACCCGACCAGAACGGCCAGGAGGGGGCGACTCCGCCGCCAGAGCAGTGCGGGCACCAGCGCCAGGGCGAGCACCGTCACCACGGGCCGCCAGGCCAGCCCCGGCCGAACGATGCCCTCGACCAGGGCGGCGGCCGCGAACACGCCCGCCAGCAGCCAGTCGAGCCGACCGACGGGTCGGGCGTCAGCAGGCCGCGGCTCGTGCCAGACGGAGCGCCGGAAGGTGACCACGGCTCCAGCCTAGGGATCGGTGTGCCCCGGCGTACCGGCCGAAAGCATGAGATGGAGGCCCTTCCATCGGCCAGGTGAACTCCGGCCTCCGGGCCGGTGTGCGAGCCGTTGCACTCAGCGAGCGTGGACCTATCGATCCTCACCACGACAACGGAGCCCACCATGAGCACATCGCAGCCCACCACCACGCTGGAAGACCCGCGCATCCCGGTGCGAGCAAAGCTCGCCGCGGCGTGGACCAGCTTCATGTTCCTGTACGCCTACGTGGACATTCTTGGCTTCTTCACGCCTGGCATCGTCAAGGACATCCTCGCCGGCCGGGTCTACGAGTTCGACCTCTCCCAGACCTTCTCGACGACGGCGCTGACCCTCATGGCCGTCCCGATCTTCATGGTCGTGCTGTCGATGACGCTGCCCGCCCGCGCGAGCCGCATCGCTAACCTCGTTGTGGCCGCGCTCTACGTCCCCGTCACGGTCTTCAACGTGGCGGGCGGGTTCTGGCTGTACTTCTACGGCCTCGGCGTCGTACTGGAACTGATCGTTCTCGCCCTCATCCTGCGATACGCCTGGACCTGGCCCCGCACCGCACGGTCGGCGAGCCTGGCAACCGGCGCGGACCGTGAAGGCGTTCGCGCCCGGCAGCGAGCGTGAACCCAGGTGCGGTCCTTGTCGGTCGCTGGTTGAAGTCCGACTGCGGGAGCATCTCGGAGGCCCCGAACACCCGGATGACCTGGGTGTTCGGGGCCTCTCTCGCTTGGCTGCAGATGTGAGGGACGCCCGACGTGCCCTACACGGACTTGAAACCGCCTCGGTCCGTAGTCCAGCGATAGTCGTCTGCGGGTGCGCTGGGGCTCGGGGCGCAGCCTCGGTGCGGCGCCACGTATGACCGTCACGATCGACGCCCATGGCGAGGACCTTCGCGTCAGCAGACCCGATCTCCTCCCACAGGTGCTCGGAGACAAGCCGCAGCCCACCCTCGACCGGGTCGACATCGGGGAAGACGTCGCGCGCGCTGTCGCGAGCCGATGCGATGAAGCGCTCCAGCCCCTGGAGGTCGACGACGAACTCCACCGGCGTGGCGTCAGGCGACACCTGCACCAGCGCGCGAGCCTCGCGCGCGTCGACCGCGATCTGGCCCACGACGTCAACACCGCGAGAGATGAGATCACAGGCGAGGTTCGGGATCGAGTCGGGGTTCACGACAGAGTCCTCGGCTGGTCGACGGGAAGAGCCAGAAACCGCAGCTGCACAGCCACGCCGACGCTACAGTCTGCTGCGTGCTGCGACGATTTCGCGCCTACTGGGCCGACGAGGACGAGTGGCACTGGTTCGAGCTCGACGACGAGGGATACGCGTCCAGACACGTGGTCCTGCGTAGCGGCGAGCCGATCGTGGCAGCACGCCAGGACCGGTTACTCGACTCAAGAGACCGGGCAGGGCTCCTTGGCGTTCAGCTTTACGAGGCCGTCTACGGCGTACTCGCAGAAGGTGTAGTGGGTACCCCTCCATCCGCGATCCCGGTCGAGGTCGACGAGTTCGACCACGTGTTCCAGGCAGCCGAGAACCAGCGGCGCTTCGAACGCACGACGACAGGCCCGTTCCCCTACGGGTCGCTCGTTCAGGGAACGTTCGGAACCACCCCTGGCCGCCTGGTGCCACAGGTACCTACGTCGACATCGGGCATTCCCCTGTCCACGGCTTCGTCGACGCTCTGTGGTTCCACCACAACAGGGCGTCATGGCCCGTTCCCGGGACCCAGGCCGAGTTCAGAGTCGTCGATCTGCGGTGGCACTCGCTCCAGCTACGCCTCGAGCCCTCGAAGGTTCCGCACCCCGACCTGCCTTGGCCTCAGCCCTACGACTGGGACAACCACGAGTTCACGCGCTGACCGCGGCGTCCGTCAGTCGCATCAGCCCGGCCGCCGTCGTCCGAAAGCCGCAGCACTCCAGGTAGAAGCCCGCCCGGTCGGCCTCGAAGTCGACGTGCAGCCACTCGCACCCCAGGTCACGCGCAGCCGCGGCAGCCTCCGCGACCAGCGCACGCCCGATCCCCTGCCCCTGGTGTCCGGGCTCGACGACCGTGTCCAGCAGCACCGCGTGTACCCCGCCGTCACCGATCACATTGACGAACCCCACCAGGTTCCCTGCGGGATCAGCGGCCGTGATCCAGGTCAGGCTGTGCCGCTCCAGCCGCGCGGACCACGGTGTCACTGCCCCCGGAGGACTCTCGAACGCACGAGCGTGCAGGGCCGAGAGCGCGGCGTCGTCGACCGGGCCTCGGCGCACCAGGGTCATGTCCATCGCGGCACCCTACGCCGGGCCCGGAACAGCGGTGCCCCGAGCAAGCGTCAGACCGCCCGGGTCCGGTAGACGCTCCGGATGGCGGCGACGTCGTCAGGCACCAGCGGCATCATCGGCAACGATCCTGCTAGCGCGTCGAGTCGACGGCGGACCGTCGTGGCGATGCCCTTGCCGAGCGAGAACCGAGTCGCGGTAACGGCCCGCTCCGCACCAGCGACCAGCCGGAGCGCCTCGCGACTGCGGATGCCGGTGTGCGAGAGCACCAGGTGCCCGAGCCGGTGCGGCCCGCCCGACAAGGCAGCGGCGATCACGTCCGCCGCCTCGCCGTCGACCCGGTTGTCGGATGCGCTTAGCACCCCGGCAGCGCGGACCCGGCCGAGGTCCAGCACCTCGACCCCGGCGTCCACCGCGGCGGCCGTGAGCACTGCTGCCCCGCCCGGTCCGATGCCGTTGCTGGCCACGGACAGCCGGGTGAGCGCGCCGTACGGTGCGGCGGTCAATGCCTCGGCGAGAGCCCGGGCGCCGTCGTCGCCCAGCCCCGGCCGCCGAGACGTACAACTCGCCCAGCGCGCCCGCGGCCACCACGCGCGCGAACGAGGCCGCGCCGTCAGGACCGAGCTCGTTGCCGCCCACATAGGCACGGATCACCCCTCGCCCGCTCGCCGAGGCGGCGATCAGGGCGTCCGCCAGGACCGCCGTCCCCGGACCGTCGAGAGCGGTCTGGACCAGGTCAAGGGTGCGCAGGTCGCGCGCCGCCTCGACCAGGGCCGCTCCGGAGCGGCCGGCGTCCCTGCCGAGCGGGTTCCGCTTGAGCCAGACGCTGCGCACGGCGTGCGGGGAGCCCGCGAGCCGTTCCGCGATCGAGCACGCCCGCCGGCGGTGATGCCGTTGCACCCCAGGTAGAGCGTCTCGACACCCGCGCGGCTCACGCCGTCGGCCACCGCGACCGCTCCCGAGTCACCGAGGCCGTCGGTCCCGAGCAGCGCGTGCCGTACGACCCCCGGACGCAGCTCCTGCGCCACGCGCGCGCCGCCGTCGGGCCCGAGCGACTGCCTGCACAGGTCCAGCCGGCCGTCCGGCAGGGCGGTCCCCGCCGGGAAGTCCGTTCGTTGCCGCACCGGTGAGCCGGTGCGGCAACGAACGGACTTCCCGGCGGGGACCGCCCTGCCGGACGGCCGGCTGGACCTGTGCAGGCAGTCGCTCGGGCCCGACGGCGGCGCGCGCGTGGCGCAGGAGCTGCGTCCGGGGGTCGTACGGCACGCGCTGCTCGGGACCGACGGCCTCGGTGACTCGGGAGCGGTCGCGGTGGCCGACGGCGTGAGCCGCGCGGGTGTCGAGACGCTCTACCTGGGGTGCAACGGCATCACCGCCGGCGGGGCGTGCTCGATCGCGGAACGGCTCGCGGGCTCCCCGCACGCCGTGCGCAGCGTCTGGCTCAAGCGGAACCCGCTCGGCAGGGACGCCGGCCGCTCCGGAGCGGCCCTGGTCGAGGCGGCGCGCGACCTGCGCACCCTTGACCTGGTCCAGACCGCTCTCGACGGTCCGGGGACGGCGGTCCTGGCGGACGCCCTGATCGCCGCCTCGGCGAGCGGGCGAGGGGTGATCCGTGCCTATGTGGGCGGCAACGAGCTCGGTCCTGACGGCGCGGCCTCGTTCGCGCGCGTGGTGGCCGCGGGCGCGCTGGGCGAGTTGTACGTCTCGGCGGCCGGGCTGGGCGACGACGGCGCCCGGGCTCTCGCCGAGGCATTGACCGCCGCACCGTACGGCGCGCTCACCCGGCTGTCCGTGGCCAGCAACGGCATCGGACCGGGCGGGGCAGCAGTGCTCACGGCCGCCGCGGTGGACGCCGGGGTCGAGGTGCTGGACCTCGGCCGGGTCCGCGCTGCCGGGGTGCTAAGCGCATCCGACAACCGGGTCGACGGCGAGGCGGCGGACGTGATCGCCGCTGCCTTGTCGGGCGGGCCGCACCGGCTCGGGCACCTGGTGCTCTCGCACACCGGCATCCGCAGTCGCGAGGCGCTCCGGCTGGTCGCTGGTGCGGAGCGGGCCGTTACCGCGACTCGGTTCTCGCTCGGCAAGGGCATCGCCACGACGGTCCGCCGTCGACTCGACGCGCTAGCAGGATCGTTGCCGATGATGCCGCTGGTGCCTGACGACGTCGCCGCCATCCGGAGCGTCTACCGGACCCGGGCGGTCTGACGCTTGCTCGGGGCACCGCTGTTCCGGGCCCGGCGTAGGGTGCCGCGATGGACATGACCCTGGTGCGCCGAGGCCCGGTCGACGACGCCGCGCTCTCGGCCCTGCACGCTCGTGCGTTCGAGAGTCCTCCGGGGGCAGTGACACCGTGGTCCGCGCGGCTGGAGCGGCACAGCCTGACCTGGATCACGGCCGCTGATCCCGCAGGGAACCTGGTGGGGTTCGTCAATGTGATCGGTGACGGCGGGGTACACGCGGTGCTGCTGGACACGGTCGTCGAGCCCGGACACCAGGGGCAGGGGATCGGGCGTGCGCTGGTCGCGGAGGCTGCCGCGGCTGCGCGTGACCTGGGGTGCGAGTGGCTGCACGTCGACTTCGAGGCCGACCGGGCGGGCTTCTACCTGGAGTGCTGCGGCTTTCGGACGACGGCGGCCGGGCTGATGCGACTGACGGACGCCGCGGTCAGCGCGTGAACTCGTGGTTGTCCCAGTCGTAGGGCTGAGGCCAAGGCAGGTCGGGGTGCGGAACCTTCGAGGGCTCGAGGCGTAGCTGGAGCGAGTGCCACCGCAGATCGACGACTCTGAACTCGGCCTGGGTCCCGGGAACGGGCCATGACGCCCTGTTGTGGTGGAACCACAGAGCGTCGACGAAGCCGTGGACAGGGGAATGCCCGATGTCGACGTAGGTACCTGTGGCACCAGGCGGCCAGGGGTTGGTTCCGAACGTTCCCTGAACGAGCGACCCGTAGGGGAACGGGCCTGTCGTCGTGCGTTCGAAGCGCCGCTGGTTCTCGGCTGCCTGGAACACGTGGTCGAACTCGTCGACCTCGACCGGGATCGCGGATGGAGGGGTACCCACTACACCTTCTGCGAGTACGCCGTAGACGGCCTCGTAAAGCTGAACGCCAAGGAGCCCTGCCCGGTCTCTTGAGTCGAGTAACCGGTCCTGGCGTGCTGCCACGATCGGCTCGCCGCTACGCAGGACCACGTGTCTGGACGCGTATCCCTCGTCGTCGAGCTCGAACCAGTGCCACTCGTCCTCGTCGGCCCAGTAGGCGCGAAATCGTCGCAGCACGCAGCAGACTGTAGCGTCGGCGTGGCTGTGCAGCTGCGGTTTCTGGCTCTTCCCGTCGACCAGCCGAGGACTCTGTCGTGAACCCCGACTCGATCCCGAACCTCGCCTGTGATCTCATCTCTCGCGGTGTTGACGTCGTGGGCCAGATCGCGGTCGACGCGCGCGAGGCTCGCGCGCTGGTGCAGGTGTCGCCTGACGCCACGCCGGTGGAGTTCGTCGTCGACCTCCAGGGGCTGGAGCGCTTCATCGCATCGGCTCGCGACAGCGCGCGCGACGTCTTCCCCGATGTCGACCCGGTCGAGGGTGGGCTGCGGCTTGTCTCCGAGCACCTGTGGGAGGAGATCGGGTCTGCTGACGCGAAGGTCCTCGCCATGGGCGTCGATCGTGACGGTCATACGTGGCGCCGCACCGAGGCTGCGCCCCGAGCCCCAGCGCACCCGCAGACGACTATCGCTGGACTACGGACCGAGGCGGTTTCAAGTCCGTGTAGGGCACGTCGGGCGTCCCTCACATCTGCAGCCAAGCGAGAGAGGCCCCGAACACCCAGGTCATCCGGGTGTTCGGGGCCTCCGAGATGCTCCCGCAGTCGGACTTCAACCAGCGACCGACAAGGACCGCACCTGGGTTCACGCTCGCTGCCGGGCGCGAACGCCTTCACGGTCCGCGCCGGTTGCCAGGCTCGCCGACCGTGCGGTGCGGGGCCAGGTCCAGGCGTATCGCAGGATGAGGGCGAGAACGATCAGTTCCAGTACGACGCCGAGGCCGTAGAAGTACAGCCAGAACCCGCCCGCCACGTTGAAGACCGTGACGGGGACGTAGAGCGCGGCCACAACGAGGTTAGCGATGCGGCTCGCGCGGGCGGGCAGCGTCATCGACAGCACGACCATGAAGATCGGGACGGCCATGAGGGTCAGCGCCGTCGTCGAGAAGGTCTGGGAGAGGTCGAACTCGTAGACCCGGCCGGCGAGGATGTCCTTGACGATGCCAGGCGTGAAGAAGCCAAGAATGTCCACGTAGGCGTACAGGAACATGAAGCTGGTCCACGCCGCGGCGAGCTTTGCTCGCACCGGGATGCGCGGGTCTTCCAGCGTGGTGGTGGGCTGCGATGTGCTCATGGTGGGCTCCGTTGTCGTGGTGAGGATCGATAGGTCCACGCTCGCTGAGTGCAACGGCTCGCACACCGGCCCGGAGGCCGGAGTTCACCTGGCCGATGGAAGGGCCTCCATCTCATGCTTTCGGCCGGTACGCCGGGGCACACCGATCCCTAGGCTGGAGCCGTGGTCACCTTCCGGCGCTCCGTCTGGCACGAGCCGCGGCCTGCTGACGCCCGACCCGTCGGTCGGCTCGACTGGCTGCTGGCGGGCGTGTTCGCGGCCGCCGCCCTGGTCGAGGGCATCGTTCGGCCGGGGCTGGCCTGGCGGCCCGTGGTGACGGTGCTCGCCCTGGCGCTGGTGCCCGCACTGCTCTGGCGGCGGAGTCGCCCCCTCCTGGCCGTTCTGGTCGGGTGGGGCGTCGCCGGGGTGCTCTCGGTCCTGCAGCTGACGGCGCACGCCGGGGACCTCGGCCTCTACTCCATGATCGCCGTCCTGATCCTGCTCTACGCCCTGGTGCGGTGGGGCTCGGGACGGGAGATCGTCCTGGGGACGGCGTTCGTGGCGGTCATCGTCGTGCTCGGGATGTACGCCACCTCCGCGGGCTGGACCGACGTCTTCGGCGGGAGCGTCCTCCTGCTGCTGGTCGTCGCCCTCGCGGTGGTGTTCCGCTACCGCGCGGCCCTCTCGCATCGTCAGCAGCGCGAGATCCGTAACCAGGAGCGGGTGGCGCTGGCGCGCGAGCTGCACGACACCGTGGCCCACCATGTCTCGGCCATCGCGGTGCAGGCGCAGGCCGGTGGCGTGGTCGCCGGTGTCCAGCCCGAGAAGGCTGCCGAGGTCCTGGCCGCGATCGAGTCCGAGGCCTCGCGAACCCTGGCGGAGATGAGATCCATGGTGCGGGTGCTGCGTGAGGAGGAAGCCGTCGCCTACTCACCGCAGCTCGGTGTCGCGGACCTGCCTGCTCTGGCGCGCGCCGACACCAATCCCACCGTCGAGGTCACGCTGAACGGCTCGTTGACCCGGCTGGCACCACCCGTGGACACCGCGCTCTACCGGCTCGCGCAGGAGTCACTGACTAACGCCGTACGTCACGCCCGGAGCGCGACCCGCGTCGGGATCGACGTCCGCCGGGAGGGCGACATCGTCAGGCTGCGGGTCAGCGACGACGGGCAGGCCGAGCCCGGGCCGGTCCCGGAGCCCGGGTTCGGCCTGCTGGGCATGGCCGAACGCGCCCAGCTCCTCGGCGGATCGTTCTCCGCGGGGCCCAGGCCCGAGGGCGGCTGGACGGTCGAGGCCGTGCTGCCAGTGGAGGTGTCGGCATGAGCATCCGTGTCGTCGTGGCCGACGACCAGGACCTCGTCCGGACCGGGCTGGTGATGATCCTCGGCGCGCAACCCGACGTCGAGGTCGTGGGGGAGGCAGCGGACGGGCTCGCAGCGCTCGACCTGGCGACCCGGCTGCGTCCCGACGTCCTCCTCGTCGACATCCGGATGCCCGGGATCGACGGCGTCGAGGTGACGCGGCGCCTGGCCGGGCAGGACGTGGCGGACCCGATGGCGGTCGTCGTGATCACCACCTTCGACCTCGACGAGTACGTCCTCGGCGCCCTACGCGCCGGCGCTCGCGGCTTCCTGCTCAAGGACGCCGGGCCGGAGCTCCTCGTCCAGGCCATCCACGCGGCGGCCGACGGGGACGCGCTGATCGCCCCCAACGTGACCCGCCGGCTGCTGGCGTCCTTCGCCGACCAGGCACCGGCGGCACCGGTCCAGCCCATCGACCCGCTCACCGAGCGTGAGGAGGAGGTGCTCGCGCTCGTGGCACGGGGCCGAACCAACGCCGAGATCGGCGCCGTGCTCTTCGTCGGCCTGAGCACGGTCAAGACCCACGTCGCGTCGTTGATGACCAAGCTCGGCGCCCGCAACCGCGTCGAGGTCGCGATGTGGGCGTACGACACCAGACGTGTGCGGGCGGATCAGCCGACACGCAGGCGTTCTGACCAAGGCTGACCGGGAAAACGGCGAGGCCCCGAATCCCCACGTCAAGAAGGGATTCAGGACCTCGTTCTGGCTCCCGCGGTTGGACTTGAACCAACGACCGTCCGATTAACAGTCGGATGCTCTGCCAGCTGAGCTACGCGGGATCGCTAGCGCCCGTCCCGTGACCGGGTGGGCGACCGGTGAAAACTCTAACAGGTTCCAGCGGGTAGTCCCGACTCATATCCGGACTCCGCCACAGCGTCGTCGATCACACCCGATCGGCCCCGCACGGAAGTCAGGGTCTACCCAGCGATTGCGCCCGGAAACACGGGGAGTTTCGGGCGTAATCGCTGGCTAGACCATGACATCCTCACCGTCCCACCATCCCCATCCCCGCCTCGTTGTACCGGTCCCCCTGCACCCCGACCCGGCCAGCGAGCGAGTTCAGGTCGGCAACCTCATCAGCCGACAGCGCCACCGAAGCAGCTCCGATGTTCTCCGCGACCCGCTCGATGCGCCGCGTGCCCGGGATCGGCACGATCCACGGCTGCTGCGCCAGCAGCCACGCGAGCGCCACCTGCCCCGGCGTCGCGCCCTTCGCGCCGGCCAAACCCCGCACCTGGTCCACGAGCACCTGATTCGCGTCGCGGTTGGCGGCAGTGAACCGTGGGATCGAGGCCCGCATGTCGTCGGCGGTGAACGACGTCGACGCGTCGACCGCCCCCGTCAGGAACCCGCGCCCGAGCGGGCTGAACGGCACGAACCCGATGCCGAGCTCCGCGAGCGTGGGCAGCACCTCCGGCTCGGGGTCGCGGGTCCACAGCGAGTACTCGCTCTGCACCGCGGTGACCGGGTGCACCGCGTGCGCCCGCCGGATCGTGGCCGGGCTCGCCTCCGACAGGCCGAAGTGGCGCACCTTCCCGGCGTCCACCAGCTCCTTGACGGCGCCGGCCACGTCCTCGATCGGCACGTCGGGGTCCACACGGTGCTGGTAGAACAGGTCGATCACGTCGGTCCGCAGCCGCCGCAGCGACGCGTCGGCCACGGCGCGGATGTGCTCGGGCCGGCTGTCCAGGCCCACGTTCACGCCGTCCTCCAGCCGCCAGCCGAACTTGGTGGCGATCACCACCTGGTCGCGCACCGGCTCCAGCGCCTCGCCGACCAGCTCCTCGTTGACGTACGGCCCGTAGACCTCGGCCGTGTCGATCAGCGTGACGCCGCGGTCCACGGCGCCCCGCAGCACGCCGATCATCTCCTCGCGCGTGCCCGGGTTGGGGCCGTAGCCCTGGGACATCCCCATGGCGCCGAGGCCGACCGCCGAGACTTCCAGACCCTGGCCGAGCGTTCGGGTGTGCATCGTGACAGTCTCCTTCGCAGTGGGTTCCGGCCTCACGCTAGCCCCGCCCCGCGGCGCCGAGGAGGGTCTGTCGTTAACCGGTGTCAGCGGGGACTCCCGGGCGCGGCGCGCGTGTTGCACCGTGAGGGGGACCGGTCGTGCCAGGCGGTCGCACAGGCGGCGTCGGTAGGCGCCCGGAAGGAGCACCGATGAGCTGGACCGAGCAGGAGCTGAAGCAGGTCGACGGCACCGACGAGCTGCACGTCTCGTCCTACGCCCGGACGGCACGCTGCGCCCGTTCGTGACGATCTGGACGGCCCGCCTGGGCGACGACGTCTACGTCCGCTCGGCGTACGGCCCCCGACAACGGCTGGTTCCGTCGCGCCAAGGAGTCGGGCACGGGCCGGGTCCGGGTGGGCGGCGTCGAGCGGCGACGTCCGCTTCGAGGTCCCCGACGACGTCGTCCACGCGCCCCTGGACGACGCCTATCGCGCCAAGTACGGCAGGTACGACAAGCAGATCGTCGCCACCGTCGTGGGCCCGGCGCTCGTGGGCGCCACCCTGCGCGCCGTCCCCCAGGACTGAGGCGCGCGGCCGGTAGAAAACTAGGCCGGCAACCCCGCCGCGCTCCGCACCCGTGCCTCGGCGGCGTCGAGCGCCCGCGCGGCCTCCGGGTCCGACAGGTCGACGCCGCGCCCGCCGATCACCTGGGAGAACAGCTCGCCGTCGGCCCGACGGCGGACGGCGACGCGGGCGGACCGGCCCGCCCGACAGCTTGACCGGCTCCGCGAGGCACCACCGACCACTGCACCCGCTCGCGCAGCACCTGCGGCAGCACGTTGCGCCGGCCGTCGAGGGTGAGCGGCGTCGGCTCCTCGCCGTCGACCCAGTGCACCCGGATCACGTTGGAGTCGGTGTCGTAGGTCGCCCCGGTCCACGTCGGCCCACTCCCGGTGCACGACGACGGACGGCGCGCCCCTGCTCTCCGCGTCCCCCTGGCCGCCGGCGGCCTCGGGCGCGGAGATCAGCAGCAGCTCGGCGCGCGTCGCGAACGCCCACGCCTCGCCCGCGGACGTGACCAGCGGGGCCTGGCCAGCACGGCGTCGGTGCGGTGCGAGCGGACGGCGCGGCGGACCGCCTTCTGCGGGCGGCGCCCGAACCAGGAACGTAACCCCATGAGGCCCAGGCTAGTGGCCCCGGCCGCACCGGTCGGCCAGGGTGCCGGGCGAAGTCGGCAGTCGGCACCGAGATCGGTCCATCGATGGACCGATCTCGGTGCCAGGTGCCGATCTCGAAGCGAAGGGCCGACCTCAGGCCGACCGCACCCGGTCTGTCCGCCAGTACGCGCAGAAGTCGACGCGCGACTTCGGCACCCCGGCCTCCAGGCAGTGCGCCCGCGCCGCCAGCGTGAACGACGCCTCGCCCACCACGTACACGTAGGCCCCAGGGTCGACCCGGGTCGCCCGCAGCGCGTCGAGGGCGCTCGCCCCGGCGGGCCGGCCGCCGTCGCGCACCACCCAGCGGACGTCGGCGGCGGGCAGCGCGCGCCGGTCCGCCGCGTGCGGCACCTCCAGCAGGTACGTCACCTCGCGGTCGCCGAGCGCGTGCGCGATGCCCTCGACGCCGGGCAGGCCGGACTCGTCGGCGATCACCAGGACGGGCCCGTCGTGCTCGTCGGCGTTGAAGATGCGGCCCTGGTCGAGCAGCCCGACGAGCTCGCCGGTGCGACACCGCTGCGCCCACCTCGCCCCGGCGCCGTCCACCTGGCCGGCCGCGTCCCGGTGTACGACGAAGTCGACGTCGAGCTGCCAGCGGTCGCCCGCCCGCCGCGCCTCGCGCACCGTGTAGTTGCGCACGGCGGGGCGGATCGCGTCCGGCATCGCGAGCAGGCGCGCGTACCAGCCGTCGGCCGCGCCGAACGGCAGGTGCAGCGGCTGTCCGACGTCGGCGAAGAAGAGCCGGAACCAGTGGTCGTGGCCGAAAGGCTCGAACTCGTCCTCGAAGCCGTCCCCGGTGCTCTGCAGCGTGACCCGCCGGAACCCGGGCGAGACGGCGTGGCTGCCGACGACCTCGAAGGTGCGCACGGACGCGGCGGCTGGCTTCAGCGGCCGGGTCGAGGTGAGCGTCGTCATCAGCTCAGCGCGTCCTCGATCAGCGGCGTGAGCTCGTCCAGCGCGTAGAGCTGCGCGGCGGGCGTGCCGAGCGAGTACGCGGCGGAGAGGTCGTCGCCGATGACGACGGCGCGGCCGTCGGCGACCGCCGGGATCTGCTTCCAGCCGGCGTCGTCGGTGATCTCCTTGGCGTCGATCCAGATGGGGAACGCGACGATCAGGTCGGAGTCCAGCAGGTCGAGCTGCTCCTCGGAGATGCGCACGCTCCAGCCGTTCTCCTCGACGGGCAGGTCGGTGATGGTGGGGCTGGCCTCGAAGCCGAGCCGCTCCATGAAAAGCGAGCGCCCGTCGTTGACGTAGGCGCCCCAGCCCTCGCTGGTGCGGGTGGCGGCGGTGAAGGTGGTGCCGGCCCACTCGGGGTGGTCGGCGGCGGCCTGCTCGAACGCCTCGTCGACGCCGCCGAGCAGCGCGTCGCCCTCCTCGGGCACGCCCAGGGCCTGGGCGATCATCGTCACCTGCACGTCGTAGTCCGTGTGGTACGAGTCGCCGCCCTCGGGGACGCCGACGGTGGGGGCGATGGACGAGAGCCGGTCGTAGCGCTCCTGGTCGCCGGAGGAGTGGGTGTCGAGGATGAGGTCGGGCTCAAGCGCGGCGACCGCCTCGTACGACAGCTCCAGGGTGCCGAGGATCTCGGGCGCCTCGTCGTAGCCCTCCGACCAGGGGCCGACGCCGTCGCCGCCGAAGGCGAGCCAGTCGGACGCCCCGACCGGCTGCACGCCGAGCTCGAGCGCGACCTCGGCGTCGCCCCAGCCGAGCGCGACCACGCGCTCGGGCTGCTCGTCGATCGTCACCGGCTCGAACTTGGTCTCCACCGTGACGGGGAAGGCCCCGCCGGCGGCCGCGGAGCCCTCCGCGGACGGCGGGGCCGTCTCGGCGGAGCACGCGGCGAGCGCGAGGACGGGGACCACCAGGGTGGCGGCGAGCAGGCGAGGGGGACGCATCGGGTGGAGCTCTCTTCCGTGGGAAGGCAGGCGTAAGGGATGGGCGCGGTGCTTGACCAGCGCCTCGATTAGGTTAGCCTAACCTCCGTTATGCCCAACTCATCGGTCCAGCACCCCGTCGCGACCCGCTACCTCGCCCTCGGTGCCGGCACCGTGGCGCTGCTCGTCGTGATCGTCGCCAGCCTCGCGATCGGCAGCAGACCCGTCGCACCCGACGTCGTCGTCGCGGCCCTGCTCGGCCAGGACGTCCCCGCCGGGGACCGGCACGCGGTCGTCGAGCTGCGCGTCCCGCGCACCGTGATCGGCTGCGCGGTCGGCATCGCCCTCGGCGTCGCCGGCGCGCTCATCCAGGCCGTCACCCGCAACCCGCTCGCCGACCCCGGCATCCTCGGCGTCACGGCCGGCTCGTCGTTCTTCGTCGCGCTCGGCATCGTGTTCCTCGGGTTCAGCAGCCCCGAGCAGTACGTGTGGCTGGCCCTGGCCGGGGCGCTCGTCGCGACGGTCGCGGTCGCGCTGGTCGGCGGCTCCGGCACCGCGCGCGTCGACCCCGTCCGGCTCACCCTGGCCGGCGTCGCGCTCACCGCCGTGCTCGCCGGCATCGTCTCCGGCCTGCGCATCGCGGAGCCGCGCACGTTCAACGCCCTGCTGACCTGGGAGACCGGCTCGCTCGTGGACCGCGGCTGGCAGGTCGCCACCCCGGTGCTGCCCTTCCTCGCGATCGGGCTCGTCACGGCGCTGCTGCTCGGCGGCTCCCTGAACGCCCTCGCCCTGGGCGACGACGTCGCCACCGCGCTCGGCTCCACCGTCTGGGTCACGCGGGTCGCCGCCGTCCTCGCGGTGACGCTGCTGGCCGGGGGAGCGACGGCGATCGTCGGGCCCATCTCGTTCATCGGCCTGATGGTGCCGCACGTCGCCCGCTGGGTCGCCGGACCCGACCAGCGCTGGATCATCGCGCTGACCCTGCTCTTCGCCCCCGTGCTGCTGCTCACCGCCGACGTCCTCGCGCGCGTCGTGCTCTGGCCCGGCGAGATGCCGGTCGGCATCGTCACCGCGTTCGTCGGCGCCCCGGTGCTCATCGCGCTGGTCCGCCGACGGAAGGCGTTCGCGCTGTGAGCGCCGTCCGCCCCCGCCCGCGCGTGCCCGCTCCAGCCGGCGCCGCACGCCTCAGCCCCCGCGCCCCGTCCCGCCCGACGACGGTCGCGCTCCTGCTCGCGTCCGCGACCGCCGTCCTGGCCGTCGTCGCCCTCATGCTCGGTGACTACCCGCTGACCGTGCCCCAGGTGCTGACCGCCCTGACCGGCACCGGCGGCTTCGAGTCCACGATCGTGCTCGAGTGGCGCCTGCCCCGCGTCACCGCCGCCATCCTGTTCGGCGCCGCGCTCGCGATCTCCGGCGCCCTCTTCCAGACCCTGACCCGCAACCCGCTCGGCTCGCCCGACCTCATCGGCTTCGCCACCGGCTCCTACACCGGCGTCATCGTCGTCACCGTGCTCCTCGGCACCAGCGTCGTCACCACGACGGCGGGCGCGCTCCTCGGCGGCCTCGCCACCGCCGTCGTCGTCTACCTGCTCGCCTACCGGCGCGGCGTCCAGGGCTTCCGGCTCATCGTGGTCGGCATCGGCGTCACCGCCATGCTGCACGCCCTGAACACCTGGCTCCTCCTGCGCGCGCAGGAGGAGGTCGCCATGGGCGCGGCCATCTGGGGCACGGGGTCGCTCAGCCTCACCTCCTGGGCCGACGTCGTCCCCGCGGTCGCGGTCCTCCTCGTCACCGCACCGCTGGTGCTCTGGGCCAGCCGCCCGCTGCGCCAGCTCGAGCTCGGCGACGACGCCGCGGCCGCCACGGCGTGCGCGTCGAGCCCACCCGGCTCGCGATCATCGGCCTCGGCATCCTGCTCACCGCCCTGGTCACCGCCGCCACCGGCCCCATCGCGTTCGTCGCCCTCGCCGCACCCCAGGTCGCCCGGCGCCTCGGGGCCGGCGCCGGCATCCCGCTCGTGCCCTCCGCGCTCACCGGCGCCTTCCTGCTGCTCGGCGCCGACCTGCTCGCGCAGTACGTCCCGGCCCAGCCCGTACCCGTCGGCGTCGTGACCGTCGTGCTCGGCGGCGTCTACCTGCTCGGCGTCCTGGTCCGCGAGGCCCGGCGCGCATGACCCCGAACCGCCCGGAGGAACCCATGGACACGACCGCCCGCCTGCGCGCCGATGGCGTGACCCTCGCCTACGACGGCCGCGTCGTCTCCCAGGGCCTCGACCTCGCCGTACCCGACGGGTCGTTCACCGTCATCGTCGGCCCCAACGCCTGCGGCAAGTCCACCCTGCTGCGCGGCCTCGCCCGCCTCCTGCGCCCCACCGCCGGCCAGGTCGTCCTCGACGGACGCTCCGTCGCCACCCTGCGCACCAAGGAGGTCGCCCGCCAGGTCGGCCTGCTGCCCCAGACCGCCGTCGCACCCGACGGCATCACCGTCGCCGACCCTCGTCGCCCGCGGCCGCTACCCCCACCAGGACCTCTTCCGCCGCGACACCGCCGCCGACCGCGCCGCCGTCACCGCGGCCCTCGCGGCCACCGGCACCGAGGAACTGGCCCTGCGGCCCGTCGACGAGCTCTCCGGCGGGCAGCGCCAGCGCGTCTGGGTGGCCATGGCGCTCGCCCAGCAGACGCCCCTGCTGCTGCTCGACGAGCCGACCACCTACCTCGACATCGCGCACCAGATCGAGCTGCTCGACCTGTTCGCGCGGCTCAACGCCGAGGGCGCCACGCTCGTCGCCGTGCTGCACGACCTCAACCACGCCGCGCGCTACGCGACCCACCTGGTGGTCATGAAGGACGGCGAGATCGTCGCCACGGGAGCCCCCGAGCGGATCGTCACGGCCGAGCTGATCGAGGAGGTGTTCGGCCTGCCCAGCGTCGTCATCGACGACCCCCTCACCGGGCGGCCGCTCGTGGTGCCGCACAGCGCGTCGACACGCTGACCGGGGCCCGGCACGCGGGCCGGCGCGCCGCCATCCGAAAGAGGCGTAGTTCACCCCCCTGGCAGGTCGGCGGACACCTCCCGGGTGCCGTAGGTTCTGGGCTCGTGACCTTGACGAACGCCGCGCCGCCCGCCGAACCGACGGACGCCAAGGGCGACGGGTCAGCAAGAGAGCGCCGGGAGGCCAAGGCCCGACGGCGGCGCGCGCTCCGGATCACGATCGCCGCGGTGGTCGTCTTCTTCTCCCTGGTCATCCTGGGCGGGCTCGGCTGGTATCTCGTCTCCGACGTCCAGGACCTCGGCTCGGAGACCGTCGCGGCCCGTGACCTGCTGGCCCTCGTCCGAGGCGCGGGTGGCCGACCCCGCGACCCGCGAGGCCCTCTCGGCGCAGATCGCGGAGACCGAGACCCTGCTCGCCGAGCCGTTCCTCACCCGGCTCACCCTCGGGACCACGGACGCCGGGGAGGCACTCACCGCGGCGACGGACGCGGTACGGGCCTCGATGGTGGACCTGGCCCGCCACGAGGTCACCTCCGCGCGCAAGAGTCTCAAGGCCGCGACGAACCGCGGCGAGGAGATCTACGCCGCGACCAAGGGCAAGGGCGCCGACGAGTCCGTCCGGTCCAGCCTGCGCGCCGCCCTCGACGTCGGCGGCGCCGCCGACGCCTCCGCGAGCGTCACCTTCACCGGTACTGACCTCGCGAAGCTGGGCCAGGGCCGTAGTACGACCTGAGCACCAACCGCTCCGTCGTCACGGCGGCCACGGAGGCGATGGCCTCCGCGCAGGACGCCGTCACCTGCCCCGCCCCGGACCAGGTGTGGGACCCGGACAGCGGCATGCTCGAGGACTCCGAGCTGGCGAAGATCCCGTGGGCGCCCGACTTCGTCGTGCGGGGCCGACGTGCTGGACGGGCTGATCGCGCTCGACGAGGCGTACATGGCGGAGTTCGGCCAGCACCTGACGATTCAACTCGGCCTACCGGTCGTACGCGTCGCAGGAGGAGCTGTACGACCCGTCGTCGCCCATCGCGGCGCCGCCCGGCTGCTCCAACCACGGCCTGGGGCTCGCGGTCGACATCGGCGGCGGCGTCGAGACGTTCGACACCCCGCAGTACGACTGGCTCAAGGCCAACGCCGAGGCCCACGGCTGGCTCCACCGGCGTTCGGCTCCGCGAACGCCGGGTGGAGCCAGCCGTGGGCCTCGGCGTTGGCCTTGAGCCAGTCGTACTGCGGGGTGTCGAACGTCTCGACGCCGCCGCCGATGTCGACCGCGAGCCCCAGGCCGTGGTTGGAGCAGCCGGGCGGCGCCGCGATGGGCGACGACGGGTCGTACAGCTCCTCCTGCGACGCGTACGACCGGTAGGCCGAGTTGATCGTCAGGTGCTGGCCGAACTCCGCCATGTACGCCTCGTCGAGCGCGATCAGCCCGTCCAGCACGTCGGCCCGCACGACGAAGTCGGGCGCCCACGGGATCTTCGCCAGCTCGGAGTCCTCGAGCATGCCGCTGTCCGGGTCCCACACCTGGTCCGGGGCGGGGCAGGTGACGGCGTCCTGCGCGGAGGCCATCGCCTCCGTGGCCGCCGTGACGACGGAGCGGTTGGTGCTCAGGTCGTACTCGGCCTGGCCCAGCTTCGCGAGGTCAGTACCGGTGAAGGTGACGCTCGCGGAGGCGTCGGCGGCGCCGCCGACGTCGAGGGCGGCGCGCAGGCTGGACCGGACGGACTCGTCGGCGCCCTTGCCCTTGGTCGCGGCGTAGATCTCCTCGCCGCGGTTCGTCGCGGCCTTGAGACTCTTGCGCGCGGAGGTGACCTCGTGGCGGGCCAGGTCCACCATCGAGGCCCGTACCGCGTCCGTCGCCGCGGTGAGTGCCTCCCCGGCGTCCGTGGTCCCCGAGGGTGAGCCGGGTGAGGAACGGCTCGGCGAGCAGGGTCTCGGTCTCCGCGATCTGCGCCGAGAGGGCCTCGCGGGTCGCGGGGTCGGCCACCCGCGCCTCGGACGAGGCCAGCAGGTCACGGGCCGCGACGGTCTCCGAGCCGAGGTCCTGGACGTCGGAGACGAGATACCAGCCGAGCCCGCCCAGGATGACCAGGGAGAAGAAGACGACCACCGCGGCGATCGTGATCCGGAGCGCGCGCCGCCGTCGGGCCTTGGCCTCCCGGCGCTCTCTTGCTGACCCGTCGCCCTTGGCGTCCGTCGGTTCGGCGGGCGGCGCGGCGTTCGTCAAGGTCACGAGCCCAGAACCTACGGCACCCGGGAGGTGTCCGCCGACCTGCCAGGGGGTGAACTACGCCTCTTTCGGATGGCGGCGCGCCGGCCCGCGTGCCGGGCCCCGGTCAGCGTGTCGACGCGCTGTGCGGCACCACGAGCGGCCGCCCGGTGAGGGGGTCGTCGATGACGACGCTGGGCAGGCCGAACACCTCCTCGATCAGCTCGGCCGTGACGATCCGCTCGGGGGCTCCCGTGGCGACGATCTCGCCGTCCTTCATGACCACCAGGTGGGTCGCGTAGCGCGCGGCGTGGTTGAGGTCGTGCAGCACGGCGACGAGCGTGGCGCCCTCGGCGTTGAGCCGCGCGAACAGGTCGAGCAGCTCGATCTGGTGCGCGATGTCGAGGTAGGTGGTCGGCTCGTCGAGCAGCAGCAGGGGCGTCTGCTGGGCGAGCGCCATGGCCACCCAGACGCGCTGGCGCTGCCCGCCGGAGAGCTCGTCGACGGGCCGCAGGGCCAGTTCCTCGGTGCCGGTGGCCGCGAGGGCCGCGGTGACGGCGGCGCGGTCGGCGGCGGTGTCGCGGCGGAAGAGGTCCTGGTGGGGGTAGCGGCCGCGGGCGACGAGGTCGGCGACGGTGATGCCGTCGGGTGCGACGGCGGTCTGGGGCAGCAGGCCGACCTGGCGGGCGACCTCCTTGGTGCGCAGGGTGGCGACGGAGCGTCCGTCGAGGACGACCTGGCCGCGGTGGGGCGCAGGAGGCGGGCGAGGCCGCGCAGCAGGGTGGACTTGCCGCAGGCGTTGGGGCCGACGATGACGGTGAACGACCCGTCGGGTACGGCGAGGTCGAGGCCCTGGGAGACGACGCGGCCGTCGTAGGCGAGGGTCACGCCATCGGCGCGCAGGCGGGCGGTCGTGTCCATGGGTTCCTCCGGGCGGTTCGGGGTCATGCGCGCCGGGCCTCGCGGACCAGGACGCCGAGCAGGTAGACGCCGCCGAGCACGACGGTCACGACGCCGACGGGTACGGGCTGGGCCGGGACGTACTGCGCGAGCAGGTCGGCGCCGAGCAGCAGGAAGGCGCCGGTGAGCGCGGAGGGCACGAGCGGGATGCCGGCGCCGGCCCCGAGGCGCCGGGCGACCTGGGGTGCGGCGAGGGCGACGAACGCGATGGGGCCGGTGGCGGCGGTGACCAGGGCGGTGAGCAGGATGCCGAGGCCGATGATCGCGAGCCGGGTGGGCTCGACGCGCACGCCGTGGGCGGCCGCGGCGTCGTCGCCGAGCTCGAGCTGGCGCAGCGGGCGGCTGGCCCAGAGCACCAGCGGTGCGGTGACGAGGAGGACCGCGACCGCGGGGACGACGTCGGCCCAGGAGGTGAGGCTGAGCGACCCCGTGCCCCAGATGGCCGCGCCCATGGCGACCTCCTCCTGCGCGCGCAGGAGGAGCCAGGTGTTCAGGGCGTGCAGCATGGCGGTGACGCCGATGCCGACCACGATGAGCCGGAAGCCCTGGACGCCGCGCCGGTAGGCGAGCAGGTAGACGACGACGGCGGTGGCGAGGCCGCCGAGGAGCGCGCCCGCCGTCGTGGTGACGACGCTGGTGCCGAGGAGCACGGTGACGACGATGACGCCGGTGTAGGAGCCGGTGGCGAAGCCGATGAGGTCGGGCGAGCCGAGCGGGGTTTGCGGGTCAGGGTCTGGAAGAGGGCGCCGGAGATCGCGAGCGCGGCGCCGAACAGGATGGCGGCGGTGACGCGGGGCAGGCGCCACTCGAGCACGATCGTGGACTCGAAGCCGCCGGTGCCGGTCAGGGCGGTCAGCACCTGGGGCACGGTCAGCGGGTAGTCACCGAGCATGAGGGCGACGACGGCCAGGACGGCGGTCGCGGACGCGAGCAGGAGCGCGACCGTCGTCGGGCGGGACGGGGCGCGGGGGCTGAGGCGTGCGGCGCCGGCTGGAGCGGGCACGCGCGGGCGGGGGCGGACGGCGCTCACAGCGCGAACGCCTTCCGTCGGCGGACCAGCGCGATGAGCACCGGGGCGCCGACGAACGCGGTGACGATGCCGACCGGCATCTCGCCGGGCCAGAGCACGACGCGCGCGAGGACGTCGGCGGTGAGCAGCAGCACGGGGGCGAAGAGCAGGGTCAGCGCGATGATCCAGCGCTGGTCGGGTCCGGCGACCCAGCGGGCGACGTGCGGCACCATCAGGCCGATGAACGAGATGGGCCCGACGATCGCCGTCGCTCCCCCGGCCAGCAGCGTCACCGCGAGGACGGCGGCGACCCGCGTGACCCAGACGGTGGAGCCGAGCGCGGTGGCGACGTCGTCGCCCAGGGCGAGGGCGTTCAGGGAGCCGCCGAGCAGCAGCGCCGTGACGAGCCCGATCGCGAGGAAGGGCAGCACCGGGGTGGCGACCTGCCAGCCGCGGTCCACGAGCGAGCCGGTCTCCCAGGTCAGCAGGGCGTTGAACGTGCGCGGCTCCGCGATGCGCAGGCCGGAGACGATGCCGGCGAGCACGGCGGTGAGCGCGACGCCGGCCAGGGTGAGCCGGACGGGGTCGACGCGCGCGGTGCCGGAGCCGCCGACCAGCGCGACCGCGACCGTCGCGACGAGCGCCCGGCCAGGGCCAGCCACACGTACTGCTCGGGGCTGCTGAACCCGAGGAACACGATGCCGAGCGCGACGAAGAACGACGAGCCGGCCGTGACGCCGAGGATGCCGGGGTCGGCGAGCGGGTTGCGGGTGACGGCCTGGATGAGCGCGCCGGCGACGCCGAGGGCGATGCCGACCGCGCAGCCGATCACGGTGCGCGGGACGCGCAGCTCGACGACCGCGTGCCGGTCCCCGGCGGGGACGTCCTGGCCGAGCAGGGCCGCGACGACGACGTCGGGTGCGACGGGTCTGCTGCCGATCGCGAGGCTGGCGACGATCACGACGAGCAGCGCCACGGTGCCGGCACCGAGGGCGAGGTAGCGGGTCGCGACGGGGTGCTGGACCGATGAGTTGGGCATAACGGAGGTTAGGCTAACCTAATCGAGGCGCTGGTCAAGCACCGCGCCCATCCCTTACGCCTGCCTTCCCACGGAAGAGAGCTCCACCCGATGCGTCCCCCTCGCCTGCTCGCCGCCACCCTGGTGGTCCCCGTCCTCGCGCTCGCCGCGTGCTCCGCCGAGACGGCCCCGCCGTCCGCGGAGGGCTCCGCGGCCGCCGGCGGGGCCTTCCCCGTCACGGTGGAGACCAAGTTCGAGCCGGTGACGATCGACGAGCAGCCCGAGCGCGTGGTCGCGCTCGGCTGGGGCGACGCCGAGGTCGCGCTCGAGCTCGGCGTGCAGCCGGTCGGGGCGTCCGACTGGCTCGCCTTCGGCGGCGACGGCGTCGGCCCCTGGTCGGAGGGCTACGACGAGGCGCCCGAGATCCTCGGCACCCTGGAGCTGTCGTACGAGGCGGTCGCCGCGCTTGAGCCCGACCTCATCCTCGACACCCACTCCTCCGGCGACCAGGAGCGCTACGACCGGCTCTCGTCCATCGCCCCCACCGTCGGCGTCCCCGAGGGCGGCGACTCGTACCACACGGACTACGACGTGCAGGTGACGATGATCGCCCAGGCCCTGGGCGTGCCCGAGGAGGGCGACGCGCTGCTCGGCGGCGTCGACGAGGCGTTCGAGCAGGCCGCCGCCGACCACCCCGAGTGGGCCGGCACCACCTTCACCGCCGCCACCCGCACCAGCGAGGGCTGGGGCGCCTACGTCAACGACGGGCGCTCGCTTTTCATGGAGCGGCTCGGCTTCGAGGCCAGCCCCACCATCACCGACCTGCCCGTCGAGGAGAACGGCTGGAGCGTGCGCATCTCCGAGGAGCAGCTCGACCTGCTGGACTCCGACCTGATCGTCGCGTTCCCCATCTGGATCGACGCCAAGGAGATCACCGACGACGCCGGCTGGAAGCAGATCCCGGCGGTCGCCGACGGCCGCGCCGTCGTCATCGGCGACGACCTCTCCGCCGCGTACTCGCTCGGCACGCCCGCCGCGCAGCTCTACGCGCTGGACGAGCTCACGCCGCTGATCGAGGACGCGCTGAGCTGATGACGACGCTCACCTCGACCCGGCCGCTGAAGCCAGCCGCCGCGTCCGTGCGCACCTTCGAGGTCGTCGGCAGCCACGCCGTCTCGCCCGGGTTCCGGCGGGTCACGCTGCAGAGCACCGGGGACGGCTTCGAGGACGAGTTCGAGCCTTTCGGCCACGACCACTGGTTCCGGCTCTTCTTCGCCGACGTCGGACAGCCGCTGCACCTGCCGTTCGGCGCGGCCGACGGCTGGTACGCGCGCCTGCTCGCGATGCCGGACGCGATCCGCCCCGCCGTGCGCAACTACACGGTGCGCGAGGCGCGGCGGGCGGGCGACCGCTGGCAGCTCGACGTCGACTTCGTCGTACACCGGGACGCGGCCGGCCAGGTGGACGGCGCCGGGGCGAGGTGGGCGCAGCGGTGTCGCACCGGCGAGCTCGTCGGGCTGCTCGACCAGGGCCGCATCTTCAACGCCGACGAGCACGACGGGCCCGTCCTGGTGATCGCCGACGAGTCCGGCCTGCCCGGCGTCGAGGGCATCGCGCACGCGCTCGGCGACCGCGAGGTGACGTACCTGCTGGAGGTGCCGCACGCGGCGGACCGGCGCGCGCTGCCCGCCGCCGACGTCCGCTGGGTGGTGCGCGACGGCGGCCGGCCCGCCGGGGCGAGCGCCCTCGACGCGCTGCGGGCGACCCGGGTCGACCCTGGGGCCTACGTGTACGTGGTGGGCGAGGCGTCGTTCACGCTGGCGGCGCGGGCGCACTGCCTGGAGGCCGGGGTGCCGAAGTCGCGCGTCGACTTCTGCGCGTACTGGCGGACAGACCGGGTGCGGTCGGCCTGAGGTCGGCCCTTCGCTTCGAGATCGGCACCTGGCACCGAGATCGGTCCATCGATGGACCGATCTCGGTGCCGACTGCCGACTTCGCCCGGCACCCTGGCCGACCGGTGCGGCCGGGGCCACTAGCCTGGGCCTCATGGGGTTACGTTCCTGGTTCGGGCGCCGCCCGCAGAAGGCGGTCCGCCGCGCCGTCCGCTCGCACCGCACCGACGCCGTGCTGGCCCAGGCCCCGCTGGTCACGTCCGCGGGCGAGGCGTGGGCGTTCGCGACGCGCGCCGAGCTGCTGCTGATCTCCGCGCCCGAGGCCGCCGGCGGCCAGGGGGACGCGGAGAGCAGGGGCGCGCCGTCCGTCGTCGTGCACCGGGAGTGGGCCGACGTGGACCGGGCGACCTACGACACCGACTCCAACGTGATCCGGGTGCACTGGGTCGACGGCGAGGAGCCGACGCCGCTCACCCTCGACGGCCGGCGCAACGTGCTGCCGCAGGTGCTGCGCGAGCGGGTGCAGTGGTCGGTGGTGCTCGCGGAGCCGGTCAAGCTGTCGGGCGGGCGGTCCGCCCGCGTCGCCGTCCGCCGTCGGGCCGACGGCGAGCTGTTCTCCCAGGTGATCGGCGGGCGCGGCGTCGACCTGTCGGACCCGGAGGCCGCGCGGGCGCTCGACGCCGCCGAGGCACGGGTGCGGAGCGCGGCGGGGTTGCCGGCCTAGTTTTCTACCGGCCGCGCGCCTCAGTCCTGGGGGACGGCGCGCAGGGTGGCGCCCACGAGCGCCGGGCCCACGACGGTGGCGACGATCTGCTTGTCGTACCTGCCGTACTTGGCGCGATAGGCGTCGTCCAGGGGCGCGTGGACGACGTCGTCGGGGACCTCGAAGCGGACGTCGCGCTCGACGCCGCCCACCCGGACCCGGCCCGTGCCCGACTCCTTGGCGCGACGGAACCAGCCGTTGTCGGGGCCGTACGCCGAGCGGACGTAGACGTCGTCGCCCAGGCGGGCCGTCCAGATCGTCACGAACGGGCGCAGCGTGCCGTCCGGGCGGTAGGACGAGACGTGCAGCTCGTCGGTGCCGTCGACCTGCTTCAGCTCCTGCTCGGTCCAGCTCATCGGTGCTCCTTCCGGGCGCCTACCGACGCCGCCTGTGCCGACCGCCTGGCACGACCGGTCCCCTCACGGTGCAACACGCGCGCCGCGCCCGGGAGTCCCCGCTGACACCGGTAACGACAGACCCTCCTCGGCGCCGCGGGGCGGGGCTAGCGTGAGGCCGGAACCCACTGCGAAGGAGACTGTCACGATGCACACCCGAACGCTCGGCCAGGGTCTGGAAGTCTCGGCGGTCGGCCTCGGCGCCATGGGGATGTCCCAGGGCTACGGCCCCAACCCGGGCACGCGCGAGGAGATGATCGGCGTGCTGCGGGGCGCCGTGGACCGCGGCGTCACGCTGATCGACACGGCCGAGGTCTACGGGCCGTACGTCAACGAGGAGCTGGTCGGCGAGGCGCTGGAGCCGGTGCGCGACCAGGTGGTGATCGCCACCAAGTTCGGCTGGCGGCTGGAGGACGGCGTGAACGTGGGCCTGGACAGCCGGCCCGAGCACATCCGCGCCGTGGCCGACGCGTCGCTGCGGCGGCTGCGGACCGACGTGATCGACCTGTTCTACCAGCACCGTGTGGACCCCGACGTGCCGATCGAGGACGTGGCCGGCGCCGTCAAGGAGCTGGTGGACGCCGGGAAGGTGCGCCACTTCGGCCTGTCGGAGGCGAGCCCGGCCACGATCCGGCGGGCGCACGCGGTGCACCCGGTCACCGCGGTGCAGAGCGAGTACTCGCTGTGGACCCGCGACCCCGAGCCGGAGGTGCTGCCCACGCTCGCGGAGCTCGGCATCGGGTTCGTGCCGTTCAGCCCGCTCGGGCGCGGGTTCCTGACGGGGGCGGTCGACGCGTCGACGTCGTTCACCGCCGACGACATGCGGGCCTCGATCCCACGGTTCACTGCCGCCAACCGCGACGCGAATCAGGTGCTCGTGGACCAGGTGCGGGGTTTGGCCGGCGCGAAGGGCGCGACGCCGGGGCAGGTGGCGCTCGCGTGGCTGCTGGCGCAGCAGCCGTGGATCGTGCCGATCCCGGGCACGCGGCGCATCGAGCGGGTCGCGGAGAACATCGGAGCTGCTTCGGTGGCGCTGTCGGCTGATGAGGTTGCCGACCTGAACTCGCTCGCTGGCCGGGTCGGGGTGCAGGGGGACCGGTACAACGAGGCGGGGATGGGGATGGTGGGACGGTGAGGATGTCATGGTCTAGCCAGCGATTACGCCCGAAACTCCCCGTGTTTCCGGGCGCAATCGCTGGGTAGACCCTGACTTCCGTGCGGGGCCGATCGGGTGTGATCGACGACGCTGTGGCGGAGTCCGGATATGAGTCGGGACTACCCGCTGGAACCTGTTAGAGTTTTCACCGGTCGCCCACCCGGTCACGGGACGGGCGCTAGCGATCCCGCGTAGCTCAGCTGGCAGAGCATCCGACTGTTAATCGGACGGTCGTTGGTTCAAGTCCAACCGCGGGAGCCAGAACGAGGTCCTGAATCCCTTCTTGACGTGGGGATTCGGGGCCTCGCCGTTTTCCCGGTCAGCCTTGGTCAGAACGCCTGCGTGTCGGCTGATCCGCCCGCACACGTCTGGTGTCGTACGCCCACATCGCGACCTCGACGCGGTTGCGGGCGCCGAGCTTGGTCATCAACGACGCGACGTGGGTCTTGACCGTGCTCAGGCCGACGAAGAGCACGGCGCCGATCTCGGCGTTGGTTCGGCCCCGTGCCACGAGCGCGAGCACCTCCTCCTCACGCTCGGTGAGCGGGTCGATGGGCTGGACCGGTGCCGCCGGTGCCTGGTCGGCGAAGGACGCCAGCAGCCGGCGGGTCACGTTGGGGGCGATCAGCGCGTCCCCGTCGGCCGCCGCGTGGATGGCCTGGACGAGGAGCTCCGGCCCGGCGTCCTTGAGCAGGAAGCCGCGAGCGCCGGCGCGTAGGGCGCCGAGGACGTACTCGTCGAGGTCGAAGGTGGTGATCACGACGACCGCCATCGGGTCCGCCACGTCCTGCCCGGCCAGGCGCCGCGTCACCTCGACGCCGTCGATCCCGGGCATCCGGATGTCGACGAGGAGGACGTCGGGACGCAGCCGGGTCGCCAGGTCGAGCGCTGCGAGCCCGTCCGCTGCCTCCCCCACGACCTCGACGTCGGGTTGCGCGCCGAGGATCATCACCAGCCCGGTCCGGACGAGGTCCTGGTCGTCGGCCACGACGACACGGATGCTCATGCCGACACCTCCACTGGCAGCACGGCCTCGACCGTCCAGCCGCCCTCGGGCCTGGGCCCCGCGGAGAACGATCCGCCGAGGAGCTGGGCGCGTTCGGCCATGCCCAGCAGGCCGAACCCGGGCTCCGGGACCGGCCCGGGCTCGGCCTGCCCGTCGTCGCTGACCCGCAGCCTGACGATGTCGCCCTCCCGGCGGACGTCGATCCCGACGCGGGTCGCGCTCCGGGCGTGACGTACGGCGTTAGTCAGTGACTCCTGCGCGAGCCGGTAGAGCGCGGTGTCCACGGGTGGTGCCAGCCGGGTCAACGAGCCGTTCAGCGTGACCTCGACGGTGGGATTGGTGTCGGCGCGCGCCAGAGCAGGCAGGTCCGCGACACCGAGCTGCGGTGAGTAGGCGACGGCTTCCTCCTCACGCAGCACCCGCACCATGGATCTCATCTCCGCCAGGGTTCGCGAGGCCTCGGACTCGATCGCGGCCAGGACCTCGGCAGCCTTCTCGGGCTGGACACCGGCGACCACGCCACCGGCCTGCGCCTGCACCGCGATGGCCGAGACATGGTGGGCCACGGTGTCGTGCAGCTCGCGCGCCAGCGCCACCCGCTCCTGGTTACGGATCTCGCGCTGCTGACGATGCGAGAGGGCCGCGCGGTAGCGGAACACCACCGCGAGGGCGACGACCAGCAGCAGGAGGACGCTCCCGCCGAAGACGTCGGTCCAGCCCGCGGAGGTGGCGTACATCCCGAGCACGACGATGACCGCCACGAACGCCGTCCCCAGGACGATCTCCCGTCCCGAGCCCCACCGCACCAGGGCGTAGAGCAGGATCAGGACGGCGATCATGGAGTAGAGGCCGAGGTCCCCGGCGTGCGCCGTCAGCTGCAGGACCGAGAGCACCCCGGCGACGCCCCACCCGACCAGAACGGCCAGGAGGGGGCGACTCCGCCGCCAGAGCAGTGCGGGCACCAGCGCCAGGGCGAGCACCGTCACCACGGGCCGCCAGGCCAGCCCCGGCCGAACGATGCCCTCGACCAGGGCGGCGGCCGCGAACACGCCCGCCAGCAGCCAGTCGAGCCGACCGACGGGTCGGGCGTCAGCAGGCCGCGGCTCGTGCCAGACGGAGCGCCGGAAGGTGACCACGGCTCCAGCCTAGGGATCGGTGTGCCCCGGCGTACCGGCCGAAAGCATGAGATGGAGGCCCTTCCATCGGCCAGGTGAACTCCGGCCTCCGGGCCGGTGTGCGAGCCGTTGCACTCAGCGAGCGTGGACCTATCGATCCTCACCACGACAACGGAGCCCACCATGAGCACATCGCAGCCCACCACCACGCTGGAAGACCCGCGCATCCCGGTGCGAGCAAAGCTCGCCGCGGCGTGGACCAGCTTCATGTTCCTGTACGCCTACGTGGACATTCTTGGCTTCTTCACGCCTGGCATCGTCAAGGACATCCTCGCCGGCCGGGTCTACGAGTTCGACCTCTCCCAGACCTTCTCGACGACGGCGCTGACCCTCATGGCCGTCCCGATCTTCATGGTCGTGCTGTCGATGACGCTGCCCGCCCGCGCGAGCCGCATCGCTAACCTCGTTGTGGCCGCGCTCTACGTCCCCGTCACGGTCTTCAACGTGGCGGGCGGGTTCTGGCTGTACTTCTACGGCCTCGGCGTCGTACTGGAACTGATCGTTCTCGCCCTCATCCTGCGATACGCCTGGACCTGGCCCCGCACCGCACGGTCGGCGAGCCTGGCAACCGGCGCGGACCGTGAAGGCGTTCGCGCCCGGCAGCGAGCGTGAACCCAGGTGCGGTCCTTGTCGGTCGCTGGTTGAAGTCCGACTGCGGGAGCATCTCGGAGGCCCCGAACACCCGGATGACCTGGGTGTTCGGGGCCTCTCTCGCTTGGCTGCAGATGTGAGGGACGCCCGACGTGCCCTACACGGACTTGAAACCGCCTCGGTCCGTAGTCCAGCGATAGTCGTCTGCGGGTGCGCTGGGGCTCGGGGCGCAGCCTCGGTGCGGCGCCACGTATGACCGTCACGATCGACGCCCATGGCGAGGACCTTCGCGTCAGCAGACCCGATCTCCTCCCACAGGTGCTCGGAGACAAGCCGCAGCCCACCCTCGACCGGGTCGACATCGGGGAAGACGTCGCGCGCGCTGTCGCGAGCCGATGCGATGAAGCGCTCCAGCCCCTGGAGGTCGACGACGAACTCCACCGGCGTGGCGTCAGGCGACACCTGCACCAGCGCGCGAGCCTCGCGCGCGTCGACCGCGATCTGGCCCACGACGTCAACACCGCGAGAGATGAGATCACAGGCGAGGTTCGGGATCGAGTCGGGGTTCACGACAGAGTCCTCGGCTGGTCGACGGGAAGAGCCAGAAACCGCAGCTGCACAGCCACGCCGACGCTACAGTCTGCTGCGTGCTGCGACGATTTCGCGCCTACTGGGCCGACGAGGACGAGTGGCACTGGTTCGAGCTCGACGACGAGGGATACGCGTCCAGACACGTGGTCCTGCGTAGCGGCGAGCCGATCGTGGCAGCACGCCAGGACCGGTTACTCGACTCAAGAGACCGGGCAGGGCTCCTTGGCGTTCAGCTTTACGAGGCCGTCTACGGCGTACTCGCAGAAGGTGTAGTGGGTACCCCTCCATCCGCGATCCCGGTCGAGGTCGACGAGTTCGACCACGTGTTCCAGGCAGCCGAGAACCAGCGGCGCTTCGAACGCACGACGACAGGCCCGTTCCCCTACGGGTCGCTCGTTCAGGGAACGTTCGGAACCAACCCCTGGCCGCCTGGTGCCACAGGTACCTACGTCGACATCGGGCATTCCCCTGTCCACGGCTTCGTCGACGCTCTGTGGTTCCACCACAACAGGGCGTCATGGCCCGTTCCCGGGACCCAGGCCGAGTTCAGAGTCGTCGATCTGCGGTGGCACTCGCTCCAGCTACGCCTCGAGCCCTCGAAGGTTCCGCACCCCGACCTGCCTTGGCCTCAGCCCTACGACTGGGACAACCACGAGTTCACGCGCTGACCGCGGCGTCCGTCAGTCGCATCAGCCCGGCCGCCGTCGTCCGAAAGCCGCAGCACTCCAGGTAGAAGCCCGCCCGGTCGGCCTCGAAGTCGACGTGCAGCCACTCGCACCCCAGGTCACGCGCAGCCGCGGCAGCCTCCGCGACCAGCGCACGCCCGATCCCCTGCCCCTGGTGTCCGGGCTCGACGACCGTGTCCAGCAGCACCGCGTGTACCCCGCCGTCACCGATCACATTGACGAACCCCACCAGGTTCCCTGCGGGATCAGCGGCCGTGATCCAGGTCAGGCTGTGCCGCTCCAGCCGCGCGGACCACGGTGTCACTGCCCCCGGAGGACTCTCGAACGCACGAGCGTGCAGGGCCGAGAGCGCGGCGTCGTCGACCGGGCCTCGGCGCACCAGGGTCATGTCCATCGCGGCACCCTACGCCGGGCCCGGAACAGCGGTGCCCCGAGCAAGCGTCAGACCGCCCGGGTCCGGTAGACGCTCCGGATGGCGGCGACGTCGTCAGGCACCAGCGGCATCATCGGCAACGATCCTGCTAGCGCGTCGAGTCGACGGCGGACCGTCGTGGCGATGCCCTTGCCGAGCGAGAACCGAGTCGCGGTAACGGCCCGCTCCGCACCAGCGACCAGCCGGAGCGCCTCGCGACTGCGGATGCCGGTGTGCGAGAGCACCAGGTGCCCGAGCCGGTGCGGCCCGCCCGACAAGGCAGCGGCGATCACGTCCGCCGCCTCGCCGTCGACCCGGTTGTCGGATGCGCTTAGCACCCCGGCAGCGCGGACCCGGCCGAGGTCCAGCACCTCGACCCCGGCGTCCACCGCGGCGGCCGTGAGCACTGCTGCCCCGCCCGGTCCGATGCCGTTGCTGGCCACGGACAGCCGGGTGAGCGCGCCGTACGGTGCGGCGGTCAATGCCTCGGCGAGAGCCCGGGCGCCGTCGTCGCCCAGCCCGGCCGCCGAGACGTACAACTCGCCCAGCGCGCCCGCGGCCACCACGCGCGCGAACGAGGCCGCGCCGTCAGGACCGAGCTCGTTGCCGCCCACATAGGCACGGATCACCCCTCGCCCGCTCGCCGAGGCGGCGATCAGGGCGTCCGCCAGGACCGCCGTCCCCGGACCGTCGAGAGCGGTCTGGACCAGGTCAAGGGTGCGCAGGTCGCGCGCCGCCTCGACCAGGGCCGCTCCGGAGCGGCCGGCGTCCCTGCCGAGCGGGTTCCGCTTGAGCCAGACGCTGCGCACGGCGTGCGGGGAGCCCGCGAGCCGTTCCGCGATCGAGCACGCCCCGCCGGCGGTGATGCCGTTGCACCCCAGGTAGAGCGTCTCGACACCCGCGCGGCTCACGCCGTCGGCCACCGCGACCGCTCCCGAGTCACCGAGGCCGTCGGTCCCGAGCAGCGCGTGCCGTACGACCCCCGGACGCAGCTCCTGCGCCACGCGCGCGCCGCCGTCGGGCCCGAGCGACTGCCTGCACAGGTCCAGCCGGCCGTCCGGCAGGGCGGTCCCCGCCGGGAAGTCCGTTCGTTGCCGCACCGGCTCACCGGTGCGCAACCAGGTCAGCAGTGGCTCGAGGTCCGCGGCGGACCGCTTCCCCGCGGGTGCGACCTCTGGGCGAGTCACCATGACGCCTCCTTGTAGTCCTTGAGGAACACTCCGGCGAGCAGCTCCCCGGCCTCGCCGCGCACGATCGGGTCGTAGACGCGCGCGGCGCCGTCGATCACGTCGAGTGGTGTGCGGAAGCCCCGGTCGGCGAGCCGGTCGCGAGTGGGCAGCGGGTTCTCGTCGGTGATCCAGCCGGTGTCGACCGCCGTCATGTAGATGCCCTTCTCCGCCAGGCCGGGACCGGAAGTTCTGGTCAGCATGTTCAGCGCGGCCTTGGCCATGTTCGTGTGCGGGTGCCGGTCGGTCTTGTTCCGCACCGCGAACCGCCCCTCCACCGCCGTCACGTTGACGACATACCGGCGCTCGAACGGCGCGGCGAGCAGGGACGGGAGCAGACGGTCGCACAGCAGCGCGGGCGCCACCGCGTTCACCAGCTGTACCTCCAGCACCTCGGCCGGGTCCAGGTCGCCCAGGCTCGCGGTCCACGAGTTCGTCGGGGCCAGGTCCGGTAGCAGGCCGGCCTCGTCCACCGTGCCCGACGACGGCGCACCGGCCGCGACGAGCGCGGCTCCCCCGGCGTCTCTTGCCCCGAGCGCTGTCAGCTGTGCGCCGGGACTCGTGTCGACGGCCGCCGCGGTGCTGAATCCGGGTGCTCGAAGGACCCTGCCCGGCACTCCCTCCTGCTCGCCGACGACGAGGGCGGCGTACGAACCGGGCGGCCGGCGCAGCGTCTGGGCGGCGTTGTTCACCAGGATGTCGAGCGGCCGGCCGTGGCGGACCTCGTCGCACATCGCCAGGACCTGGCGCGGGTCCCGCAGGTCGACGGCGACCACCGTGAGCCGGTCCAGCCAGCCGCCGCTGCCGTGGACCGCGCGGAAGCGGCGCAGGGTGTCCGCGGGGAACCGGGTCGTGACCAGCACCTCCGCGCCGTCGCGCAGCATCATCAGTGCGAGCTGGAACCCGATCTTGACCCGGCCTCCCGTGACCAACGCGCGCCGTCCGCGCAGGTCGGTCCGGGCGTCTCGACGCTCCCGGTTCAGCCGTGCGCAGGACGGGCACAGCTGGTGGTAGAACTCGTCGAGCTCGCGGTAGGGCTCCTTGCACGCGTAGCAGCGCCGCGATCGGCTCAGGACGGTCGTCGCGCCGGACTGCGTGTCGAGCGGGGCATCCTGTCGCCGGTCCGCAGCGCCGGTCGCGGTGGCCGCGAGCGCGAGGCGATCAGCGCTGCGGCCCTCGTCCCGGCGCGCGCGACGCCGTTGGACCCGCCCGTCGCGAGCGAAGGATTCGGCGACACGTTCGGCCCGGAGCCGCGCGGGGTCGTCGACGGGCAGCGTCCGCAACCGCGCGACGACCTCATCGAGCAGCGTCGTGTCGTCGGGCCGACCCGTCTCCGCCGACGACGAGTCCGTCTGGATGCTCACGTGGCCCCGGCCGGATTCGAACCGGCGTGCTCCTGTTTGCGAAACAGGCGCGTCTGCCTCTGCGCTACGAGGGCCGACCTGCCCGGCGGCCGGATTCGAACCGGCGTGATCCGCTGTGCAGGCGGTGCGACGGCCTCTGCGCTACGCGCGGGCATTGCCGGGAGCATAGTGGAAGCCGCGCTCACTCCAACCGGCTCAGCAGGAACCGCCGCATCCGATCGGTGGGCTCGTAGAACCCCCACACCCCGTTCGAGAACTCCCCGGCCGCGAACAACACGACAGGCTCCACGCCTGCGAGCCGATAGGCGTGCGCCCTGCGCTGCGTGCCGGGATGCACCGGGTCATCGACGACCACGGACCCGGCGGGAAGGGCCTCCCAGCCGACGCCCCAGACGTCGACGCCATCGATCAGCAACGGCCCACCATCGAACACCGCGGTGATGAACTCCCAGCCCTGCGACGTCTCCACGGCGCCAGTATCCCCGCCACCATCACCCCAGGTCAGCCCGCCATATGGAGACAGAAGAAAAAACCACACCCCACCGGTCGACTCCGGCCCACCTCGATGGGAGCCTCGATCCACAACATCGACGGCTCCGAACTCTCAAGAGCCCGTGCGATCTGTCCGTAATCGGCTGTGGCGAAAACCGCTTCCTGTGCTTGAATATAGCCAGGCTAGCAAAACTCACAGAGGGGCGATCGTGACGACCGAGAGAGTGGTCCTGCTCGACGACGACGGGGCGCCCGTCGGATCGGAGCTCAAGAGCGCCGTGCACTCCGAGCACACGCCGCTGCACCTGGCGTTCTCGTGCCACGTGCTGAACCCCGCGGGCCAGGTGCTGGTCACGCGCCGTTCCCTGCACAAGACGACCTGGCCGGGGGTGTGGACCAACGCGTTCTGCGGGCACCCCCAGCCGGACGAGCCCAGCGAGGAGGCCGTCATGCGCCGCGCCCGCGACGAGCTCGGCCTCACCCTGCGCCAGCTCCGCCTGGAGCTGCCGAACTTCCGGTACCGCGCCGTCGACGCCAGCGGGATCGTGGAGAACGAGGTGTGCCCCGTGTACGTGGCCGTCACCAAGGACGAGCCGATCGTCAACCCGTACGAGGCCATGGAGGCCCGGTGGGCCGACGGCAACGCGCTGGGCCAGGCCCTGCGCTACGCGCCGTGGGCGTTCTCCCCGTGGTTCGTGGAGCAGGCCGACGAGATGCCGCTCTACGCCGCGCTCGCGGCCCGGTCCGCCAGAGACGACGTGACCTGGCCATGACCGAGATCCTGACCCACGACGCGGTGGACGTCGTCCTGGCCGACTTCTTCGCCGACCGCGTGCGCCGCGCCACCCCGCTGGCCGAGCACTACGGCCTGCTGTGGCGCCGGCTGACCCGGTCCAGCGAGGGCGGCAAGCGCCTGCGCCCCCAGCTCCTGCTCGACGCGCACGCCGCGTTCGGCGGCCCGCACCCCCAGGACGCCGCCGTCGCGGCGGCGGCCTTCGAGCTGGTGCACACGGCGCTCCTGCTGCACGACGACGTGCTCGACCGCGACCTGACCCGGCGCGGCCGGCCCAACCTGGCGGCCGAGTTCGCGAGCGACGCGACCCAGGGCGACCTGTCCCCCGAGTCGGCGAGCGCCTGGGGCACCGCGTCGAGCATCCTCGGCGGTGACCTGCTGCTGAGCTCGGCGTACGCCCTGGTCGCCCGGATCGGATCGGCGGGCCGCGCGGAGCTGACGGACATCATCGAGGACAGCCTGTTCCGTGCCGCGGCGGGTGAGCACGACGACGTCGCGTTCGGCCTGGGCACGGCCCCGGCCACCCCGGAGCGGCTGCTGCGGATGATGGCGAACAAGACGGGCAGCTACTCCTTTGCCGGACCCCTGCGGGCCGGCGGCGCCCTGGCTGGTGCCGGCCCGCAGGCCTCGGCCGAGCTGGAGCAGGTCGGCATCGCCCTGGGCATGCTCTACCAGGTGCGCGACGACCTGCTCGGCGTGTTCGGCGACCCGGTCGTGACGGGCAAGAGCGCGACCGGGGACCTGCGGGAGGGCAAGCGGACCCTGCTGGTCGCGTGCGCGGAGGGCCACCCGGACTGGACGGCGGTGCGGCACCTGTGGGGCCACCCCGACCTGACGGAGGCCGACGCCGAGGAGCTGCGTGCCGCGCTGGTCTCCAGCGGCGCGCGGTCGGCCGTCGCGGAGCTGGTCGCCGCCAAGCGCAGCGCGGCGGTCGCGATGATCGCCCGCACGGCGCTGCCCGTCGTCCTGAAGCAGGAGCTGACCGGTCTGGCCGACAAGCTCGCGGAGCGTGAGTCGTGATCCCGTCGTCCTCGCTGGCCCTGTACTCGCGGACGGCCCATGCCGCCGCGGCCCAGGTGATCGGCGCCTACTCGACCTCGTTCAGCCTGGCCACGCGGCTGCTGCCGCCGACGGTGCGCGGCATGGTCGAGGACATCTACGCGCTGGTGCGCGTGGCCGACGAGATCGTCGACGGCCCGGCGCAGGAGGCCGGGCTCGCGCACGCCGAGCGGCGCGCGGCCCTGGACGCGCTGGAGGAGGAGACGTACCTGACGCTGCGCCGCGGGTTCAGCACCAACATGGTGGTGCACGCGTTCGGCACGACGGCGCGCGCGGTCGGCATCGACGAGACGTTGGTGCGACCCTTCTTCGCCTCGATGCGCCGCGACCTGGACCCGGTCGTGGCCCTGGACGACGAGCAGTACCGCGAGTACGTGCACGGTTCCGCCGAGGTGGTGGGCCTGATGTGCCTGCGCGCGTTCCTGGACGGGCGGCACGTGCCGGACGGCGTCCGGGCCCGGCTGGAGGAGGGCGCCCGCCGGCTCGGCGCGGCGTTCCAGAAGATCAACTTCCTGCGGGACCTGGGCGACGACCAGGACCGCCTGGGCCGCACCTACTTCCCGGGCACCGGGCCGGAGCGGCTCGACGAGGCCCGCAAGGCCGCCGTCGTCGCCGACATCGACGACGACCTGGCCGCCGCGCGCGCCGTGCTCCCGCTGCTGCCCGTCGGGCCGCGGCGGGCGACGGCGCTGGCCGCGGGCCTGTTCTCGGAGCTCAACGACCGCCTGCGGAACACCCCCGCCGAGCACCTGCACGCGCGGCGCGTGTCGGTGCCGGCCACCACCAAGATGCGCATCGTCGTCGTGACTCTCGCGGGCGCCCAGACCGGCAAGCGATGGGCGGCATGAGCGGCGACGGACGGCGCGTGATCGTGGTGGGCGGCGGTATCTCGGGCCTCGCGACCGCTGCCCTGCTGGCCCGGGACGGCGCGTCGGTCACCCTGCTGGAGGCCCGGTACGAGCTGGGCGGACGCGCGGGGCGCTGGCACCGCGACGGCTTCACGTTCGACACCGGCCCCTCCTGGTACCTCATGCCCGAGGTCTTCGAGCACTTCTTCAACCTGCTCGGCACGAGCGCGGCCGACGAGCTGGACCTGATCCGCCTGGACCCGTCCTACCGGGTGTTCTTCGAGGGCGACACCGAGCCCTTCGACCTGCCCGCCGACGGCGCCCGCGAGGCGCTGCTGGCGCTCGACCCGGAGTCGGCCCCGAGGCTTCGCGCGTACCTGGACTCGGCGGCGGAGACGTACCGGATCGCGACCGAGCGGTTCCTGTACGCCACGTTCGCCTCGCCGGCGCCGCTGCTCGCGCCCGACGTCGTGCGGCGCGCCCCGCGGCTGCTGCGCCTGCTCGGGGAGTCGCTGGACCACTTCATCTCCCGGCACACCACGAACGACCGGGTGCGCCGCGTCCTGGGCTACCCCGCGGTCTTCCTCGGGACGTCGCCGAGCGCGGCGCCCAGCATGTACCACCTGATGAGCCACCTCGACGTGACCCAGGGCGTGCTCTACCCGCGCGGCGGGTTCGGCGCCGTGATCGACGCCGTCGCGCGCGTCGCCCAACGACAGGGCGCCAACCTGCTCACGGGGCACAAGGTCCGCCGGATCACGGTGACCGACGGCGCCGCGACCGGCGTCGAGGTCGTCGGCCCGGACGGCATCACCCGCCACCTGCCCGCCGACGTCGTCGTGTCGACGGCGGACCTGCGCGTCACCGAGCACGAGCTGCTGGGCCGCGAGCACCGCAGCCACGGCGACGGCTGGTGGAAGCGCCGCGACCCCGGCCCCGGCGCCGTGCTCGCCCTGCTGGGCGTGCGCGGCGAGGTGCCGAACCTGGCCCACCACTCGCTCCTGTTCGCCGAGGACTGGCAGGAGGGCTTCGACGCGATCTACGGCAAGAAGCCGTCCGTGCCGTCCCCGGCGTCGCTGTACGTGTGCAAGCCGAGCGCCACGGACGCCGTCGCGCCGCCCGGGCACGAGAACCTGTTCGTGCTCGTCCCGGTGCCGGCCGACACGTCGATCGGGGCGGGCGGGATCGACGGCGCCGGCGACCCCGGCGTCGAGCGCATCGTGGACGACGCGATCGAGCAGATCGCCAAGTGGACCGACACCCCGGACCTTGCGGAGCGCGTCGTCGTGCGGCGCACGATCGGGCCCGCCGACTTCGAGCGGGACCTCGGCGCCTGGCGCGGCGGCGCCCTCGGGCCCGGCCACACGCTGCGGCAGAGCGCGATGTTCCGCGGGTCCAACGCCTCCTCGCGCGTCTCCCGCCTGCTGTACGCGGGGGCGACGACGATCCCGGGGATCGGCCTGCCCATGTGCCTGATCAGCGCGGAGCTGGTGCTCAAGCGGCTGCGGGGCGACACCAGCGCCGGGCCGCTGCGGGAGGTGCCGTGAGCTTCGCCTACCTCGCCGTGCTGCTGGTCTCGGCCGCGGGCGTACTCACCGTGGACCTCCGGTTCAAGCTGTTCCTCTGGGCCGAGCCGCGTCGGGCGGCGGCCGTGCTCGTCGCCGGCACCGCGTTCTTCCTCGCGTGGGACCTCGCGGGCATCGGCCTGGGCGTCTTCTTCCACGGCGCGGGCCCGTACATGACGGGGCTCATGCTCGCCCCGGAGCTGCCGGTGGAGGAGATCGTCTTCCTGGCGTTCCTCTGCGAGCTCACCATGGTGCTCGTCCTCGGGGCGCAGCGGCTGCTGGCCCGGCAGGAGGCCGCACGATGACCTACCTGCTGCTCACGCTGGTCTTCCTCGTGATCGCCGTGGCGGCCGCCGCCGTCGCACTCCGCGTCGCGGCCCGCCGCACGCCGACGACGGCGGACGAGCGGCCCGCCCCGTGGCGTGCGCTCGTCCTGGCCGCCGTCGCGCTGTTCGTGCTGACGGCCGTGTTCGACAACGTGATGATCGCCAGCGGGCTGTTCGCCTACTCCGACGCGCACATCTCCGGCCTGAGGGTCGGGCTCGCGCCCGTCGAGGACTTCGCCTACCCGCTCGCCGGCGTCATCCTCCTGCCCGCCCTCTGGACCCTGTTCGGGAGTCGTCGTGCTCGCTGACCTGGCGCGTGCGTCGCGCCCCCTGAGCTGGATCAACACCGCGTACCCGTTCGCGGCGGCGTACCTGCTGACGACCGGGACGGTCGACGTCGCCCTCGTGCTGGGCACCCTGTTCTTCCTGGTGCCGTACAACCTGGCGCTCTACGGGATCAACGACGTCTTCGACTACGCGTCCGACCTCGCCAACCCCCGCAAGGGCGGCGTCGAGGGCGCGATGCTCTCGCCGCGGCGGCACCGCCCGATCCTGATCGCCTCCGTGGTGACCTGCGTGCCGTTCGTCGTGGCGCTGGTCGTGCTCGGCCCGCCGATGTCGTGGCTGGTGCTCGCGGTCAGCCTCTTCGCGCTGGTCGCGTACTCCGCGCCGCCGTTCCGGTTCAAGGAGGTGCCCGTGCTGGACTCCCTGACGTCCAGCGTGCACTTCGTGAGCCCGGCGGTCTACGGGCTCGCGCTCGCGCAGGCGAGCCCGACGCCGCAGACGTTCGCCGTGCTCGGCGCGTTCCTGCTGTGGGGCATGGCCAGCCACGCGTTCGGCGCCGTCCAGGACGTGGTGCCCGACCGCGAGGGCCGCATCTCGTCCATCGCGACGGCGTTCGGCGCGGCCACCACCGTGCGGCTCGCGCTGGGCGCGTGGGTCGTCGCGGGCGTGCTCGTGGCGACCACCGGCTGGCCCACCGGCCTCCTGGGGCTGCTCGCCGTCCCCTACCTCGTGCTGGCCGCGCCGTACGCGAACGTGAGCGACGCGGACTCCGCCCGGGCGAACGGCGGCTGGCGCCACTTCCTCTGGGTCAACTACGCGGCCGGCGCCGTCGTGACGATCCTCCTCATCGCGAGTGCGGCCGACTACCTGTAGTGAGGAACCATGGCACTGACCAGCACGAGCGTGGTGGGACACCCGAGGTCCGAGGTGTTCGCGTGGCACGAGCGACCCGGCGCGATCATGCGGCTCACCCCGCCGTGGTCGCCCCTGACGGTGGTCCGGGAGGCGTCGTCGCTCGACGGCGGTGAGGCCGTGCTACGGCTGCCCCTCGGCCTGCGGTGGGTCGCCCGGCACACCGGGTACGAGCCGCCGGAGCGGTTCGTCGACGAGCTGGTCTCCGCTCCCCTGCGCTGGGTGGTGCCGTGGCGGCACACCCACGAGTTCCACGCCGACGGCGACCGCACCCGCATCACCGACACCGTCGACACCCCGGTGCCCGGGGCCCTGCTGCGGTCCATGTTCGCCTACCGGCACCGCCAGCTCGGGATGGACCTCGCGGCGCAGGCCACGGCCCGCAACGGCGGCGACCGGCCGATGGTCGTCGCGATCACCGGCAGCCGCGGCCTGGTCGGCAGCGCCCTGGCGCCCTTCCTGACCACGGCCGGGCACCGCGTGGTCCGGCTCGTGCGCGGCGCCCCGCACGGCCCCGACGAACGCCGCTGGGACCCGCGGCGCCCGGCCGAGGACCTGCTGGAGGGCGTCGACGCCGTGGTCCACCTGGCCGGCGCCTCGATCGCGGGCCGGTTCACCGACGCGCACCGGGCCGCCATCCGCGACTCCCGCATCGGCCCGACGACGGCGCTCGCCGAGCTGGCCGCCCGCACCGCCGACGGCCCGCGGGTGTTCGTCAGCGCGTCCGCGATCGGGTTCTACGGTGCCGACCGGGGCGACGAGGTGCTCACCGAGACCAGCGCGCGCGGCGAGGGTTTCCTCGCCGACGTCGTCCACGACTGGGAGCAGGCGACCGCACCCGCCGACACCGCGGGCCTGCGCGTGGTCAACGTGCGCACCGGCCTGGTGCAGTCGCCCCGCGGCGGCACGCTGCAGATCTTCCACCCGCTGTTCGCGGCCGGGCTGGGCGGCCGGCTCGGCGACGGGCGGATGTGGCAGTCCTGGATCGGCATCGACGACCTGGTCGACGCCTACCACCGCGCGCTGTACGACACCCGGCTGTCCGGCCCGGTCAACGCCGTGGCTCCCACGCCGGTGCGCAACGCCGCCTACACCGCGACGCTCGCGGCGGTGCTGCGCCGCCCGGCGATCCTCCCGGTGCCGAGCCTGGGGCCGAAGCTGCTGCTCGGCCAGGAGGGCGCCGACGAGCTCGCCCAGGCCAGCCAGCGGGTCTCCCCCGCCGCGCTGCTCGCGGTGGGCCACCGGTTCCGGCACCCGACCCTGGAGCCGGCGCTGCGTCACCTGCTCGGCCGGGACCTCCGCGCGCGGGCCTGACGGGGCGGGCCGGCTGGGCTAACGGCGGGCGCGAGCGTCCGCGCGTCGACCAGCCGGTACGGGGCCACCTTCCCGGACAGGCCCCGCCGGTCTCGCGTGAACAGGACGGCGAGCACCAGCACGGTCGCCACCGTCGTCGCGAGCCCCTGCGCGGGGGCGAGCGCGCCGACGTCGAACATCGTCGCGGCGTCGGACAGCGCCTGGAGCAGGCCCCACAGGGCGCCGCCCGCGAGCCCGCGGCGCAGCCGGGCCGACGGCGCGAGCCGCGCCCGGCCGTCGCCGCCGGCGTGACCGTCGCGGCCGGCGTCACCGTCACCGTCGCCGTCCGCCGGGACGACCGCGAGCCACACCGTGCGCTGCCCGAGCGACTCCCCCGAGCCCGTGACCAGCGGCAGCACGAACACGAGCACCCACGCCAGGCCGCTCGTGCCCAGCCACACCGCCAGGGAGTCGGCGGCCGCGCGGCCCGTCAGCAGGTAGTAGCCCAGGCCGATCGTCAGGGCGAGCACGCCGGCCAGAGCGGTGTAGGCGAGGTAGTCCACGGCCATGCCGAACAGGCGGCGCCACAGCGTCACGGGCCGCGGCGTGCCCCGGCTTGCCGCCAGCGTGCGGGCGCCCGGCATCCAGCGCAGCACCCACGGTGCCACGAGCGCACCCAGGACCCCGCCGAGCGTGTTGGTCAGCAGGTCGTCGACGTCGGCGAGCCGGTACGAGCACGGGATCAGCCCGAAGATGCCGGTGAGCTGCGTGACCTCGATCAGCAGCGACGCTCCCAGCGCCGACGCCGCCGACGCGAACAGCCCCCAGCCCAGGTACCGGCGCACGAGGATGCCCCACGGCACGAACAGCACCACGTTGAACACGCCCTGGAGCACCGAGATGTCCCGCAGCGTGGCGCCCAGGGACAGCCCGGCGGTGCGCTCGCGGATGTCGGCGACGATCTGCAGGGGCCGCAGCTGTGCGCCGTCGTACCCGTAGCTCGCGCACCAGGTTGCCAGGTCCCCCGAGGGCAGCGGGAGCAGCGTGTACGCCACGAGCGCGGTGCCGTAGACGGCGAGCGCCGCCGCGCCGAGCAGCCGGGCCGGGCTGGTGGCGCCGTACCGGCGCACCTGGATCACGAGGATCGGGATGAGCAGGGCGAGGAACAGGCCCGTTCCGAGGAGCACGCCTATCCGGGCGGGCCACGTCCACACGTCGGTCACCCGGAAACGCTATGCGCCGGGTGAATTCCGCGCGCGGGGAGCGCCTCTACCCGTTCACGGAGTCACGCCGGCTCGCCCCGGAGGCGCCCGGACCTGGCACCCAGTCCTCGTCGTCGAGCACCCAGGCCGTCGCGTCCGGCCCGGGCCGGACCGTGTCGACGAACCAGAAGGTCTGGTCGGGGTTCCAGCCGGCGATGACGCTCGCGGTGTCGTCGCCGACGGGGATCGCCGTGCCGGCCGCGGCGAGGTAGGCGCCGACGGTGAGGTGGACGGCGTCGTACCGGGTGGCGACCGCCGCCCAGTCGGGCAGCACCCAGCGCCCTACGCGGCTGGTGGTGCGGTACCAGTCGTGCCGCTTCTGGGCGGTCACCTCCAGCGGGAACTCGCGGCACAGGGCGGCCCAGGCCTCGGGGCCGTCCACCTCGTAGACCCGGGCGTCCGCGGGGACGCCGACGCGGCGGGTCATGGCCCGCTCCCACCCCATGTCGTCCTCCACGAGCCACAGTCCCGTCGGCCCGTGCGGGCCGAGGCTGCGCGCGGTGTGCGTCAGGTCCGACGGCGGGGCGGACCACCAGGTGCCGCTCCAGGACGCCGTGGGGTCGTCGGGCCGGTCCTTGAGCGCGCTCCGCTCCTCGGCCCGGACCTCCGCGCTCCAGAGCGCGAGCCGGTCCGCCGCGCCCATCGGGGCGGGCTCCTGGTCGGTGTTCCAGGTGACCGCGTGCTGGTCGCCCGCCGCGAGGGGCTCGGTCCACCAGCCGACGGCGGCAGACCCGGCCACGTGCACCGCGACGCGCTCCAGGGCGGCGCGCACCACGGGAAGGGCGGCGAGCACGTCCTCGCCGTCGGGCTCCTGCCAGTAGCGGGCGACCGTCACCGTGTCGGCGAGGGTACGCAGCGAGGTCTCCGGGTCGAGCTCGGCGAGGGGCAACTCGCCCAGCAGGGCGGCGACCGACCCGGGCGTGGCGTCGTGCGGCTCCACGTCGCGGTCCCCGGTGCTCACCAGCACGACCGAGCGCCCGCGGCCCGGGTCGAGATCGTAGCCGGCCAGCATCGCGGCCACGGAGAACGGCCTCTCCGGCCGGTCGGTGCCCGCCGCCAGCGCCTCGGAGCGGCGCGCGTACTCCAGCAGGAACCGGCGCCCGCGCGACCCGCGCAGCAGCGTCTCCGGTGTGATCTTCACGTGGTTCCCCCTGGTTGTCGCCCTCGCACCGTATCCCGGGTACTCCCGGGGCACCGAGGTTTTAAGGACCCGCGTTGCGCCGTGAGCGCACACGGCGCCGTCCGCCGTCGGGCAGGGGCTACGTTCCGGGAGTGAGCGACGACCTGACCGCCTGGCTGCGCGCGAACGCGCGCCGCCTGGCGACCCTGGACCCGGACGCCGACGACGACACCGACCTGCTGCCGCTGCTGGAGATCGTGGGTGACGCGCGGGTCGTGGCGGTCGGCGAGTCGATGCACCGCCTCCACGAGACGTATCTGGTGCGGCACCGGGTCCTGCGGTTCCTGGCGCGGCACGGGTTCACGGCGTACGTGATGGAGTCGGGTTTCCCGGAGGGCCGGCTCGTGGACGAGTGGGTCGCCGGCCGCAGTGCGCGGCCGGTCCGTGAGGTCCTGGAGCAGGGCGTGACCTACAGCATGGGCCGGTGCCAGGAGATGCTCGACCTGCTGGCCTGGCTGCGCACGGACGGCGGCGTGCGGTTCTACGGGGCGGACGTGCCGGACTCGGCCGCGAGCGCCCGGCCGGCGGTCGAGGTGGTGGAGGCCTTCCTGGCCGACGTCGACCCGGGGTACGCGGCGCACGTGCTCGCGGACCTGCTGCCGCTGTTCGGCTACCTGCCGGCGGACCGGTCCGGGATCGCACAGGCGGCGCCCGCGCTGCACGCGTACATCGCGCTGCCGGCCGCCGAGCGGGCGGCACTGACGGCGCTGGTCGGCGAGCTCGCGGAGCGGGTGCGGGCCCGCCGGGTCGACTACCTGGAGGCCGGGGCGGACCCGGAAGAGGTGGCGTTCGCCGTGCACGCCGCGCGGGTGGCCCGGCAGACGGACGCGTTCCTCGCCGCGATGCCCGCGGGCGCGACGCGCGCCTACCCGCCGGGCAACGTGCGCGACGTGACCATGGCGGACACGGTCGAGTGGGTGCTGGAGCGCGAACCCCGCGTGGTGGTCGCCGCGGCGAACGGCCACGTGCAGCGCACCCCGTTCCACGCGCCGCCGTTCGTGCCCCAGCCGATGACGACGATGGGGCGCGAGCTCGCGGACCGGCTCGGGGACGACCTCGTGGTGCTCGGCACCACGTTCGGCGGCGGCACGGCCTGGCTGCACCGCCCGGGGCCCGACGACGCCCCGGGGCACTCCACCCCGTTCACCCAGGACCTCGGCGCGCTGGACCCGGGGAGCCTCGACGCCGCGCTCGCCGCGCCCGGGCTCGGCTCGTACTTCGTGGACCTGCGCACGGCCGACGGCGCGGCCGCCGCGGCCCTGGACGCGACGCGCGGCACGCACAACGGCGCCGAGCTGCAGCTCGTGGACGCCCGGCGGGCGTTCGACGCCGTCGTGCACATCGACCGGGTCACGCCCTGGCACACGTGGATCCCCGTGCCAGGCGGTCGCTGAGGCGAGACGGTCCGGAGCGGTGCTGCGCGCGCGGGCGTGGGGTCAGGCCGGGACGAGGCCCCGGACCTGTCGCGCCAGCGTGGGCCAGACGACGGGCGGCAGGTCGTGCCCGACGTCGTCGAGCACCAGGAGCCGGGCGCCGGGGACCGCGCGTGCCGTGGCGCGGGCCGCCGTCGTCCGCACCAGGGGGTCCTCCGCGCCGTGGACGACGAGCGTCGGGGTGCGCACCTCGCGCAGCCGGGGCCCGTGCCACGACGCGCGGAGCTGCCGGCCCATGGCGCGCATGTCGCGCGGGCCGCAGTCGAGGCCGCGCTCGATCCGGGCACGGGCCACCGCCTCGTCGACGGGGTACGCCGACGACGCCATGGCCCGGGCGACGGCGAGCGCGGACGCGACGTCGCCCTCCCGGCTCCGGGGATACCGAGCGGTGGCGCGCCGCGCGACCATCCCGTACCGCAGGTGCCGCAGCGCGCCCAGGCCCACGGCGTCGCTGGGCGGGGCGTCGCACGTGACGAGCCCGAGGGTCCGGTCCGGGTACCGCAGGGCGAACCGCTGCGCCACGACGCCGCCCTGGGAGTGCCCCAGCGCCACCGCGCGGTCCCAGCCGACGGCGTCGAGCACGGCGGCGGCGTCGTCCACCACGTCCTCGGCCGTGTAGGGCACGGAGCCCCCGCCGAACAGCGACGTCCACGAGACGCGCCGCTCGCTCGTGCCGAACCGGGTGGACTCCCCGGTGTCGCGCTGGTCGAACCGGACCACGTCGAAGCCCTCGTCGGCCAGCGCGCGACAGAAGCCGTCCGGCCACCAGAACCGGGACATGGCCAGGCCCATCAGCAGGAGCAGGGGTGTGCCGCGGCCGGTGCCGAACCGGTCGTAGGCGAGGGCGACGTCGCCGTTGCGCGCGAAGCGGGTCGGCGACCAGATGTCATGGCCGATCACCCCAACGATTCTCGCCCAGGCACTCCGATTACGCTGGCTCACATGCACGACAGCCGGTCCCTGCCGACGTTCGCCGCGGGCGCCGTCGACGTCCCGTACGTCATCCAGGGCATGGACGAGCTCGTCTCGCGCGACACCGTCTGGGAGGAGCACTCCCACCCGACGCACGAGCTGCTGTGGAACCTGCGCGGGGCGTCCAGCGCGACGACGGGCAGCCGCACCTGGACGATCACCCCGCTGGTGGGCCTGTGGGTGCCGGCCGGGGTGGTGCACTCCGGCCGCATGCCCGCGGGCACCTGGTACCGGGCGGCGCAGTTCGGCCTGCACGCCGCTCCCCCGCTGGCGCAGGAGCCGGTGGCCGTCGAGATCACGCCGCTGCTGGCCCTGCTGCTCGACCGGCTCGACGACGGCGCCCTGCCCACGGCGTCGCGCACGCTGACCGAGCAGATGGTGCTCGACGTCCTGGCGCCGTCGCCGCACGAGCTGTTCGTGCAGCGGCCGCGCGGCGACCTGCTGCGCCCCATCGCGACGGCCCTGACCGAGGACCCCGCCGACCAGCGCGGCCTGACGGACTGGGCGGTGCTCCTGGACGTCAGCCCCCGCACGATCACGCGGGCGTTCCGGGCCGAGACCGGGCTGAGCTTCGCCCGCTGGCAGGCGGTCCTGCGGGCGCAGCGCGCGATCCTCCTGCTCGCACAGGGCATCGCCGTCGAGCAGGTCGCCGAGCAGGTCGGCTACCGCTCCGCGAGCGCCTTCGGCGCCGCGTTCCGCCGGACGACGGGAACGACGCCGGCCCGGTACCGCCCGGCCTGAGTCCGCACCCGCGCCTGCACGCGCCCCAAACGCGTGTCCCGATCGCTACATCTGCCGTCCGTATCACTCGATTGCGTCAGAAGACCGGCAGTTCGTAGGATGTTAGGTAAACCTCTCCTAACTCGTGACCCAGTCACGGGTGCTCCGAGGTCCCCTGCACTTGAGAGCGAGCTACCTGCACATGCGCCCACGTCGTCTTCTTGCCCTGATCGCGGCCGGATCGGTGGCCTTCGGCCTGTCCGCCTGCGGCGGCACCTCCCCCGAGGCCACCGACGGGGAGAGCACCGCCGCGTCGTCGGGCGACTACCCGGTCGTGATCGAGCACGCCCTCGGCACCACCACCATCGAGGCGAAGCCGGAGCGCGTCGCCACGGTCGCCTGGGCCAACCACGAGGTCCCGCTCGCGCTGGGCGTCGTGCCGGTCGGCATGGCCGCCGCGAACTTCGGCGACGACGACGGCAACGGCCTGCTCCCCTGGGTCGAGGAGGAGCTCGACGAGCTGGGCGCCGAGCCGCCCGTGCTGTTCGACGAGACCGACGGCATCGACTTCGAGGCCGTCGCCGACACCGAGCCCGACGTCATCCTCGCCGGCTACTCCGGCCTGACCCAGGAGGACTACGACACGCTCAGCGAGATCGCCCCGGTCGTCGCCTACCCGGAGGCGCCGTGGGCCACGTCGTGGCGCGACGTCATCCTCTACAACAGCCAGGGCCTCGGCATGGCCGCGGAGGGCGAGGAGCTCGTGGCGAGCATCGAGCAGCAGATCGACGACACCGTCGGCGGGCACCCCGAGCTCGAGGGCAAGAACGCGATGTTCGTGACGCACGTCGACACCGCCGACCTGAGCACGGTCAACTTCTACACGGCCAACGACACCCGGGCCGCCTTCTTCGAGGACCTCGGCCTGGCCACCCCGGAAGCCGTCGTCGAGGCCTCGGCCGCCGGCGAGTTCTCCGGCAGCGTGAGCGCCGAGCAGGTGGACCTGTTCGACGACGTCGACCTGATCGTCACCTACGGCGACCAGGAGCTCGTGGACACACTGAAGGCCGACCCGCTGCTGTCGCAGATGCCGGCCGTCGCCAACGACGCCGTCGTCTTCCTGGACGGCGAGGGCCCGGCGGGCACCGCCGCGAACCCGACCCCGCTGGCGATCCCGTGGGTCCTGGAGGACTACGCCGACCTGCTGGCCGGCGCCGCCGCCAAGTCCGAGTGACCACTGCACCTCCCGTGAGCGGGCCGGGCGTCGCCGTCGTGCGGCGCCCGGCGCGTGTCCGGCTCCTGTGGCTGCTGGCCGTGGCCGCCGTGCTGGTCCTGCTGTGCGCGGCCTCGCTCGCCATCGGCTCCCGCGACGTCTCGTGGGCAGACATCGTGGCGGCCCTGGGCGGGTCCTCCGACGGGCTCGGCCAGGCCGCCGTCACCAAGCGCATCCCGCGCACCGTGCTCGCGCTGCTCGTGGGCGCCGCCCTCGGCCTGGCGGGCGCCGTCATGCAGGGCGTGACCCGCAACCCGCTCGCCGACCCCGGCATCCTCGGCGTGAACATGGGCGCCTCGCTGGCCGTCGTGGTCGGCATCGCGTGGTTCGGGATGTGGACCGCGACCGCCTTCATCTGGACGGCGGTGCTCGGCGCGGCCGTCACCGCCACGTTCGTCTACGTGGTCGGATCGCTCGGCCGCGGGGGCGCGACGCCGCTCAAGCTGGCCCTGGCCGGCGCCGCGACGTCGGCCGCGTTCGCCTCGTTCATCAGCGCCGTCGTGCTGCCCCGCGGGGACATCGCCGGCAACGTCCGGTCCTGGCAGATCGGCGGCGTCGGCGGCGCGAGCTTCGACAGCATCGCCCAGATGGCGCCGTTCCTCGTGGCCGGGACCCTGATCTGCCTGGTCGCGGCCCGCACGCTGAACGCGCTGGCCCTCGGCGACGAGCTCGCGACCGGCCTCGGGGAGCACGTCGCGCTCGCGCGCGGCCTGGCCTCCCTCGGCGCTGTCCTGCTGTGCGGGGCCGCCACCGCGATCGCCGGGCCCATCGCGTTCGTCGGGCTCGTCGTGCCGCACGTGTGCCGGCTGCTCGTCGGCGTCGACCACCGCTGGCTACTGCCGTTCTCCGCGCTGTCGGGCGCCGCCCTGCTCACCGCGGCCGACGTGCTCGGCCGCATCGTCGCGCGCCCCGACGAGCTCGAGGTGGGCATCATCACCGCGCTCGTCGGCGCCCCGTTCTTCATCTCGATCGTCCGCCGCCAGAAGGTCCGGGAGCTATGACCGGCACGCTCACCCCGCCGTCGGGCCCGGCCCCGACCAGCACCGTCCCGTCCGGCACGCCCACCGCCGTGGAGCGGGTCGCCGCCTCCCGTATCCGGCGCGGCCGACGACGCCGCCTCGTGATCGCCCTGCTCGCCACGCTCGTCGTGGTGCTGCTGGCCGTGACCCTCATGGTCGGCCGCACCTTCTACGCGCCCGCCGACGTCGTGGGCGTCATCCTGGGCCAGGACGTGCCCGGCGCCTCGTTCACCGTCGGCCGGCTGCGGCTGCCCCGCGCCGTGCTCGCCGCGCTGGCCGGCATCTGCTTCGGGCTGGGCGGCGTCACCTTCCAGACCATGCTGCGCAACCCGCTGGCCAGCCCCGACATCATCGGGATCAGCTCCGGCGCGAGCGCCGCGGCGGCCTTCGCGATCGTCCTGCTGGGTCTGGGCGGCGCGCAGGTCTCCGTGTTCGCCGTCGCCGCAGGTCTGGGTGTCGCCGTCCTGATCTACGTGCTGTCCTACCGCGGCGGCGTCGCGGGCACCCGGCTCATCCTGATCGGCATCGGCGTGGCCGCGATGCTCGACAGCGTCACCTCCTACGTGCTCAGCAAGGCGCCCCAGTGGGAGCTGCAGGAGGCGATGCGGTGGCTCACCGGCAGCCTGAACGGCGCCGCGTGGGACGACGTCGTGCCCGTCGTGATCGCGCTCGCCGTGCTCGGGCCCGCGCTGGTGGGTCAGGCCCGCAACCTCGCGGGCCTCCAGCTCGGGGACGACGCCGCCTCCGCCCTCGGGGTGCGCGTCGAGCGCACCCGCATCGTCCTGGTCGTGGCCGCCGTCGGCCTCATCGCGTTCGCGACCGCCGCGACCGGGCCCATCGCGTTCGTCGCGTTCCTCGCCGGGCCGATCGCCGCCCGCATCACCGGGCCCCACGGCTCGCCCCTGGTCCCCGCCGCCCTCGTCGGGGCGCTGCTCGTCCTGGTGGCCGACCTCGCCGGCCAGTTCGCGTTCGGCACCCGCTACCCCGTGGGCGTCGTGACGGGAGCGCTCGGCGCGCCGTACCTGATCTACCTCATCATCCGCACCAACCGCACCGGAGGCTCGCTGTGACCGCGGCCCACACCCTCCAGGCCACCGGCCTGTCCCTCGGCTACAAGGACCGCACGGTCATCTCCGGGTTCGACCTCGCCGTCCCGCCCGGGCGCATCACCGCGATCGTCGGCGCGAACGCCTGCGGCAAGTCGACGCTGCTGCGCGCCATGTCGCGCCTGCTCACGCCACGCGAGGGCCAGGTGCTGCTCGACGGCAAGCAGGTGCACCGCACCCCCGCCAAGGAGCTCGCCCGCACGCTCGGCCTGCTCCCGCAGTCGCCCATCGCCCCCGAGGGCATCACGGTCGGCGACCTGGTCGGGCGCGGCCGCAACCCGCACCAGCGCGCCCTGTCGCGGTGGAGCCGGGAGGACGACGAGGCCGTCGCCGCGGCGCTGGAGGCCACCCAGACCCTGGACCTCACGGAGCGCGCCGTCGACGAGCTGTCCGGCGGGCAGCGCCAGCGCGTCTGGATCGCCATGGCGCTCGCCCAGCAGACCGACGTGCTGCTGCTGGACGAGCCCACGACGTTCCTCGACGTCAGCCACCAGGTCGAGGTGCTCGACCTGCTCACCGACCTCAACCGGGCGCGCGGCACCACCATCGTCATGGTGCTGCACGACCTCAACCTCGCCGCCCGCTACGCCGACCATCTCGTCGCGCTCGCCGACGGGCGCGTGCACGCCGCCGGCGAGCCCGGCGACGTGCTCACCACCGACACCGTGCGCGCGGTGTTCGGGCTGGAGAGCCAGGTGATCACGGACCCGACGTCGGGCAGGCCGCTCATGCTGCCCCTCGGGCGGCACCACGTGACGGCGCCCGCTGCCCCCGCTGTGCCCGCTCCCTGAGCCGCAGGCTCAGCGCTCCCGCAGCGCCCCGGCCAGCTCGCGCCGCGAGGCGATGCCGAGCTTGCCGAACACCTTGCGCAGGTGCCACTCGACGGTGCGCGGGCTGAGGAACAGCTCAGCGCCGATCTCCGGGTTGGTCCGGCCGGCCACCGCGAGGCGCGCGATCTGCGCCTCCTGGGCGGTGAGCGTGTCCGCCGCCCCGGCGGTGCGCCGGCGCACCGTCTCGCCCGTGGCCGCCAGCTCCCGGCCGGCGCGCCCGGCGAAGCCCTCCGCGCCCGCCGCGGCGAACACCTCGTGCGCGGCGCGCAGGTGGTCGCGCGCGGCGCCGCGCCGGTTCTCGCGGCGCAGCCACTCGCCGTACAGCAGCCGGGCCCGCGCCGTCTGGAGCACCAGCCGGGTACCGCCCAGCAGCTCGACCGCCTCGCGGTAGCGGTCCTCGGCCGCGGCGGCTGGGCCCGCGAGCGCGTCGGCCAGCGCCTGGGTGCCCAGCGCCCAGCTCGTCCCGGCCGCGGCCGTGCGTTCGGCCAGCCGCTCGCGCGCCTCGCCGGCCGCGGCGGCGTCCCCGCAGCGCGCGGCCGCCTCGACCAGCTCGCCGAGCGTCCAGCCGGTCAGGGCGAGGTCGTCGTACGCGGCCGCGCGCCGTGCGGCTTCCAGGGCCGCCGGGTACCGGCCGAGCCCGTTGTGCAGCACGGCCTCGGCGTAGCCCGCCAGCCCGAGCCAGCGGCCCTCGCCGCGGGCCTCGGCCTCGCGGACGGTCGCCTCGACCAGCCGCGCCGCGTGCTCCTCGACGCCCCGGTGCGCGGCCAGGGTGAGCGCGGCCGACGGGTGCAGGGGCTGCGCGAACGCCTCGGCCTCCCGCAGCAGGTCGCCCGCCTCGGCGAACCGCGCCTCCGCCACCAGGGCACCCGCCCGGAAGGTGAGGGCCGTGGGGAGCTGGGACCGCGCACCGGCCAGCCGGGCCGAGGCGAGCGCCCGCTCGGTGAGCCGGTGCCACGCGGCGTCGTCCCACAGCTCGTGCGCCACCGGCGCGGACAGCCACAGGAGCGGCGCGTCGTCGTCGGTCAGTGCGGCGAGCGCCCGACGCAGGTGCGGGACGGCGGGCCCGTAGCCGGCCGTGGCCCGCACGGTCAGCCCGGTGAGGAACAGGCCGACGGCGTCCTGGGCCGGCTCGGCATGGTGGGCCGGCACCGCGTGCCGGGCGGCGTCGGCCGCGCGGTGCAGGTCGTCGTCGCCGAGCCGGCCCGCGTGCATCGCCGCGCCGAGCGCCCAGAGGTACGTCTCGCGGGCCGCGGCGGGGTCCAGCCCGTCGAGCCGGCGTGCGGCCTCCAGCAGCGGGGCCACGGCACCCCGGCCGCGGTCGAGCGCGAACGCCGCCTGGGCGCGGAGCCGCTCCACCCCGGCACGCTGCAGCGGGTCGAGCGGGCCGAGCTCCGCGGCCGAAAGCAGGGCGGGCACCGCCTCCGGGGCGCCGGAGGCGAACCGGGCGCGGGCGGCGGCCAGCACCCGCGCGGCCCGCAGCTTGGGGTCCTGGGTCAGCTCCGCTGCCCGCTCCAGGAACGACGCCGCGGCGGAGCGCCCGCCTCGCGCGAGGGCCCGGCCGGCGGTGCGCTCCAGCTCGCCGGCGACGTCGTCGTCCGGGCCGGGCGTCGCGTGGGCGCGGTGCCACGCGTGGCGGTCGGGGTCCTGGCCGGGGTCGTTCACCTTCGCGAGCGCGCGGTGGACGGCGCGCAGCTCGTCGGGGCTGGCCGAGCGCCAGCAGGCCGAACGCACCAGCGGGTGCTGGAACCGCACCCGGGTGCCGATCCGGAGCAGCCCCGCGGCCTCGGCTGCCGCCGCGGCGTCCGGCCCGACGCCGAGCCGGTCCAGCGCGCGCCACAGCAGCGGCACATCGCCGACCGGCTCGACGGCGGCGGCGAGCAGGAGCGTGCGGGTGTCCGCGGGGAGCGCCGCGAGCCGGCGCCGGAAGCCGTCCTCGACCCGGTCCGCGACGGGCGCCGCGGCCGGGGCGCCGAACCCGAAGGAGAGCTCCGCCGGCGTGAGGCCCCGGGGCAGCTCCCGGAGCGCGAGCGGGTTGCCGCGCGTCTCGGCGAGGATGCGCTCCCGGACGTGGGCGTCGACGGGTCCCGGCAGCACCGTGTCGAGCAGGTCGCCGGCGTCGGCCGCCGGGAGCCCGTCGACCCGCAGCTCGGGCAGGCCCGGGAGGAACCGCTCGTCGCCGGGGCTACGCAGGGCGAGGACCAGGGCGACCGACTCGGCCTGCAGGCGGCGGGCGACGAAGGTCAGGATCACCTCGGACATCCGGTCCACCCACTGCAGGTCGTCCACGAGGCACACCAGCGGCCGCTCCGCCGCGGCCTCGGCGAACAGCCCGAGCACCGCCAGGCCGACCAGCAGTGCCTCGGGCGGCTCGCCGGAGCCCAGCCCGAAGGCGGTGGCGAGGGTGTCGCGCTGCGGTGCGGGGAGCCCGTCGAGGTGGCCCAGGAGCGGCGCGCAGAGCTGCTGCAGCGCCGAGTAGGCGATCTCGGACTCCGGCTCGACGCCGACGACGCGGACCACCCGGGCGGTCCCGGCCCCCGCGGACAGGTGGTCCAGAAGCGCCGTCTTGCCGATGCCGGCCTCTCCCCGGAGCACCAGCACCCGGCTGTGCCCGGCCCGGACCTCGCGCAGCAGCTCGTCGAGCGCGTCCGTCTCGCGCCGTCGGCCGCGCAGCACCGTTCCCGCCGTCTCGCTCCGCACACGAACCTCCCCGCGGAGGCTACCCCGTGCGCCGCCCCCGCCCGGGACGGCAGGTCAGAGCCGGTCCGCGTCGACCACCGCGCGCGCGAAGGCGGCGGGCGCCTCCTGTGGCACGTTGTGGCCGACGCCGCGGAACGTCCGGTGGTCGTAGGGCCCGGTGAACATGTCGCGGTAGCCCGCGCCCTCGCCGGGCGGCGTGAAGGGGTCTCGCTCGCCGTCGATCGTCACTGTCGGCACCGCGATCCTCGGCCCCGCGGCCAGCCGGGCCTCGACGTCGTCGAACCGGGGGTCGCCGTCGGCCAGGCCGAGCCGCCAGCGGTAGTTGTGCAGCACGATCGCGGCGTAGTCCGGGTTGGTGAACGCGGCCGCCGTCCGGTCGAAGGTGGCGTCGTCGAACCGCCAGGTGGGCGAGCTGAACGTCCAGACCACGCGGGCCAGCTCCTTGCGGTAGTGCTCGTCCTGGAGGCCGAGGCGTCCGCGCTCGGTGGCGAAGTAGTACTGGTACCACCAGGCCCACTCGCGGCCGGGGTCGATGGGTGCCTGGTTGGCCGCGCGATTGGTGATGAGGTAGCCCGTCACCGAGACGAGCGCCTTGACGCGCTCGGGCCACAGGGCCGCGACGATGTCGGCGGTGCGTGAGCCCCAGTCGTAGCCCGCCAGCACGGCCCGCTCGATGCGGAGCGCGTCGAGCAGCGCCACGACGTCGCGGGCGACGACGACCTGCTGCGCGTTGCGGAAGGTGTCCGGCGACAGGAACGTGGTGCTGCCGTGGCCCCGCAGGTACGGCACGATCACGCGGTACCCGCGGGCGGCGAGCAGCGGCGCCACCTCGGCGTAGCTGTGGATGTCGTACGGCCAGCCGTGCAGCAGCACCACGGGGGCGCCGTGGACGGGCCCGAGCTCCGCGTAGCCGACGTCGAGCTCCCCGGCGCGGACCTGCTTGATCACGGGGAACGACGGCGCGGGCCGGGTTGCGGCCGGAGCAGCGGGAGCGGCGGCCGCGGGCGACACGGCCGCGGCCGCCTCCGCGGGCAGGGCGGCGGCGCCGGTTGCCGCGGTGGCGAGCAGTCCGGCGGTCCTGACGAATGTCCTTCTGTCCATGGGCCTCACCCTCGCCCCGGCGGGCGGTCCGTCGCGCCCGGGGACATCCCTGGTGTGCACACCAGGGTGTCTCCCTGGGGCGGTCCCGGCGGCCGCCGGGCCAGGGTGTGCAGCATGAACAAGCTAGCCATCCTGATCACGGCGGCGCTCTCGGCGTCGGCCGGGCTGCTGCCGCTCGCGGCACCCGCGAGCGGGCCCGCCGACGGCGCCCGCCCCGCGCCGTCGGTGTGCGCGCCCGTGACCGTCTCCGCGCCGCGCGGCGCCACGGTCGAGTCCGTGACCGCCCAGGGGTACCCCGCCGGCACCGTCACGTTCCCCGAGGCGACGCCGCCGCTCCAGACGCCCGCCCCCATCCCCGACGTGCCCGCCCGGTGCGACATCACGGTGACCCTCACGCACGGCCGGGCCGGCGACCACGAGACCGTCAAGGTCTCGCTGCCGCAGGACCGGGCCGACTGGTCGGGCCGCTTCCAGGCCACCGGCGGCAGCGCGTACCTGGCCGGCGACCTGGGCGCCACCCTGGTCGCGGCCGTGAAGGACGGGTACGCCGCCGCGGCCACCGACGCGGGGATCGGCCAGTCCGCGGCCGACGTCAGCGGCTGGGCGCTGACGTCGGACGGGCGGGTCAACGGGCCCCTCCTGGAGAACTTCGCGTCCCGGTCGGTGCACGACCTCGCGGTGGTCGGCAAGTCCGTGACCAAGGCTTTCTACGGGACCAAGGCCACCTACTCCTACTGGAACGGCTGCTCCACGGGCGGCCGCCAGGGGTACGTGGCGGCGCAGGAGTACCCGCAGGACTTCCAGGGCATCCTGGCCGGCGCGCCCGCGGTGAGCTGGGACCGGTTCGCCGTGGCGACGCTGTGGCCGCAGGTCGTGTTCGACGAGGAGGACGTCGCCCCCGCGCCGTGCGAGCTGGAGGCCTTCAACACGGCCGCGGTCGACGCCTGCGACACCATCGACGGTGTGCGGGACGGCATCATCGACGACCCGCAGGACTGCACGTGGGACCCGCGCGAGCTGGTCGGCACCCAGGTGGACTGCGACGGCGCGACCTACACGATCTCGGCCGACCTCGCGGACGCCGTCCGCAAGATCTGGCAGGGCCCGGTCAGCCGGTCGGGGCACCCGCTCTGGTACGGGCCGAACAAGGGCGCCGCGTTCAACTGGCTCGCCACGCCCGGCCAGCCGTTCCTGGTGGCCGACCAGTGGGTCCGGTACTTCGTCGCCAAGGACCCGCAGCTCGACACCGCCCACCTGACCTACCGGCAGTTCGAGAAGCTGTTCGCGACGTCGCAGCGCGAGTTCCACCCCGTCATCGGCAGCGACGACCCGGACCTGTCCGCGTTCGCCCGCTCCGGCGGCAAGCTGCTGAGCTGGCACGGCCAGGCGGACGAGCTCGTGCCCACCCAGGGCACCGTCGACTACCGCGAGCGCGTCACCAAGGCCATGGGCGGCAACGCCCGGGTCGACTCCTTCTACCGCCTGTTCCTGCCGCCTGGCGTGAACCACTGCGGCATCGGCACGGACCCGCTGGACACCCTGGTGGACTGGGTCGAGAAGGGGAAGGCCCCGGCGACGCTGCCCGCCGTCGTCACCGAGCGCGACGGCCGGACCGTCACGCGTGAGGTGTGCCGCTACCCGCTGGTGACCCGCTACGAGGGCGACCCGGCCGACGGCGCCGGCTACCGCTGCGTCACCGGCTGACCCGAGCGGCCTGAACGACGGGCGGCGGTCCCCCAAGGGGCCGCCGCCCGTCGTGCCCGGTGGGCCTGTTCACTCAGTGCGTCAGCTTGAGCCCGATGACGCAGCCGATCAGGCCCACGATCAGCAGCACGCGGACCACGGAGACCGGCTCGGCGCCGGTGGCCATGGCCCAGACGACGGTGGTCGCCGCGCCGATGCCGACCCAGACCGCGTAGGCGGTCCCGACGGGCAGCTCGCGCAGGGCGAACGCGAGGCCGCCCATGCTGGCGACGAGGGCGACGCCGAAGACGATGCTCGGGCCGACGTTGCTGAAGCCTTCCGAGCGGCTCAGCGCGGTGGCCCAGACGGCCTCCAGGAGGCCGGAGACGACAAGGACGATCCAGGACATGGTGTGCTCCTCAGATGCCGTCTTGTCGCACACCGGGTACGGCAACCCTCGTCCGGGAACCCCTGTGGGCTCTGCCCCGATCTTCGCACACACTGGGTCCATGACCCAGAGCATGCGGCGCCTGAGCAGGGTGCTGGACGGCCCGCACGGTGTGCGGATCATCGTGTCCCTGCTGGCCGGCGGCCTCCTGGGCTGGCTGCTGGCGTGGAACTCCGTGGCGGCCGCGGTGCTCGGCGGGTGGGCCGGCGCCGGGCTCGTGTTCGTCGTCTGGACCGCGCTGGTGATCGTGCCGATGGGCCCGCGCGCGACCAGCGAGCACGCCGTCCGCGAGGAGCCCACCCGGGGGACAGCGCACGGGATCGTGCTGCTCGCCGCCGTGGCGAGCCTGGGCGGGGTCGTCGTCGTGCTCGTGGGCGGCGTGCGGGCCGACGGCACCGTCACCACGGCCGCCGTCCTCACCTCCGTGGTGGTCTCCTGGGCCTGCGTGCACACGGTGTTCGCGCTGCACTACGCCCGCGCCTACTACACGGCGCCCGCGGGCGGGATCGACTTCCACCAGACGGCGCCGCCCCGGTACACCGACTTCACCTATCTGGCGGTCACCGTCGGGATGAGCTTCGCCGTGTCCGACACCGACCTCGGCTCCTCCGAGATGCGCCGGATCGCGCAGGTGCACGCGCTGCTGGCCTACCTGTTCGGCACCGTGATCGTGGCGCTGCTGATCAACCTGGTCGCAGGCCTCGCGAACAGCTAGGCCGCGCCGCTCACCCGATTCGGGTGAACCTTCCCTGGTCCGCCCGCCGTTCCCGATCCGCGCGGTTACCTTGAAATTGCGCTCGGGCTCTACCTCCGGTGCGCTCCGAGCGATCGGACGGCCGTCGAGAACGGGGCGAGTCATGGATTTCTGGGACTTCTTCTGGCTGATCGTCTACAGCTTCTTCTTCGTGGCGTACCTCATGGTGCTGTTCCAGATCATCGGAGACCTCTTCCGCGACCACGAGCTCTCCGGCTGGTGGAAGGCGCTGTGGATCATCTTCCTCATCTTCCTCCCGGTCATCACCGCGCTCGTCTACCTCATCGCCCGCGGCCGGGGCATGGCGGAACGGCACGTCGCCGGGATGGAGCAGGCACGCCGGGACACCGAGACCTACATCCGTGACGTCGCGTCCGGCCCGTCCCCGGCCGACCAGATCGCCAGCGCCAAGGCGCTCCTCGACGCGGGCACCATCTCGTCGGCGGAGTTCGAGCGGCTGAAGTCGAAGGCCCTGGTCTGAGGTAGGTACCGTGAACGACGCCGCCGAGCCACCCGACGCAGCCGCCCGGCTGGCCGCCCTGGAGCGTGAGAACGCCGAGCTCCGGGAGCGGCTGGCCGGGACCACCGGCGCCGGCCCGGCCACGGCCGCGCCGACCCAGGAGCACCATCGGGCCCGGAGCGCGACCGCCGTCGTCCTGATCCTGCTCGGCGCGCTGCTCGCCCCGGTCGGCGTGGTCGCCGCCTGGGCCGAGCGCACCCTCACCGACACCGACCGCTACGTCGCCACCGTGGCGCCCCTGGCCCAGGACCCGGTGGTGCAGCAGGCGGTGGCCGGGCGGCTGACCACCGCCGTCATGGACAAGATCGACGTCGGGGCGATCCTCACCGACGTCCAGCAGGGGCTCGACGCGCGCGGCGTCGCCCCGCGGGCCGCCCGGGCGATCACCGCGCTGGAAGGCCCCCTGACCAGCGGCGTCGAGTCGTTCGTCCGCAACGCCGCGGACCGCGTGGTGGAGAGCGACCAGTTCGAGTCCGCCTGGGACCAGGCCAACCGGGTGGGGCACGAGCAGCTCGTACAGGTCATGCAGGGCAACGGGGGCGACGTCGCCCAGATCAGCCAGAACGGCGCGCTCACCATCCAGCTCGGCGGGCTGGTCGACATCCTCAAGCAGCGCCTCGTGGACCGGGGGCTGACGATCGCGGGAAACCTGCCGTCGATCAACGCGTCGTTCACCGTGATGCAGTCCAGCCAGCTCGTGCAGATCCAGAACCGGTACGCCCAGATCGTGGCGCTGGGCACCTGGCTGCCGTGGATCGTGCTGGTGCTGCTGGCCGCCGGCGTCGTCGTCGCGGTGCACCACACGCGCACCCTGGTCGTCGCCGGACTCGCGCTGGCCGCCGCGATGGTGGTCCTGGGGATCGGGCTCGCGATCGCGCGCGGGCTGTACCTCGACGCGCTCAACGGCAAGGTGCTGCGGCTCGACGCCGCCGAGGTCGTCTTCGACCAGCTCGTCTCGTTCCTGCGGGTCACGCTGCGCACGGTCGGGGTGCTCGGCCTCGTCGTCGCGCTGGCCGCCTACCTCGGCGGGTCGAGCGCGTCGGCGCGCGGGCTGCGCTCCGGGATCGGCACGGGCATGGGCCGCGTCCGGGACTGGGCCGAGGGCCGGGGCGTCTCCACCGGCCCGGTCGGCCTGTGGCTCGCCCGCTACCGCAACGTCGCGCGGATCGCCGTCATCGCGCTCGCGGCCCTGGTGCTGCTGCTCGCCGGCAGCCCGACGCCGGCCCTCGTCGTCGGGATCGCCGCCGGGGCCGTGGTGCTCATCCTGCTGATCGAGCTGGTAGCGCGGCCGGGAGCCGCCGGACCAGCGCCGTGACCGCCTCGCGGCCGGCGCGGTTGGCGCCGACCGTGGACTGCGACGGCCCGAACCCGATGAGGTGCACCCGGGGCTCGCCCGCCACCTGGGTGCCGTCCATCGTGATGCCGCCCAGGTCGTTGCGCAGGCCCAGCGGGCCCAGGTGCGCCAGGTCCGCCTTGAAGCCGGTGGCCCAGAGGATCGCGTCGAGCGGCGTCAGGCTCCCGTCGGCCTCGCGCACGCCGTCGGGCTCGATCGCGGTGAACATCGGACGCCGCTCCAGGGCGCCGCGCTCCTTGGCGGCCAAGGCATAAGGCGTCCAGACCAGCCCCGTGTAGGACACGACGCTGCCGGTGGGCCGCCCCGCGGCGACGTCGGCCATGACCTTGACGATGGTCTCGCGACCCAGGGTCTCGCTGCGGAACTCGTCGTGGAAGACGGGCTCGCGCCGCGTGTACCAGCGGGTGGTCGCGACGCGCGAGATCTCCTCCAGGAGCTGGAGCGCGGAGATTCCTCCGCCGACGACGGCGACGCGCTGCCCGGCGAAGTCCTCGGAGCGCACGTAGTCGCGGGTGTGGAGCTGCCGGCCGCGGAACGTATCCTGGCCCGGGTAGCGCGGCAGCACGGGGTTGGTCCAGGTCCCGGTCGCGTTGATGACGGCGCCCGTGGTCCACGAGCCGTGGTCGGTCGTGACGACGAGGTCGCCGTCGGGCTCGTCGTCGGCCCGGCGGACGGCGACCACCCGGACCGGGCGCAGGATCGGGAAGCCGAAGGCCTGCTCGAAGCCCGCGAAGTAGCGCGGGACGGCCAGCCTGCTGGGTTCGGCGTCGTCGACGGCGGGCAGGGCCAGGCCCGGCAGGTCGAAGATCCCGTTGACCGTGGCCATCCGGAGCGACTCCCAGCGGTGCTGCCAGGCGCCGCCGGGCGCCGGGTTGGCGTCCAGCACCACGTAGGTGCGCTCCGCCTCCGGCTGGTCGACGGCGCTCACGAAGCCGCGGCGCTGGAGGTGGTACGCGGCCGAGAGCCCGGCCTGCCCGGCCCCGATCACCACAACGGTCGCACGCCTCAGGATGTCGCTCACACCAGCAACAACAGCCCGAGGCGGCAGATGTTCCGACCTACCCCGGCGTCGTGATGCGCCGCACAGCCTCGGTGACCGTCTCGGCCTTCGGCGCCTCGGTGTCCAGGGCGCGATGGATCGTCAGCCCCTCGATGAGGGCGTCCAGCATCCGCGCCGTGACCGGGTCGAAGTGCCGTTCCAGGGCGGCCCGGGACCGCGCCATCCACGCGTTGGTCAGCTCGCGGTAGGCGGGCTCGCGGGACGCGAGGGTGTAGAGCTCGTGGGTGAGCACCAGGTCGCGCTGGGTGCCGAAGACGTCCTCCGTGATGATCGCGACGACGGCCGCCCGGGCGCTGTCCAGGTCGGTCGCCGCGCTCATCCGCCGCTCGAACCCGTCGCTACCGGCCCGTGCGAACCGCCCGAACGCCTCGCGCAGCAGCTCGTCCATGCCGGCGAAGTGGTACGTCATGGAGCCGAGCGGCACGTCGGCGGCCGCGGCCACCTTGCGGTGCGAGATGCCGGCCACGCCCACCTCGGCGATCAGGTCGAGGCAGACGTCGATGATCCGGTCCCTGCGGTCGGGGTCGTGCCGGCGCCCGGTCACGGTCAGCCCTCGGTGATGTCGCGGACCACGCGGGCGGGGTTGCCCACGGCGACGACGTTCGCCGGCAGGTCGCGGGTGACGACCGCGCCCGCGCCGACCACGGTGTTGTCGCCGATGGTCACGCCCGGGCAGACGATGACGCCGCCGCCGAGCCAGACGTTGTCGCCGATCGTGATGGGCAGCGCGGCCTCCAGCTTGTCGCGGCGCGGCGTCGGCTCCACGGGGTGGGTCGGCGTCAGGAGCTGCACGTTCGGGCCGATCTGGCAGTCGGCGCCGATGGTGATCGTCGCGACGTCGAGCGCCATGAGGTTGTAGTTGGCGAAGGTGCGCGGGCCGACGTGGATGTTCCCGCCGTAGTCGACGAACAGCGGCGGCTTGAGGAAGGCGTCCTCGCCCAGCGTGCCGAGCAGGTCGTCCAGGATCGCGCGGGCGCCGTCGTCGTCGGCCACCACGGCGCGGTGGTAGGCGTCCGCGAGCGCCAGGCCGCGCTGGGCGAGCCGGACGCTCTCGGGGTCCTGCCCGCCGATGTAGAGGTCGCCGGCGAGCATGCGCTCGTGGTGGGTGCGGGGGTCGCCGGCGAAGTAGTCGTGAGCCATGGGCACAGCGTAGCGGGCGATGTGTACGACCGTACGTAACGCGGGTACGCTCGTGCGCATGTCGCTCTCCCCGGACGCCCGTCCGCCGCTCGCCCTCCGGCGCGCCCGCGCCGCCGTCGGCGCGCTGTTCCTGACCAACGGCGCCCTGTACGCCAACCTGGTGCCGCGTCTGCCGGAGATCAAGTCCGCGCTCGACCTCGACAACGCGTCCTACGGCCTGGCCATCGCCGCGTTCCCGACGGGCGCGATCGTCTCCGGGCTGGCGGCGGGCTGGATGGTGCGCCGGTTCGGCTCGGGGCGCGTCGCCGTCATCGGCACGGTGCTGACCGGGCTCGGCACCCTGGCCGCGGGGCTCTCTCCGACGTTCGCGCTGCTCGTGGCCGCGCTGTTCCTGGGCGGCGCGTCCGACTCGATCACCGACGTCGGGCAGAACACCCACGGGCTGCGCGTGCAGCGCCGGTACGGGCGGTCCATCATCAACGGCTTCCACGCGGTGTGGTCCATCGGCGCCGTGCTGGGCGGGTCCATGGCCGCGGGCGCCATCGCGCTCGGCCTGCCGCTCGACGTGCACCTGGGTATCTCGCTGGCGATCTTCGCCACCGTGGCGGTCGTGTCCCTGCGGTTCCTGCTCCCGGGGCGCGACGACGAGACGGCCGACGACGCCGCGGCCGGTGACGACGCGGCGCCCGCCTCCCGGGCCGCGGGCCTGCGTGCCCCGCGTCTGAGCGCGCGCACCCTGGCGATCGCCACGGCGCTGGTGCTGATCGGCATCGGCGGCGCCCTCGTTGAGGACGCCGGCAGCTCGTGGGCGACCCTCTACCTCTCGGCGGGCCTCGGCGCCCCGGCGGCGCTGGCCGCGACCGCGTACGTGTCGCTCGTCGGCGCCCAGACCGTGGGCCGGCTGCTCGGCGACCGCCTGGTCGACCGGTTCGGCCAGCGCACCGTCGCCTGCGCCGGCGGCGTGATCATCGCGCTCGGCATGGGCCTGGCGCTGGCGTGGCCCTCGGTGCCGGGCACGATCGCCGGGTTCGCCGCCGCGGGCTTCGGCAGCGCGACGCTCATCCCGGCCGCGATGCACGAGGCCGACGAGCTGCCCGGCCTGCGGCCCGGCACGGGCCTGACGATCGTGTCCTGGCTGCTGCGGCTCGGGTTCCTGTTCTCGCCGCCGCTGGTGGGCCTGGTCGCCGACTCGGCGGGCCTGCGGACGGGCCTGCTGGTGGTGCCGATCGCGGGGCTGCTGGTCATGTTCCTGTCGCCGGTCCTCCAGGGCCGCCGGATCGCGAGGGCTTGATTGACCCCTCTCCTTTGAGACCTAAGTTTCTTCGCTTTGGAGCGGCCCAAAGCGAAGAAACTTAGGTCTCAAAGGAGAGAAGCGTCAGCCGGGTCGGCGTCAGCCGGGTCGGCGTCAGCCGGTAACGGCCAGCCGGGCCGGGTCAGTCGAAGAGGGCGTTGACCTGGTCGTTCGCCTCCGTCAGCGAGCCGACGTCGGCCTTGCCGCCCAGCACCTCGTCCATCGCGGGGGTCATGATCGCGTGCACGTCGGAGGCGTGGTCGGTCACCGGGAAGAGGAACGTGGTGCCGTCCTCGACGTGGGTGGTGAACGGCGAGACGTCGATCCCCTTCTCGGCGAACGCCTTCGTGGCGAGCTCGGCGGAGCTCGTGATGGCCGGGAAGACGACGCCGGCCGCGCCGACGAGGTCCTGGCAGTCGGTCGAGCCGAGGAACGCGACCCACTTGGCCGCGCCCTCGGGGTTGTCCGTGCCGGCCCAGACGGAGTCGGCCAGCCCGTTGAACATGCTCGCGCGCTGCCCGTTCGGTCCGGTGGGCGTGGGCGCCAGCCCGACGTCGACGCCGTCGTACCCGAAGTACGTGGAGAGCATCCAGTCGCCGCTGATGTTGATGGCGGACTTGCCCGCGCCGAAGTTGTCGTTCACCGAGGCGCCGATCGTGGTCTCCAGCGGCGGCGCGTAGCCCTTCTCGATCAGGGAGTACCACCAGGCGATGGTGTCCTGGAAGCGCGGGTCGTCGTAGTTGTAGTGCGTGCCCCAGGGGTTCTCGTCCGTGTGGGTCCAGCCCGTGGTGGCGGTGTACATGCTCCACTCGGTCTGGCCGTTCTCGTACCCGGCGCCGGGGATGCCGAGGCCGTAGACGGCGACGTTCTCCTTGTCGAAGCCCGGCTCGTCACCCCGCACCCCGTTCGCGTCGACGGTCAGGCGCGCGATCGTCTCCTCGTAGGTGCCGCCGTCGTCGGGGTTCCAGGCGAGGTCCTGCATGTCCTTGTCGGACAGCCCGGCGTCGGCGACCATCTCCTGGTTGTAGAAGATGGCGACGGTGTCCCAGTCCTTCGGCAGGCCGTAGCGCTTGCCGTCCTGCGCGACCCACAGGTCGGCGAGGCCGGGCGAGTACTGGTCGAGGTCGACGTCGGCGATGTGCTCGTCCAGGGCCAGGAGCTGCCCGTTCGCGACGAACTCGGGGTACTTGGACACGTGGTCGGTGAACACGTCCGGCCCGGTGCCCGACGAGAACGCGGTGGTCAGCGCCGACCAGTAGTCGTCCCAGCCGCGCTGCGTGATCTTGACCGTCAGGTCGGGGTTCGCCTCGTGGAAGGCGTCGGCGCACTGCTGGTAGGCGGGCTGCTGGTTCGAGTCCCACAGCCAGTAGTCGATCTGGCCCTCCGCCTCGGCGCCGCCCGAGCCGCCCGCGCAGGCGGCCAGGGACAGCGATGCGAGGGCGGCGGCGCCCGCGAGCATCTTTCGCTTCATGGTGTTCCTTTCTGTCCCGGCTACTTGATGCCGGAGAAACCGATGGAGTTGATGACCCGGCGCCCGAAGACGGCGTAGAGGATCACGATGGGCAGGGCCGCGACGAGGGACGCGGCCATGAGCCCGGCCCAGTCGGGAGCGCCCTGCGGCGTCTGCGACCGGAAGACGCCGAGCGCGACGGTGAGCACCTTGGACTCCTCCGTCTGACCCACCAGAAGGGGCCAGAAGTAGTCGTTCCAGGTGTTGATGAAGGTGAGGATGCCGAGCGTCGTGACCGGCGCCGCGGAGATCGGCAGGATGATCCGGAAGAAGATGCGCCACGGCTGGGCGCCGTCGATCATCGCCGCCTCGTCGATCTCCTTCGGGATGCCCAGGAAGAACTGCCGCATGAAGAAGATCGCGAACGGGGTCATGAACAGGCTCGGCAGCATGATCCCGGGCAGCGTGTTCAGCAGGCCCAGCGACTTGATCGTCAGGAAGTTCGGCAGCGCCGTGAAGATCGGCGGCACCAGGAGCGCCCCGAGGAACACGCCGAACCAGACGTCGCGGCCCGGCCAGGTCAGCCGCGAGAAGGCGTAGGCGGCCATCGACGAGAACAGCACCTGGCCCACCGTCACGGCCGTGGCGACCACGAGCGAGTTGCGCAGGTAGAGCCAGAAGCTCAGCGAGGCGCCCGAGCCGCCCTCCGCCATCGCCTCCTCCGGGGTGGCGAGGCCGAGCACCCGCTCGAACGGGCCGAACGTGAGGTCGGCGGGCAGCAGCGAGAAGGACTGGGCGGCGAGCGCGTGGTTGTCCGACAGGGCCGTGCGCAGCATCCAGTAGAACGGCAGCACGGTGGCCAGGACGAAGAACCACAGCACGACCCAGGCCAGCACCCGGCCCCAGGTGATCCGTGTACGCATGTGCGCTCCCATCAGGACAGGTCGGACTCGCCGGCGCGCAGCAGTCGCATCTGCGCGAACGCCGCCCCGGCGAGGATGAGGAAGAGGACCACGGACATCGCCGACGCGTAGCCGAAGTGGCCGCGGGCGAACGCCTGCTCGTAGATGTAGAGCTGGAGCACGCGCGACGCGTTGCCGGGCCCGCCGGCCGTGGTCACGGCCACCGTGTCGAACACCTGGAAGGCGCCGGTGACGGTGATGACCAGCACGAGGACGAGCACGGGCCGCAGCAGCGGCAGGGTGATGCGCCAGAAGGTGCGCCACTCCCCCGCGCCGTCGACGGCGGCCGCCTCGTAGATGCTGGCCGGGATCATCTGCAGGCCCGCGAACACCAGCAGCGCGGTGTAGCCGAGGTGCCGCCAGGTGTTGACGCCGGCGATGGTCGCGACCGTCCACGCCTCGTCGCCGAAGAAGGCCACCTTGGGCAGCCCGACGGCGTCGATCACCGCGTTGACGATGCCGATGTTGTAGTCGAGCATCCAGTACCAGAGCAGGGCGACGACGACGTTGGCGATCAGGTACGGGAGCAGCAGGCTGCCGCGGATCAGCACCGACTTGGTCAGCCGGTGCATGAGCACCGCGAGCCCGACGGCGAGCACCGTCTGGAACCCGATGTTCAGCACCACGTACAGGAGCGTCACGCGGATCGCGTTCCAGAAGACCTCGTCCTGCGCCATGTCGACGTAGTTGCGCAGGCCCACGAAGACGGGGCTGCCCAGCACGTTGTACTCGGTGAGCGACAGGTAGGCGCCGCGCAGCGTCGGGTAGAGGTAGAAGACCAGGAACCCGAGGGCCGCGGGGGCAATCATCCCGAGCGCGGGCCAGAGCTGGGTGCGAGGCCGGCGCGCGACGGCGGTCGCGGTGGTCGCCTTGACGGCGGGGGTGGCGGTGGCGGTCACCGGCCCGCCTCGATCTGGTAGACGCGCACGTCCTCGCCCGGGACGACGGCGCGGAGCTTGCCCGCGGCCCGGCTCTCCTGGCCGGTCCACAGCTCGGTGACGTCGTACCGACCGCCGCCCAGACCGAGGTCCCGCAGCGGGAGGTCCGCCGTGCGCGGCGTCGGGCCGTAGTTGAACAGCGCCAGGTAGGTGGTCCCGCCGTCGTGCAGCACGAACGTGTCCGACGCCGTGAAGGCGTCCGGGCCGGCCTGCACCGGGGCGAACGACCGCCCGATCTCGGCGAGGTGGTTGATGCCCGGGTTCTGCAGCAGGTCGCGGGCCCGCTGCTTGATGACGGGGTGGCCCGTGGCGGTGAGGTCCTCGCTGACCTGGTAGATCCCCGTGATGGCGGCCGAGGTGACGCGCGCCCGATTCTGCCCCTCGGGCCAGATGCTCGGGTACGGGTCGTCCAGCAGGTACGCGTTGGCGTCGCCGTCGTACTCGTAGTTGCCGAACTGGACGTGGTCGCCGTCGTTGAACGCGTAGACCTCGTCGAGCCACCAGCCGTAGGTCAGGGAGTTGAGCAGGTACTCGGTGCTCTTCTGGTAGCGGTCGGGCTGCTCGGGGTGCCAGTTGTTCAGGGCGCCGTGCACGTCGCAGGAGATGCGGCGGGCGTGCGCGAACTCCGAGGCGAACAGCGGCGAGATCGCCAGGTCGACGAACATGTCCTCGCCCGCGACGTCGATCACCTGCGCCATGCCCTGGCGGAAGGCCTGCTGGCCGGTCCGGACGTCGTCGTCGTACCAGTCGTCGGCCTCGACGTAGCCGTGGGTCAGGAAGTCGAGCTTCACGTAGCGGACGCCCAGCTCGCGGAACTTGCCCAGGGCGATCCGGGCGCGGTTCTGCACGCCGGGGTTGGTCGGGTCCAGAGCCCAGGCGCCGTCGATGTTGACGGGCACGCCGTTCACCTTGAGCGCCATCTCGCGGTAGGTCTGGTTCTCGCAGGTGTCGCAGAGCTTGGTGCCGCCGATGCGCTCGTCCAGGCCCTCGCGCCAGAAGTTGGCGAACGGCTGGAAGTACAGCGCCGGCTCCTGGCCGCGCGCCTTCACGTCGGCGACGTACCGCTCGAGCTCGGCCCAGGAGGTGTCCGGGTCCTCGAAGGCGTACTCGGGCGCGAGCATCTTGTCCCAGTAGGAGTCGACGCCCACGTACGCGCCCTTCGCGGACTGAGTGTTGCGGAACCCGGGCGTCTCCTCGGCGAGGAACTGCGAGACCTCGTCCATGACGTCGGCGTCGCCGCCGCGGGCGCCGAGGCCGCCCCAGCTGTTGAAGCCGAAGGGCGTGCCCTCGTCCCAGGTGCGGGACTTCGCGGCCTGCGCGGCGGCCTTGCCGAAGGTCTCCATGCCCTCGCGCCAGTCCGGGTACAGACCCACGAACATCCGCGGGGAGCGCACCGTCGTGCCGCTGACCTCGGCGTGCGGCTTGAGCTCGCGGTTGAACTGGTACTTGTTCATCCCGTCGCCGTAGTCGTAGCTCCAGTCGGTCAGGCCGGCGGCGGCCTGCAGCCGGTCCAGCCCGCCGCGGTCGTTGCCGTCGGCCACGACGCCCGACTTCCAGGTGTCGCGGTCCAGGGAGCCGACGACGAGGCCGCGGCGCGAGGCGTCGTCGATGAAGGCGGTGACCTCGAAGCTGCGCCGCGCGGGCGTCACGTCCCGGATCTCCGGCGTCTCGTAGCGGACCCAGTGGTCGTTGTCGAAGGGCACGAGCACCATGCGGTTGTCGCCCGTGCGCCCCAGGTCCACCGAGCCGCGCCGGTCGGTCATGACCGGCACCATCATCGAGGTGGTGACCGGGCCGTCGGTGCCCGTCACGTCGAGCCGCACCGAGAACGAACGGTCGCCGTCGAACGCGAACTCCTGGCGGAGCGTGGGCAGGCCGCGCTTGGCGCAGGTGACGGTCGTGCGACCGGTGAGCCGGCAGGCGCCGTCGTACGCCTTGGTGGTGAGGAACCGCCCGCCCAGGCGCACCCCGCTGTAGAAGCCGGTCACGGCCTCGCGGCCGCCCCAGCGGGCGTCTGCGGTGCCGCTGCGCAAGGAGTAGTCGATGACGACGTCGCCGCCGCGGATCAGCGCGCGCTGGCCGCCCGGCGTGGCGCGGGTCGGGTCGACCGGCACCGGGTCGGCCGCGTCCGGGTCCGTGAGGGTCCAGTCCTTGGCGGTCGCTCCGGCGACGTCGACCCGGTCGAGGTCGGGGCCCAGGGCGCCGTCGGGGGCGCTGAACGTCAGGCTGTTCTCGCCCGCGCGCAGCGGCAGGTCCACGGTGGTGGTCCCGACGCGGTCCCAGCCGCCCGTGGAGGCGACCGGCACCGTGACGGTGTCGCCGCCGTCGGGCGCGACCGTCAGGGCGCGGGAGTCGTCGCCGCTCAGGTAGTGCAGCGTCACCTCGTAGGTGCCGTCCTCGGGGGCGATCACGCCGGGGACGTCGACCGTGGCCGACGGGTCGATGCTGCCGACCTTGCCGCCGCCCGAGCAGGCGGAGCAGCCGTTGCGGCTCGCGCCGTCGAGGACGACCTGGGTGGCCTCGGCCTCGATGGAGGCTGCGCCGGGTGGGGCTGGGGCTTCGGCGGTGGTGGCGGTCGTACCGGCGTCGGCGGCCGTGGCGACGGGCGCGACCCCGGCCGTAGCCACGACGGTGAGTGCCAGGCCGATCGCGAGCCACGACCGCGTGGCTCGCCGGACCTGGTCGGGTGCGGGCTTGTCTGACATCACGGCTCCTCCGGCGTCGTTGCTGGCTGCGGACACTCAAGCGTCTTTTTTTGTTGCTGTCAATTAAGTGACGCCGATAGAGTCGTGACATGTCCGCGACATCAGCCGCACCGGCGCTCAGCCCGGCGGGTACGCGCGTCTTCCAGCAGCTCGTGCGCAGCGGCGACGCCTCCCGCACCGCTCTGGCCCGCGACACCGGCCTGACGCCGGGCGCGATCACCCGCGCGGTGCGTCCGCTGCTGGAGGCGGGACTCCTGCTGGAGACCGGTGACCGGGCGTCCACCGACGGCGCGCTCGGGCGGCCGGCGACGATGGTGACCGTGCAGGCGGGGGCGCACCAGGTGATCGGCGTGAAGGTCACCGCCGACGAGCTCTTCGGCGTGGTCTGCGACCTGCGCTGCCGGGTGCTGGACGAGGCCACGGTGCCGGTGGGCGGCCACGGCCCGGAGGCGATCACCGACCTGATCGTGGGGCTGGTGGACCGGCTGCGGACGGGTCGGCCCGAGGTCGGGAGCGTGGGCCTGGCCGTCTCGGGCGACGTCGACGCCGCCACGGGACACGTGGGCTACTCACCCTTCCTGGGCTGGCGGGACGTGCCGCTCGGCACGGAGGTCGCCCGGCGCACGGGGCTCGCGACGACCGTCGAGAACGACGTCCGCGCCCTGCTCACCGGCGAGCGCTGGTATGGCGTGGGCCGCGGCATCTCGTCGCTGGCGCTCGTCACGGTGGGCACCGGCATCGGGTGCGCGCTGCTCGTGAACGGGCAGGTGGTGCACGGCGGCTTCGGCGTGGCCGGCGAGGTGGGCCACGTGCTCGTCGACCCCGAGGGCCCGCTGTGCCACTGCGGCAACCGGGGCTGCGTCGAGGCGATCGCGGGCTCGGCCGGCATCCTGGAGCGGATGGGCCAGGCCGGGTTCAAGGGTCTGGGCATCGGCGACGTCGCGGAGCTCGCCCGCTCGGGCCAGCCCGACGCCGTCCGGGTGCTCGCCGAGGCAGGCCGCGCCGTCGGGACGGGCATCGCCACCATCGCCAACCTGGTGGGGGCCGAGCACATCGTGATCACGGGCGAGGCGATCGGGAGCAGCCCCAGCGACACGGCCGACGACGAGCAGGACTACGACGTCATGGACCCGCACGTGCGCAGCGCGTTCGAGCAGCGGGCCTTCGGGTCGGCCGCGCGGGCCGCCATCGAGCTGCGCCCGCTCCGGTTCGTCGACTGGGCCCGGGGCGCGGCGGCGTGCGCCGTCGAGGACTTCGTGACGCACTACGGGCGGTCCTGACCGCCCGGGCTCAGTCGTTCGGTTCCGCGCCGGAGATGTCGGCGAGGGCCGACGTCGGGTCTCGCTCCACCGCGAGGTCGCCGATCGAGACGATGCCGACCGCGACGTCGCCGTCGACCACGGGGACACGCCGGACGGCGGCGTTGCGCATCACCTCGGCGGCCGCCTCCACGGGGACCTCCGGGCCGATCGTAACGAGGTCCTCGCTCGCGACCTCGCCGACCATCGCCTCGAGGCCGAGCCCTTCGGCCAGGCCGCGGACCACCAGGTCACGGTCGGTGACGATGCCGATCACGGTGGGTCCGGCCCGGACCACCAGGGCGCCGACGTCGTGCGCGGCCATCGCCCGTGCGGCGGCCTGGAACGTCTCGGACATCCCGATCGTGGTCGGCGCCGGTGTCATGACATCGGCGACTGTCTGGACCATGTCGCGCTCCTTCCTCGAAGAGGCCGGTGGCGGGCCGCCGCTCCGGCCACTCCCACCGTGCAGCGGGGCGGGTCCGCTCGCATCCCGGGCGTGTCCGGCGCTCCGGGCGTACCGGGCGCTCGGAGGCGCCACGAGCCGCCCCGGGCGGCGCATCTGAGGCAATCGGTCGGCCGCCGCTCTCACTTTCCCGAAGTGGACGGGGGCGTCCGTTAGCGTCGCGACGTCGTGCTGACGCAGCACGACGTGGACCGAGCACGACGGAGACGAATGATGCGAGCAGTGACGATCGAGCGGTTCGGCGACCCGAGCGGCATGACGGTGGGCTATGCCCCCGCGCCGGACCCGGGCCCGGGCCAGGTCGTGATCCGGACCGAGGCGATCGGCGTCGGCGGGGTCGACGCCGTGATCCGCCGCGGGACGCTGGGCGGATGGGGCTTCGAGCCCGGGCTGGTCCCGGGCAGCGAGGTCGCCGGCACGGTGACGGCGGTCGGCGCCGACGTCGACGGGTCATGGGTGGGCCGCCGGGTCTGGGCCTTCACCGGCGTCGGCGGCGGGTACGTCGAGCAGGCGGTCGCCCGCTTGGACGACGTCGTCCCGCTGCCCGAGGACCTGTCCCCGGTGGACGCGGTGACGCTCGGGAGCTCGGCACCCGTCGCCCACTTCGCGCTCGCCCACGTGCACCTCGCGCCCGGGGAGTCCGTGCTGGTGCGTGGCGCGGCGGGGAGCATCGGGATCGCGGCCGTCGAGCTCGCGGTGCGGGGCGGGGCGAGCGCGGTGGCGGTGACGACGTCGTCGGCGGAACGGGGCGAGCGCCTGCGCGAGCTGGGCGCGACCCACGTGCTCGACCGCTCCGGCGGCGGCGCCCCGGACGCGCCGGCGGCCTACGACGTGATCGTCGACATCGTGGGCGGGCCCGGCACCCCTGACTTCATCGACCGGCTCGCGCCGAACGGGCGCCTGGTCGTGGTGGGCGCGATCGCGGGGATGCCGCCGGCGGACTCCGGGGCGCGGCTCCTCGGCGGCGCGTTCCAGCAGTCCCGCTCTTTGGCGACGTTCAGCCTGGACACCGTGCCGAGGCCGGCCCTGGCGGCCGTGCGGGCGACACAGTTCGCCGACGCGGCGCGGGGCGACCTGCACGCCGTCGTGCACGACGTGCTGCCGCTGGACCGGGCGGCCGACGCGCACCGGGAGATGGACGCGGGCACCGTGTTCGGCAGGATCGTCCTGGTTCCATGAGAGCTGCGGTTTGACCGTGCCCCTGGGGCACACCCTGTACTGGTGCGATGAACACCAGAACCAGGACGGATCAGCCGGGCTGGCTCGAGATCGTGGTCGGCATCGCGGCGATGGCCGTGGTCGGATTCGCGTTCCCGATCCTGCTCAGCGACCAGATCGACCTGACAGGGGCGGGCGGGGGCGCCTTCCTGGCCTGTCTCTCCGGCATCGCGGGGCTCGCCGGGTTCGGCGCGGCGATGCTGGTGCGACGTCGGCCCCTGCCGGCGTTCGGCATCCGGCGGACCACGGCCCGCTGGCTGTGGATCGGCGTGGCGGGTGGTGCGGTCGCCCTGCTCGCCAAGGGTGTGCTGGTCCCGCTGTTCATGTGGCTGACCGACGTGCCGACCGACACCCAGGCCGGCTACGCCGCGGGCGCGAGCGGCGGGATCTGGCTGCTGATCGTGACGGCGATCGGGCTCGTGGTGCTCACGCCGATCGGCGAGGAGTTCCTGTTCCGCGGCGTCGTCACCACCGGCCTGCTCCGGTACGGGCCGGTGATCGCGACGGTCGGCAGCGCGGTGATCTTCGCGCTGCTGCACGGCATCAACGTGGTGCTCCCCGCGGCGCTGGTCGTCGGGGTCATCACGGCGGAGCTCCGCCGGCGCAGCGACTCGGTGTGGCCGGGTGTCGTGGTGCACGCGTTCAACAACTCGATCACCGTGATCGCGTACGCGGTGGCGCCGGGGATCGCCGCCTAGTCAGGCGGGTGCCCCCCTCTCCTTTGAGACCTAAGTTTCTTCGCTTTGACGCGCGTCAAAGCGAAGAAACTTAGGTCTCAAAGGAGAGGGGGTCAGCCGTGTCCGCCGAGGTTCACGACCCAGCGCGCCCGTTCCACCATTGCGACGTCGAGGAACGTCCCGTCCTCCAGCGCCACCGCCCCGACACCCGCCGTCGCGGCACCGGCCACCCGCTCCAGTACCTCCCGCGCGGCGGCGACCTCGGCGGCCGAGGGCAGGAACGCCGCCCGGATCGTGTCGAGCTGCCCGGGGTGGATCGCCGTCCGGCCCGAGAATCCCAGCCCGCGCCCCACCAGGCACGACGCCGCGAGCCCGTTCAGGTCCCGCACGTTCGTGTAGGCCGACATCACCGGGGGCCGCAGCCCCGCCGCCCGCGCCGCGACCACGATTCGGCTGCGCGACCAGAGCAGCCCGTCGTCGCCGTCGAGCCGCAGGTCGGAGCGCAGGTCCGCCTCCCCCAGGCCGATCGACGCGACCTGCGGGGACGCCGTCGCCAGCTCGAAGGCCCGCTCGACGCCGAGCGCCGACTCGACGAGCAGGTGCAGCTCCCGGCCCGGCAGCGCGTTCGCGAGCGCGACGACCTCCGCAGCCGACTCCACCTTGGGCACCCGCACGCCGACCGCGCGGGGCAACAAGCCGAGCGCCGCGACGTCGTCGGCGTGCCAGGGAGCGTCGCGGTGGTTGATCCGCACCTGGACGGCGCGCCTCGCGACATCGGCGAGCAGCCGGCCGGCGTTGGCCCGCGCCTCCTCCTTGCGCGACGGCGCGACGGCGTCCTCCAGGTCGACCAGCACGACGTCGGCGGGCGAGGCGAGCGCCTTGGCCACCCGGTCGGGGCGGTCGGCGGGCACGTAGAGGAAGGTCAGCGGCGCGCCGCCGCCCGGCGCGACCCCGCCCCCGGCAGAACCACTCATACCGCCCCCTCCCCCCGCAGCTCCGCCACGCGCTCCGCGGAGAACCCCAGCTCCCCCAGCACCTCGTCGGTGTCCGCGCCGTGCGGCCGCCCGGTGAACTGGATGACGCCGTCGTTCTCGGAGAGCCGGAACAGCGGCCCCTGCATCAGCATCGGACCGAGCTCGGGGTCCTCGATCTCGTGGATCGTCCCGAGCGCCTGGAACTGCGGGTCCGCCACGATGTCCCGCGCGTCGTACACGGGGGCCACCGCCGCCTGGGCCTCCTCGAACGCTGCCACTACTTCCGCCCGCGTCCGACGAGCGATCCAGCCCCCGACCGCCTCGTCGAGCTCGTCGGCGTGCCGTGCCCGGTCCACGCCGCGCGCGAACCACGGCTCGTCCACGAGCTCCGGCCGCCCCACCAGGCGCATCACGCGCTCCGCGATCGACTGGGCCGACGTCGACACGGCCACCCAGTGCCCGTCGCTCGTGCGGTAGGTGTTGCGCGGCGCGTTGTTGCTCGACCGGTTCCCGGTGCGGGCCTGCACGGTCCCGAGCTGGTCCCAGCGGGTGATCTGCGGCCCGAGCATCGCCAGGATCGGCTCGACGATCGCGGTGTCCACGACCTGCCCGCGCCCTGTCCGCTCGCGCACCGAGAGCGCCGTCATGATCGCGAACGCCGTGGCGAGCGAGGCGACGCCGTCGGCCAGGCCGAAGGGCGGCAGCGTGGGCGGACCGTCGGGCTCGCCGGTCATCGCCGCGAACCCGCTCATCGCCTCGGCGAGCGTGCCGAACCCGGGCCGCGTGCGGTACGGACCCGTCTGGCCGAAGCCGGAGACGCGCGCCAGCACGAGCCCCGGGTTGCGCGCCGACAGCTCCTCGTAGCCCAGCCCCCAGCGTTCGAGCGTGCCGGGCCGGAAGTTCTCGATGACGACGTCGGCCCGCTCCGCCAGCGCGAGGAACACCTCCCGCCCGCCGTCGGAACCCAGGTTGGCCGTGACCGTGCGCTTGTTGCGGCCCAGCGTCTTCCACCAGAGGTTGACGCCGTCCTTCGCGGCCCCGTGGGTGCGCGACGGGTCCGGCCGCTCGGGGTGCTCGACCTTCACGACGGAGGCGCCCAGGTCGCCCAGGTGCATCGCCGCCATCGGCCCCGCGAACAGGGTCGACGCGTCCACGACGCGCAAGCCGGCCAGGGCGCCGCCGTCGGGCTCGCGCGACACACTCATGCCGACACCTCCCACGCACAACGGAACCCGACGGTCGCACCGCGCGCGAGCCCGAGCCCCGGGAGCAGCAGCTTCACCGAGTAGTCCGGCGCGTGCCGCCCGCCCTCGACGTACCAGTCGGAGTCGGGCGCGCGGTAGTCGCTGCCGCCCTTGAGCATGACGAACCGCGTGCGGCCGTCGCTGTGCTCGCTCTCGGTCCAGCTCCACACGCCGACGCCGGGCCGCTCCACCCCGAAGTGCGACGGCGCGGCCTCCCCCGCGAGCTGCCACTCGTCCTCCATGGGCAGCCGCCCGCCGCGCCACGCGCAGTACGCGCGGGCGTCGTCGAGGTCCACGAAGGTGACCGGCTCGTCCTCGGTGCCCGCGGCCGGACGGCCGTCGGACCAGTGCGCCAGGAACCGGTGCGGCTGCGCCGGCGCGTAACCGGTCGCCTCCAGGAACGCCGCGAACTGCGCGTTCGTCACCTCGCGCTCCGCGACCGCGACCGGCGTCGTAAGCACGCCGTCGCGCTGCAGGGTGCGCGCGTCGTGCAGGCGCGGCGGCAGCGGCTTCCACTCGTCCACGTACGGCGCGCCCTGGTACATCCCGGTCTCCCGCGCGCGGTAGCGCACGGTGAGCACGTAGTCGCCCGCGGGCACGACGACGGCGTCCGACCCCAGCTCCGACCTGTCAGACGGCTCAGACGTGTCAGACGTGTAGGTCACGGGAGTGACCTGTGCGTCTGACACGCCGACCCGACGCGCGATCCGGTGCGGGAACCGGGCGTCGGCGTCGTGCGGCAGGTCCCGCAGCACGTCGCGGAGGCCCGGCAGCCAGGCGGGCTCCTCGGCGTCAGGCCCGACGTCGAGCAGCGCCGCGATCCCGCGGGCCGGGACGACGGCTTCCGTGCCGTCGTCCAGCACCTCCCCCGCGTAGTCCGCCCCGCCCCGGTTCACGAGCGTCCACAGGGTCACGCCGTCGAGCTCCCACGCCGACGCGTACACCCCGGCAGCCTCAGCCTCCGGAGCAAGCGGCGCCAGCGGCGTCCACTCGCCGTCGAGCAGCAGGTCACGGGCCGCGCGCTGCACGGTCACGAGGCGGCGCACGGTCGCCGCGTCCCGGCGCGACCACCCGACCCACACCCCGAACACGACCTCCCACACCATCACGCCCACGCCGTTCAGCCACGCGGACTGCAGCTCCTCGGTGTGGTCGCGGTGCCAGCGCCGCACGTGGTGCTGCATGTGCCGCCGCTCGTACCAGTGCGCCCGCAGCACGCCCGGCACCGGGGAGTCGGCGAAGAACTGCGCCCACGACGAGGAGTGGTCCTCGATGCGCTCGACCGGCAGCTTGGACTCGCCCTCCAGCACGATCCCCGGCCGCGCCGCCTCCAGCCGCGCGACGAGCTCCGGCTCGGCCTTCTTCAGCGTGTCCAGGAAGACGCCGTCCGCCCCCAGCTCGCCCACCACGGCGGCGAGCTCCGTGAGGTCGTCCGCGCCCCGGCGCGTGCCGACGTCCCACGGGTTGTAGTCGACGAAGACGTGCATGCCGGCCTCGTGGAACGTCGCCACGAGCGCGGCCAGGCCGGGCACGTCCCGGTAGTAGTCCCACTGGTTGCGGTCGTCCAGCCCGATCACCGGGTAGGCGTGCCACAGCACGACGGCGTCGAGCCCGCCGAACCGCTCCTCGGCGTCGGCCAGGAACACCTCCGGCGTGAAGCGGCCCTCCGCGAACGAGTAGAGCAGCTCGTCCCAGAGCCAGACCTGCGCCACCGTGCTGCACCCGGCGGCCCACGCCGCCTCGGGCCGCTCATACGCGGCGCCCGTGTAGCCGTGCCGCTCCCGGGCGTCGGACCGCCAGGCCCGCAGCGTCTCGCGCCAGGCGGGACGGTCGGCCGGGTCGGCCGGCCCGGAGAAGATCTTGGCCTGGTCCAGCGCCTCGCTCGCCTCCGTGGTCAGGGGGCCGACGGCGACCTCGGTCGGCCGGTCGATCGGCCGCGGGACGAGGGGGTCGAACGTGTAGCTCATGATGCCTTTCTAGTTCTTCTCGACGAGCAGGTGCTCGGCCAGCGCGACGACGTCGGCGGCGTCGGGCACGGCGTCCTGCGCGCCCGGCCGCGTGACGGCGAGGGCTCCGGCGGCGCCGGCCAGCCGGGCGGCTGCCGCAAGGCCCGCGATCCCGGAGCGGGCGAGGGCCGCCGCGAGGACGCCGCAGTACGTGTCACCTGCGCCCGTTGTGTCAACTACCGCGACCTCGGCGGCCGGGACCCGGACCGGCTCCAGGCCCCGGCGGGCGACCAGGCTGCCGACGGCGCCCAGCGTCACGACCACCGCGGGCACCCGCTCCAGCAGGGCGGCCGCGAGCGCCTCGGGCGCGCCAGCCTCGACACCGGAACCCGCCAGGTCCCCCGCCTCGTGCTCGTTGACCACCAGCACGTCCACCTGCTCCCACAGCGCCTCGGGCAGGTCGCGCGACGGCGCCGCGTTGAGCACGAACAGCGCGCCCTCCCGGCGTTCCCGGGCGGCGGCGGTCACGGTGCTGAGCGGGATCTCGAGCTGCGCGAGCACGACGTCGGCGGCGGCGATGCGGCGGGCCTGCGCCGCGCCGACCCGTACCCGCGAGTTGGCGCCGGGCGCCACGACGATGGCGTTCTCGCCGTCGGGCGAGACGGTGATGAGAGCGGTGCCCGTGGGGGCGTCGACGCGCTCGACCGTGTCGGTCCGCACGCCAGCGCCGTCGAGCGAGGCGAGCAGCAGCTCCCCGGACTCGTCGCGGCCCAAGGCGCCGACGAACGTGGTCGTCGCTCCCCCGGCGCGCGCCGCGGCGACGGCCTGGTTGGCGCCCTTGCCGCCCGGTGTGCGGCGCAGGTCGCCGCCCAGGATGGTCTCGCCGCCCGCGGGATGCCGCGGAACGTCGACCACGAGGTCGACGTTCGCCGACCCGACCACCACGACGGTCCCGCTCATGCGGCACCCCCGGCCGGCTGTGCCAGCGCGACGGTCCGCCGCGCCAGGTCGTCGATGCGCTGCTCCCCGCCGGGCAGCGACGTCGCGATGAGCCCGTCCAGGGGCGCGGTCCAGCGTTCGCCGATCCGCTCGGGCGCAAGGGCCCCGACGACGCCGCCCACCGTCGCCGCCGCGGAGTCCGTGTCCCAGCCCGCCGTGACGGCGATCGAGACGCTCGGCCCGAACGCGCCCCGGCCCGTCGCCAGCGCGAACGCGATGACGGCGGCGTTGTTGAGGGTGTGCACCCAGTGCAGGTGCCCGTACTCGGCGTGGATGCGGTCCAGCCCGGCCCGCACGCCGGCCTCGCTCCCGTCGCACTCGCGGCCCAGGGACCGGCCGAGCGCCACGGCGGCGGCCAGCCCGCTCCCGGGCGGGACGACGGCGTCCGCGGCGTCGAGCACCTGCTCGACGTCGGAGGCGACCACCGCGGCGGACGCCAGCCCCGCCGCCCACATCGCCCCGAACACACCGTCGCGGGTGTGGCTGAGCCGGGCGTCGGCCCAGGCCAGGCGGGCTGCCCCGCGCACGTCGCCGGGCGAGACCCAGCCGAGCAGGTCGGTGCGGATCAGCGCGCCGATCCACTCGCGGAACGGGTTGTGGTGCGTGGCCGTCTCGGGCACGGGCACCGCGTCGAGGATGTTGCGGTAGGCCGCGCGCTCGGCGGTGAAGGTGCGCCCAGCGGGCAGGTTGTCCAGCCAGAGCTGCGCGACGTCGTCGGTGGTGAAGCTGCGACCGTGCCGCTCCAGGAGCGCGAGTGCCAGGATCGGGTAGTTGAGGTCGTCGTCCTCGGGCATGCCGGAGATGTTCTCCTCCAGCGACGTCGGGGCCGAGCGGCGGTTCCAGGGCCAGCGTTCGGCGACGTCGTCGGGCAGGCCGACGGCGGTGAACCAGCGGTCCAGCGGCCACCGGCCGGTCGACCGCAGGATCTCCTCGATGCCGGCGCGCGGGATCTTCTCGACGGGCTTGCCGAGCAAGCAGCCCGCGGCGCGGCCGGTCCAGGCGCCGTGCACCCGGGCCGCGTACGCGGCGTCCCCTCCGGCCGGGCGAACCGGCAGCGACGGGGCGGGCGGGAGCAGGGCCTCGACGTCGTCCCAGGTCTCCGGGGTCGAAGCCCCCGGCCGGGCGTCCAGCTCGTCCAGCAGATCGCGCGCCAGGGAACGGAGGGCCGGCGGCGCCGGGACGGGCCCCGCCCCGCTCACGGCCGGCGTCGGGTCCCCGCCCGCCGCGACCCATCGGTCGCGGACGTCGGCCACGTCCTTGCCCTCGGCCGCCGACTGCACGAGCTCGTGCGCCAGCAGGTCCTCGGGCTGGGCCCAGGTCAGCCTCACGCGGGCTCACCCGCCCCGACGGCGTCGAGCGACGTCAGCCGGGCCAGCGCCCGCTCGCGGTCGGCCCGCAGGATGTCGCCCGCGGCGTCCGCCATGAGCCGTCCGGTCTCCCGGACGTCCATCTTGCTGGCCGTCTCGATCTGGTCGAGCCAGTCGGTGGGCACCACGCCGCTGCCACCGAGGCCCGCGGCAACGGCGCCCGCCATGACGGCGATCGAGTCGGCGTCGCGCCCGTAGTTCACGGCGGCCAGCACCGCGCCGCGGAAGTCGCCGCGGTGCCCGAGCAGCAGCCCGAGCGCCACCGGCAGCTCCTCGATCGACTTGGTCCGCGAGGGCCGGCGGGCGTCCATCGACATCTGCCGGTACTCGGGGCCGACGGAGTCGTACGGGGCCACCACCTCCCGGACGAGACGGGCGAGCTTGCGCTCCTCGTCGTCGGTCGCGGGCGCCTCCGGCCAGCCGGACAGGGCGTCGACGACGGCCCGGAGCGCGGCCGCCGTCCCGTCGTGGGCCACGTCCAGCGCGGCGGCCACGACGTCGTCCAGCGTGGCGCCCGGGGCGACCGAGGCCGCGACCATCGCCGCGAAGACCCCGGCCGCCTCGCGGCCGTAGCTGGACTGGTGGGCGCCCGTGAGGTCGATCGCCTCGGCGTAGGCGGCGCGGGGGTCGCCCGCGTTCACCAGCCCGACGGGCGCCACGTACATCGCTGCCCCGCAGTTGACGACGTTGCCGACGCCCGCCTCGCGCGGGTCCACGTGCCCGTAGTGCAGCCGGGCCACGATCCACTTCTCGGCGAGGAACACCCGCTGGAGCAGCAGCGCCGTCGACTCGAGCTCGGGGATCCAGCGGGGCTCCCCGATCATCAGCGGCACCAGGTCCTCCGCCATGGCGTAGGCGTCCAGGTGCGCACGCCGCTTGGCGTACACCTCCACGAGCGCCCTGGTCATGAGGGTGTCGTCCGTGATGTGCCCGTCGCCCTTGTGGTACGGGGCGATGGGGCGCGCGTCGCGCCAGTTGGGGTACCAGGGCCCGACGACGCCGCGCACGCGGCCCCCGTGCCGCTCCTCGATCTGCTCCGGTGTCCAGCCCTCGGTCGCTCCACCGAGGGCGTCCCCCACTGCGGCACCGGTGATCACGGCCACCGACCGGTCCTCTAACCAGCTCACGGCTACTCTCCCTCGTCGTTCCTGCGTCGCTCGCGTCAGTCGTCGCTCGCGTCGGTCGTGCTGCGTGACCTCTTACTGCGTGATCTCGTCCCAGCCGCTCGTGAGCTGGTCGGCGAGCTCGGTCTCGTCCGTCTCCTGCGCCAGGTAGCGCTGGTAGGCGGGCGTCGCCACGGTGTCCTTCCACTGGGCGTAGGAGTCGGCGAAGAGGTAGGGCGCGGCCGTGAAGTTCTGGCCGGACGCCAGGATCGTGCTCCAGCCGTTCTCGTCGCCGAGCTTCTCCGTCAGGGCCTCCTGGGCCGACGTCGTCGCCGGGATCAGGGCGTCCGCCTCGTTCAGGGCGGCGAGGTGCTCCGTCTGCGTGAAGAACTCGATGAACTCGGCCGACTCCTCGACGTGCTCGGAGTCGATGTTGACCGAGAGCGTCTGCGGGTTGGCGGCCTGCTGCGGGCCCTCGGGGCCGGCCAGCGGGGGCAGCGCCACCCAGTCGAGGTCCTTCGGCGCGTCCTTGGCGATGTTCGCGGCCTGGTAGGAGCCCTGCACGGTCATCGCCGTCTGCCCGGCGTAGAAGGAGGCGATGGCCTCCGAGCCCGACTGCGTCAGGGTGACCGGCAGGATCGACTCGTCGTCGTAGGCCATGGCGTGCACCAGCTCGGGCAGGGCCATCTCGCCCTCGCCGACCGTCACGTCGGCGTCCTCGCCCGTGCCGGTGATGTAGGAGCCGCCGAAGCCGGGGGCCAGCGACATGAACGCCGCCGTCGGGCTGGACAGGCCCCAGCCGAGGCCGTAGACGTCGCCCTCGGTGGTGGCCTGCGCGATCTCGCGCAGCTCGTCCCAGGTCATGGTGTCCCCGGTCGGGATCTCGACCCCGGCGTCCTCCAGGAGGGTGCGGTTGGCGAACACCACGTAGGACTGCAGCTCGGTCGGGTAGGCGATCACCTGGTCGTCGACCGTGACGGAGTCGAGGATGCCCTCGGGGATGTCCGCGCGGCGCTCCTCCGACATGAGGTCGGTGAGGTCCGCGAGGTAGCCGTCGCGGGCGAACGAGACGATGCTCGCCGCCTCGTAGTGGATGACGTCGGGCGCGGCGCCGCCGTTGAACTGGGTGATCAGCTTGTCGTAGACGCCGTCCCAGCCGGCAGGGACGATCTCGACCTGCACGTCGGGATTGGCGGTGTTCCAGTCCTCGACGATCGACTCGGTCGCCGCGATGGCGGCCGGCTGGTCGGACAGCGCCTGGAACTTCAGCGTGACCGGGCCGTCGTCACCGGCGTCGGCGCTGCCGCAGGCGGCGAGCAGGAGGGTGCTGGTCGTGAGGCATGCGGCGATGAACACTCCACGGGACTTCATGGGTCTGCCTTTCGGATAGGTGGTGCTGGTGTGGCCGTGGGGGCTGGTCATCCCTTGACCGCCCCGGCCATGAGGCCGCCGGTGAGCTTCTTCTGCATGATCGAGAAGAAGACGATGCTGGGGATCGCGGCGAGCACGGAGCCCGCCGCGAGGGGGCCGAGCGCGACCTTGCCCTCGCCGCCGATGAACGTCGACAGCGTGATGGGCAGGGTGTAGTTCTCGGGCGACTGGAGCAGCACGAGCGCGAAGAAGAACTCGTTCCAGGAGGAGACGAAGCTGAACATCGCGGTGGCGACGACGCCGGGCGCGAGCAGCGGGACGACGATCCGGCGCAGCACCGTCAGGCGGCTGCCGCCGTCCATCGCGCCGGCCTCCTCGAGCTCGACCGGGATCGCGGCGACGTAGCCCTGCAGCATCCACAGCGCGAACGGCAGCGTGTACGTCGTGTGCACGAGCGTGAGCCCCACCAGGCTGTCCGTCAGGCCGATGGTCCGCAGGATGAGGAACAGCGGCAGGATCACCAGGATCACGGGGAACACCTGGCTCACCAGGATCCAGCCGACACCGGCCGTACGGATCGCGCCCTTGAGCCGCGCCAGCACGTACGACGCCGGGAGGGCGATGAGGATGACGAGCGCGGTGGACGCGAGCGCGACGATCGCGCTGTTGGCCGCGGAGTGCACCAGACCCTGCCGGGCCAGGGCCTCGGCGTAGTTCTCCCAGTGCCACTCCTGCGGCAGCAGGTTCACGACCAGCGAGTTGAGCTCGCCGGACGACTTGACCGACGCCGAGAGCAGCCACAGCAGCGGGAACCCCAGGAACAGGATGTAACAGGCCAGCGCCACGTACTGGGCGGGGCGGACGAGGGTGCGCATCGGCTCAGCCCTTCTTCTCGGTGCGGTCTTCGCGGAACTGCGAGCGCAGGTACAGCGCCAGGAGGAGGACCACCACGACGACGAGCACGACGCCCATCGCGGCGGCATAGCCGATGTTCCGGTTCTTGAACGCCTCGAGGTAGGTGAACAGCATCGGCAGCATGGTGCGGCCGCCGGGCCCGCCCTCGGTCAGCACGTAGACCAGGGAGAACGAGTTGAAGTTCCAGATGAAGTTGAGCGACGTGATCGACGTGACGATCGGCCGCAGGCTCGGCAGGGTGACGGCCCAGAACCTTCGCCAGGCCCCGGCGCCGTCCATCGCGGCGGCCTCGTGCAGCTCGGCCGGGATCTGCTGCAGCCCCGCGAGCAGCGTCACCGTGGTCTGGGGCATGCCCACCCAGACGCCGACGACGATGACGGCGGGCAGCGCGGTCGAGAAGTCGGCGAGCCAGTTGATGTCGTCCGGCAGGCCCACCGAGCCCAGGAACGCGTTGAGCGGCCCCGCGTTGGGCGAGTAGATCATCTTCCACATGATCGCCACGACGACGGGCGGCATCGCCCACGGGATCAGTGCCAGCACCCGCGTCAGGCCCTGGAATCGCAGCCCGGAGTTGAGCAGCAGCGCGAGGCCCAGGGCCGCGACGAGCTGCAGCAGCGTCACCGAGACCGCCCACACCATGCCGATGCGGAACGACTCCCAGAAGAACGAGTTGCCGGCCAGCCGCACGAAGTTGTCGACACCGACGAACTGGTAGTCGGGCCGCCGCACGAGCTCCGCGTCGGTGAAGGCCAGCAGCACGCCCATCAGCAGCGGCGCGACGGACAGCACGAGGATGGGCAGCAGCGACGGCATCACCAGCGCGGCGGCCTCGCGGCGCCGGGCGCGGTCCATGCCGGTCGGGCCACGACGGCGGCCGGGCCGGGGCGACGGCGGCCGGGGCGAGGCGAGGACGGTCATCGGGCACTCTCTTCCTGGCTGGTGGACTCGCGCACGAACAGGCGCGGCCCGATGGCGATCTGCCGGGCGGGCTCGGCGACGTCGTCGACCCGGTCCAGCACGAGACGCGCGGCGGCGGTGCCGCGCTCGGCCGAGCCGAGCGACACGCTCGTCAGGCTCGGCTGGAAGACGCGGCCGATCTCCGTGTCGTCCATCCCGGTGACGGCGAGCGTGCCGGGCACCGAGAGCCCCAGCTCCCGGGCGGCCCGGATCACGCCGATGGCGAGCAGGTCGTTGGCGGCGACGACGGCGTCGAACGGCCCGGCCGCCGGCCTGCGGGACAGCAGCCGGCGCGCGGCGGCGAGCCCGGCGGCGACGGTGAAGTCCTCGGCGCGCTCGGTCTCCGCGTGGTCGCCGGCGAACCCGGGCGCGCTCGTGGCGGCGTCGAAACCGCGCTGCCGGGCGGCGCCGGGGGTGGTGTCGAGCGGGCCGTTGACGAACCCGAGCCGACGGCGGCCGATCTCCACGAGGTGGGCGACCGCCTGGCCGAGGCCCGCGGCCGAGTCCGTGGAGACGGAGTCGATGCCCTGCTGCTCCAGCGACCGGCCGATCACGACGACGGGCACGGGCGCCTGGCGGATGGCCTCGACGAGCGCGTCGTCGGTGCGCAGCGGGCTGACGATCAGGCCGTCGACGAAGCCGCTGCTCAGGCTGCGGACCAGGTCGGTCGTGGAGGCGACCGTGGGGCCTGTGGACATGACGACCACGCGGTAGCCGTGCGGCGCGAGCACCTCGTGGATCGCGGTGAGCATCTCGACGTAGACCGGGTTGCCGATGTCGGCGACGGCGAACGCGACCTGGAAGGTCCGCTTCAGGCGCAGCGACCGGCCGATCGCGTCCGGGCTGTAGCCGAGCTCGGCGGCGGCGGCGCGGACGCGGTCCACCATCTTCTTGCTCGCGCCCGTGCCGTGCAGCGCCCGCGAGGTCGACGCGAGCGACACCCCGGCGCGCTCGGCCACCTGGATGAGGGTGGCGCGTGATGACGACATTGTCACTCCACTTCGTCGTGAGGTCCTACCCGTTTTGGAAACGTTTCCAGTTTGTCGCCGTGGCGAACTGGAAACGTTTCCTGGTGATGGGCAGCAGTGTTGCACCGGGGCGGAGGGGGCGTCAAGCAGCGGGGCGGCGGGGGCCGGCCGGGGCCGGGGTGGGCGGGGCGGGATGTGCGGGATGTGCGGGTCGGCCGGGCCGGGATGTGCGGGTCGGCCGCGTCGAGTTGTGCTGGTCGGCCACGTCAAGATGTGCGCTTCTACCCAGTCATTGGGCCCGAAAACACGGTCAGTTCCCGGCCCAATGACTGGGCAGAAGCGCACATCGTCGGCGGGAGCACGGAGCTACGGGCGCGGGAGCACGGAGGCGCGGAGCGGTCGAGCACAGAGGTGCGAAACGGGCGGGGCACCTGACCGCGGCAGCCCCGAATCGAACGTGCGCTTCTACCCCGTCATTACGCCCGGAATCACGCTCGTTTCGGGCCCAATGACTGGGTAGAAGCGCACATCCGGAGCAGACCCGTGGGGGCGGCGGGAGCTGGTGTCCAGAGCAGCCGATGCCGGCGCACGGAGGTGCGGAGCGGTCGAGCACAGAGTGGCGGAACGGGCGGGCGCGGGGCCGCGGCGGCCCGGAATCGAAGGTGCGCTTCTACCCCGTCATTACGCCCGGAATCACGCTCGTTTCGGGCCCAACGACTGGGTAGAAGCGCACATCTGAAGCGGGTCGGCGCGGCGGGGTCAGGCGTGGGGTGTCGGGGTCGACGTCGGGGTCGTGCGGTGGCGGGAGCGGTAGGCCGAGACCTTGACCCGGTTGCCGCAGGTGCGCATGGCGCACCACTCGCGGCGGTGTCCGCGGGAGCGGTCGAGGTAGACCTGCGTGCACTCGGGGCGGCCGCACTCGCGCAGCAGGGCGGCGTCGGGGCCGCCCAGGATCTCGACGGCCTCGCGAGCCACTGCCGCGAGCCCCTGCGCGGCGGTGCCGCTGCGGCGGGTCACCGCGGAACCGAGGACACCAGGACCGCCCGCCCTGCCGACACCGGCACCAGCACCGTCCGCCTCGGCAGCCCCGGCAACCCCGGCAGCCCCGGCAGCCCCGGCAGCCCCGGCAGCCCCGGCAACATCGAGCTGCACGACGACGGGCGGCGACGCGGCGTGCCGGTTCAGGACGGCTACGGCCGCCGCGAGCGCGGCCGGCGCCCCCGCCCCGGCCGCCCCAGCCGACACCGCAGACCCCACCGGCGCCGCGAGTGCGGCGGGAGCAGCCGACCCGGCGCGCGCGCCGGCCTCCGTGGCCTCGGCGGCGGCCGCCAATGCCGCGCGGCCGCCGAGCCGGTCCTCGACGAGCGCGTAGAGCGACTCGCGCAGCTCCAGCGCCGCCGCGAGGTCGGCCTCGTCGGCGTGGGGGGCGGCGTCGAACATCCCCGACTCGACGAACCAGTCGTCGAGGAGCCCGGGCGTGCCGAGCTTCTCCGCGGGGACCGGGTTGCGGCGGGCGCGCAGCGTGCCGAGGAAGTCGAGCGCGAGCGTCCCGCAGGGGAAGGCGTGGTTCACGTAACCATTCTGAACGGTGACCGAGTGACGCACAAGTCCACGTAACCAGTTTGACGGGTTACGCAACCTGTGCCACAGTTCCTGTCATCGCAGTAACCACTCAAACTGGTTACACAACCTGAGGAGCCTGACCATGACCGCCGTCCGCTTTCACCTCGACTCGACCCTCGCCCCCTCCGCCGCGATGCGGGTGCTGACCGACTTCAGCCCCGCCCGCGCCGAGGCCTGGCCCACGATCGACGCCGACCACCTGACGGTCCACGCGCAGGGCGACAGCTGGGCCGAGGTGACCGAGGGCACCGCCGCCGCCTGGGAGCGGGCCCGCTACGAGTGGGACGACGAGCGCGGCCGCGTCGACATCACCACACTGGACTCGAAGGTGTTCGGACCCGGCGGTGGCTGGGTCTTCCAGGTCTCCCCCGACGGGGACGGCAGCCGCATCGACGTCGAGCTGACGCGCCGCCCCCAGACCTTCCAGCGCAAGCTGCTCGCCGCTCTGCTCCCCCTCGTCGGCCCCGCGTCCCTGAGCAAGTCGTTCGCGGGCCCGCTGCAGGCCAGGTAACCCCTCCGCCGGCACGCACACCAGCAGCACGCACACCAGCAGCACGCACCCCAGCAGTACCCATCCAGCACCACCCCAGAACCGGAGAAAGAACATGGAACTCAAGCTCGAGGTCGTCGTCCTGCCCGTCTCCGACGTGGACCGCGCCAAGGACTTCTACGCGGGTCTCGGCTGGCGGCTCGACGCCGACTTCGCCACCGAGCGCGGCCTGCGCGTCGTCCAGCTCACGCCGCCCGGCTCCGCGGCGTCGATCATCTTCGGCGAGCACCTCAGCGACGCCGCACCCGGCTCGGTGCGCGGCCTGCACCTCGTGGTGACGGACCTCGCCGCGGCACGCGCCGAGCTCGTGGAGCACGGCGCCGACGTCAGCGAGATCTGGCACGACCAGGACGGCGTCTTCCACTGGGCCGGCACCGCGAACCGCGTCCCGGGGCCGCACCCCGAGCACGACAGCTACGCGTCGTTCGCCTCGTTCGCCGACTCGGACGGCAACGAGTGGGTGCTCCAGCAGATCGTCGACCGTCTCCCGGGCCGATGAGCACCGCACCGGACCCGCGGTCGAACGAGATCCTGCTCGACCTGCTCAAGAAGGCCGCCACCGCGCACGGCGTGCACGAGGAGAAGGACCTGGGCGGCGTCTACGACGAGGCCTGGCCCGAGTGGTACGCCGAGCACATGACGCGCGACCTCGCCGAGCAGGGGTACAAGATCGTCCCCGTCGGCGGCTCCGCCGGCGAGCCCTCCGACACCCCCGAAGGGGGCACGCGATGAGCAGGTCCGACGACGCCGGTGCGCTCGACCGCTCCGAGCAGCTGCTGCGGTCCGCGCCGCCGGGGACGATCGAGCAGGTGCACGTCGCCGCCTTCGAGCGGCTGACGCCGGCCGAGCGGGAGGCCGCGTTCGCGCGGCTCTCCGCCGGCACGACCGGCACGACCGGCACAGCCGGAACAACAACCACACCCGACCCCGCCGACCGCCCCGCCGACCCGTCCCCCGCCGCCCTCGGCCGGGCGGCGGCCCGGATCGAGGGCCGACGGCGGGGCGCGCTCGCCCAGGTGCTCGGCACGGACGCGCCCGGGGCCGCCCTGAGCAGCGCCGTCAGCGCCGCGATCCTGGCGACGGTGGCCGGCTACGCGGCGTCGTCGGCGGCCTGGGACGCATGGGGCGCCGAAGGCGACGAGGAGCCACCGGAGTACGGGGGCGGCGGCATCGGGGACTTCGGCTTCTGACCCAGCCAGAGGGCGTGCTCCCGCGCCGCCCACGACCGCCGGACGGACCCGGTGCGCATGCCGCGCCGGGCCTCCGGGTCGGCGACCGCTTTCATGACGTGGCCTGCGACGACGGCCACGAGGGCGTAGGCGCCGGCGTCGTGCACCAGCACGACGCCGGCCTGCGGCACGAACCCGAGCGGGAACGTGAACCACAGCAGCAGCCCGGTGCCGAGCATGACCAGGACGGCACCGGCGAAGAACACGGCCCAGAGCTTCTGGCCGGCGTTGAACTTCCCCGCGAACCGGCCGCGCCGGGGGTCGGACGAGCGCAGGCTCGCGAGCCACCGCCGGTCGTGGTCAGTAAACCGGTCGAAGCGGCGCAGGTCGGCCCGGAACGGTCCCGACCACAGGCCGAGCAGCACCGGCACGGGCAGCAGGAGCCCGGCCCACTCGTGCACGGTCTGGACCAGGGGCCGCCGTCCGACGAGCTGCGCGACGGGCGCCACGTAGAGCGCGAGCGCCGTGAGCAGGCAGACCAGGAACAGCAGCCCCGTCGCCCGGTGGACCGCCCGTTCGGCGGGGCTGAAGCGGAGCACGCGCTCAGGCACTGACCGGCTCCTCGCCGGGCAGCCACCCGTCCACGGGATACCCGTAGTCCTCCCAGTAGCCCTGCTGGACCTGGCTGGTGACCTCGATGCCGGAGAGCCACTTGGCCGACTTGTAGAAGTACATCGGCGCGACGAAGAGCCGCACCGGGCCGCCGCTGTCGTGCGGCACGGGCTCGTCGAACATCCGCAGCGCGACCACGACGTCCGACCGGCGGGCCTGCTCCAGCGTGAGGCTCTCCGAGTACGCGCCGTCGAAGCAGGTGAACCGGACGGCGGCGCCCTCGTCCCGCACCCCGGCGGCGTCGAGCAGGTCGCGCAGCAGCACGCCGGTGAACGGCACGTCGTCGACCTGCCAGCCGTCGGTGCAGACGGCGTCGTGCACGACCGTGGTCTGCGGCAGCACCGCGAGCTGGTCGAGCGTGTACGTGCCGGGGCGGTCGACGAGCCCGCCGACGGTGAGGCGGTACGTCGTCGCGTCCTGGCGCGGCACGGAGCCGACGACACTGAAGTAGCGGAAGCCCCGGTCGTCCGGCACCGCCGCGGGCGCGTCCCGGGACAGGGCGGCCCGCACGCCGTCCCGCACCGCGGGCCCGACGGCGACGCCCGCGGCGCCCAGGCCGAGCATCGCCAGCACGATCCGGCGGCCGATCGGGCGCCCGGCCGCGTCCCCGGGTCCGATGTCCCCAGGTCCGTCGTCTCCGGGTCCGACATCCGGGCCGACGTCGCCGGGCATTCTTGAGTCGATCATCCCGCCACCCTCGGACGCCCGGGTCGCGCGCGAACCAGGGTGCGACCCTGGTCCTCACCCTGGCGCGCCGGGCCTCACACCGAGGCGGTCCGCCGGCTCCCGCCCACCAGGGCGATCAGCGCGACGACGACGCACAGCGCGGCGGTCGTCAGCAGGCCGACGGTGAAGCTCGTGCCGGCGGCGATGAAGCCGACCACGAGCGAGCCGAGCCCCGTGCCGGTGTCGAAGCCGATGTTCCAGACGGCGCTGGCGACGCTGCGCTCCCGGTCGGGCACGGCCGCGAACGCGGTGACCAGGGTGAGGTTCTGCAGGCTGCCGTAGGAGACGCCGACGACGGTCATGCCCGCGATCAGTCCCGCCGCGCCGGGGCCGGAATCCGTCAGCGACCAGCCGCACAGCACGAGCCCCGCCGCGCAGAGCGCCAGCAGCGGCGGGACGAACCGGCGCGGCCCGTACCGGGCGGCCAGGCCGCCGACGAGCCAGCGGGACAGGGCCGCGGCGACCGTCAGACCGAACAGCCCGGCCATGGCGACGAGCGCGCCGTACCCGAGCTGCGGCGCGAACGTGAGCAGCGCGCCCCCGGGCGTCGTGACGGCGAGCAGCACGAGGGAGGGCAGCGCCAGCGCGAGCAGCATCCGGCCCCGGCCCGGGTGCGCGACGGCGGAGTCCGGCACCGGCGCGCCCGCGACGTCGTCGAGCCGCCGCCCGAGGGCGAGCGCGAAGGGCACGGCGAGCGCCGGCAGCGTGCCCAGGACGAACACGACCCGGAAGTCGACCGCCTCCGCGACCCAGGCGGCGCTGGGCGTGAGGAACACCTGGGGCGCGGCCACGGCGAGGCCGTAGACGCCGATCGCCCGGCCGCGCCGGGAGGCGTCGACCAGCTCGGCGATCGCCGTCGCGCCGCACACCGTGACCACCGCGAACCCGGCGCCGCGGACGGCGGAGGCGACGAGGATCCAGCCGAGCTGGTCGGTGAGCAGGAACGCCAGCGACGGCAGGCCGAGCAGCAGCACCCCGGCGACCAGCGTGGCGCGCCAGCCCAGCCGGCGCAGCGCCCAGGGCACGGTCGTCTGAAAGGCGACGGTGGCGAGCATGAGGACGGCGTTGACCAGACCCGCGCCGCCCTCGTCGGCGCCGCCGCGGGTGGCCCACAGGGGCGCCGTCGGCAGCAGGAGCGCGTACCCGGCGAAGCCGAAGAGCGACATCCACACCAGCGCCCGGACGCCCGGGACGCGCAGGATGGGCTGGTTCGGCTCCGTCGACGTGCTCACGTGGGCCCACCCTACAGACGCCGGTCAGGCGCGCCGCGCCACCGCCCAGCGGAAGGCGTTCGCGAGCCGATAGCCGCCGTCGGGCCGGCGGAAGGGTGCGGCGGCCTCGACGACCACGGGCGCGAGGTCCGCGACCGTCGCGTCGCCCTCGCCGAACAGGATGCCGCGCACCAGGTCGGTGTCGCCGCGGGCGGTCCACACCACGGGCGTGACGCCGCTGTCCAGGACCGTCCAGCCCGCCTCGCGCAGCACGTCGGCGAGCCCGCCCGGCAGGCGCAGCGGGCCGTCCTCGGGCGGCTCCTCCTCGTCGGCCTCCGCGAGCGCCACGTTGATCGCGTCCAGATCGTTGCGGCTGCGTTCGGCCCACCCGGCCAGGCCGACGACGCCGTCCGGCGCCAGCACGCGGGCGGCTTCGGCGAGGGCGTCGTCCGGGTCGTGCGCGAACTGGAACGCGTTCACGGCGAGCACGGCGTCGAAGGCGCCGTCGTCGAACGGGAGGTCCTCGATCTCGCCGACGCGCACGTCCGCGCCGGCGGCACGCGCCCGGGCGAGCTCGACCATGCGGGCGGCGGGGTCGACGCCGCTGGGCCGGGCACCCTGGTCCTGGAGGTGTTCGAGCAGCTCACCGCTGCCGCAGCCGACGTCGAGCACCCGGCTGCCCGGCCCGATCCCGGCCGCGTCGAGGAGCGGCGCCCACACCGGCCGCGCGAAGGCGCCCCAGTACCGGCCCCAGTCGTCGGCGACGTCGGACCAGGGGTCGTCGGGGGCGCTGGGCATGCGGCGAGACTAGCCGAGCTCGCGCGCGACCTCCCGGAGCGCGCCCACCACCGCGTCCACGCCCGCCGGGCGGTCCGGGCGCGTGACGGCGACCGCCGCGCGGCCGAGCCAGGCCGGGTCGTCGACGCGGACCGTCACCACGCCGGCCGGGAGCGCGGGGACGACGAGCTCGGGCACCGTCGTGATGCCCAGCCCGGCCGCGACCAGGCCCAGGCGGGCGTTCCACTCCCGCACCGCGCCGACGACCTTCGGCGCCGGCAGCGTGGGCCACGCCCCGAACTGCGGGTCGCCGCGCAGGCCCTTGCCGACCAGCCACTCCTCCCCCGCCAGCTCCGCGACAGGGACCGGGTCCCGGCCCGCGAACCGGTGGTTCTCCGGGACCGCGACGAGGGACCGGCCGTCCGCGACGTGGTCCCTCCGCAGCCCGTCCAGGTCGTACGCGGGCAGGTCGGCGCCCATGCCGATGACGGCGACGTCGATGCGTCCCGCCCGGAGCTGGCGGAGCTGGGTGGGGGTCGACGCCTCGTGCAGGTCGACCGTCAGGCCTGGGTGCCGGTCCCGCACGACGGCGACGGCGCGGGGCGCGAGGACCCACGTCGCCGTCGGGAACGCGCCCAGCACCACCCGGCCCCCGAGGACGTCGTCCAGCCCGGCGAGGTCCTTGCCGACGGCGTCCAGCTCGGCGAGGACCACCGCCGCCCGGCGCGCGACCAGCGTTCCGGCCGGCGTCGGCGCCACGCCGCGCGCGCCGCGCACGAACAGCGGGACGCCCGCCGCCGACTCGGCCGCCGCGACCTGGCGGGAGACCGCCGACTGGGTGTACCCGAGGAGGTCGGCCGTCGCGGTGAAGGACCCGGTGCCGACGACGGCGTGGACGACCCGCAGCGCGGTGACGGTGAGCTCTGCCATGGGGCCATCATGAGCCATGCGGTCAGCGCATGTCTTGTGTGCCAAAGAGTCGCTGGTGGAATGGGTGGCGCCGCCGCACGATGGAGGCATGCACACCACATGGTTCATCACCGGAGCAGCCAAGGGCCTCGGCCGCGAGTGGGCCGAGGCCGCCCTCGAACGCGGCGACCACGTCGCCGCCACCGCGCGCGACGTCACCGCCCTGGAGCCGCTCACCAGCAAGTACCCGGACGCCGTGCTGGCCCTTCCGCTGGACGTCACCGACCGGCCCGCCGTCCAGGCCGCCGTCGACCGCGCCGTCGAGCACTTCGGGCGGCTCGACGTGGTGGTCAACAACGCCGGCTACGGCCAGACCGGCATGGTCGAGGAGATCAGCGAGCAGGAGCTGCGCGACCAGATGGAGACCAACTTCTTCGGCACGGTCTGGGTCACGCAGGCCGTGCTGCCGGTCCTGCGCGCTCAGGGGTCGGGCAGGATCCTGCAGGTCACGAGCGAGGGCGGCGTCCGCACCTTCCCCGGGTACGGCGCCTACCACGCGTCCAAGTGGGCGGTGGAGGGGCTGTCGGAGGCCCTCGCGCAGGAGGTCGCACCGTTCGGCATTCACGTCACGAACGTCGAGCCCGGCCCGTACGCGACGGGGTTCGGCGCGGGGCTGCGCGCCAGCGCCGAGCACCCGGACTACGCCGAGGCGCGGGTCGCCACGGCGCCCGTGTTCGAGCTCGGGGACCCGCGCGCGACCCGCGCCGCCCTGCTGCGGATCGTCGACGCCGAGCAGCCGCCGCTGCACGTCTTCATGGGCAGGTCGCTCGCCGACGTCGAGCAGATCTACGCCGAGCGGCTGCGCACCTGGCGCGAGTGGGAGCCGGTCGCGCTGGAGGCGTTCGGGGCCTGAGCCCCGGACGCCCCCGGGCGGCGCCGGCCGAGCCGGATCGGGGCCGGGTCAGAGGACCCGCTGCGCCTTGCCCATGTTCTCCTTGAGCTCCTGGGCGTTCTGGCGGGAGACGTAGGCCGGGCGGTCGCGCTCGAAGCGCCACGACTCGCTGAGCGGGCCGGCGCTCACGGTGTCGAAGCCGGCCTCGTCGTAGAGCCGGGTCACGAGCTCGACGGCCTCGGGGAAGTCGCTCGCGGTGGCCAGGGCGCGGCGGTTCGGCGTGCCCGACGGCGTCCCGTCGGTCGTGATCGCGCCCGACATGATCTGGTTGAACGCCTTGGCCACCTTCGACGTCGGCAGGTGCTCCTGGAGCAGGCCGGCCGTCGTGGCCTCGCCGCGGTCCAGCGCCTCGATGTGGCCGTCGCGCTCCCAGTAGTAGTTGTTGGTGTCGAGCACGACCTTGCCCGCCAGCGGCTCCACCGGGATGTCGCGGTAGACCTTCAGCGGCACCGAGACGACGGCGACGTCGGCGGCCTCGGCCGCCTCCTGGGCCGTGGCGGCGCGGGCCTTGGGGCCGAGCTCCGCGACGAGGTCGGCGAGCGTCTCGGGGCCGCGCGAGTTGGCGATCACCACCTCGTTGCCCTGCGCGATCGCCACGCGGGCGACCTGGCTGCCGATGTTCCCTGCTCCGATGATGCCGAAGGTAGTCATACGGGCGGCAACCCCGGGACCCGGCGCCGCATTCCACCCGCTCGTCCCCGGCCGATCCGGGGCGAGCGTTCGTACGATGACCCCCATGGTGAACGGCGACGCGGGAGCCCAGGCACGGTCGTACCGGAAGGCCCCGGAGCGGCGCGCGCAGATCCTCGCGAGCGCCATCGCCGTGTTCGCCGAGCGCGGCGTGGGCGCGTCGCTGCGGGCGATCGGCGAGGCGATCGGCGTCTCGCACGCCGCGCTGCGCTACTACTTCGCCCACCGCGACGAGCTGCTCGTCGAGGTCTACCGGGCGCACGAGGCCCGCGGCGGCGAGCGGGGGGCGCCCGACGAAGTGTCGGCGGTCGCCCTGATGGAGCGCAGCGCCGAGCGCAACGCGTCGATCCCCGGCCTGGTCGAGCTGTACGCGACGCTCACCACGGACGCGCTGCAGGCGCAGCAGCACCCCGAGACGCGCGAGTTCGTGCAGGCCCGGTTCCGCGGTGTCCGCGCCGACCTCGCCGAGCGCGTCCGGGCAGGCCAGGCCTCGGGCGCGATCCCCGCCGACATCGACCCGTCCGACGCCGCCGCTCTCGTCGCCGCCGCGTCGGACGGGTTGCAGCTCCAGTGGTTGCTCGATCCCGACGCCGTCGATGTGCGGCGGTCGCTGGAGCTCCTGGAACGACTGCTGCCGGGCAGCGAGCGCGACGCCTCGCGGGCTGCTGGCGCGGAGCCGGAAGCTCAGCCGGATGCCCCTGGGGGCGCGGTCAGGTGACCGTTTCGGACGGCGAGCGGGACGCCTCGCGGGCCGCTGGCACGGAGCAGGAAGCTCAGCCGGATGCCCCTGGGGGCGCGGTCGGGTGACCGGTCAGGGCGGCGGCCGCGGAGCCCCGTCGCGCAGGATCGCGCCACAGACTCTGGCCGCGATTCCGCCGCGGGGAGGCATCGCGAAACGGTCGCGGGTAGCCGTCGCAAATCCGCTCCGGTAGGCAATGTGTACTCGGAGGGCACTGGCCGGGTGGGCTGAATTCCGATCGTCCTGGACCCGCCGGATTCGGCCCGACCGGACTGTCCGGCTGGGCCAACGGAGCAGGGTCACAGGCGAACGTCGTTCAGCCCGGCCGGACTGTCCGGCTGGGCCAGCAAAGCCGAGTCACAGCCGAACGAAGTTCAGCCCACCCGGCCAGTGCCCTCCGAGTACACCTCGCCTCCCGCGCGGGCACGACGACGCCTCCGGGGCAGATCAGCCCAGTGCCTTCCGAGCACACCTCGCCTCCCGGACAGGTCCGACGATCGGCCGAGGAGGTCCGGCGATACCTCCCGGACCGGCCCGCAGACCGGCCCGGCGAGGCAGCGAGCCCCTATCCCGTCGCCTCCGCCGGGTCCCAGCCCTCCGGCAGCGGCGCGACCGGTGACACCGCCGACTTGATCTCGACGGGCTGTCCGGCCGCGGCGGCGTCCCGCACCCCTAGCAGGATGTCCAGGACGTGCGCCGCCACCGCGCCGGACGCACGCTCGGTGCCGCCGTCGCGGATCGAGCGCACCAGGTCGACGACGCCCGCGCCTCGCCCGAACTCCGGCCCCTCGGCGGGCAGCGCCGTCGGCTCCTCGGAGCCGTAGGTCCACAGGGCCGAGGCGCCGTCGAAGCCGTTGGGGTCGGGCAGCACGATCGTGCCCTCCGTGCCGTTGATCTCGACGAACCCGGCGCGGGGCAACGCGTGCTGGAACGAGAACGTCGACTGTGCCGAGCGACCCTCGCCGAACTCGATGAGGGCGGCGTAGTGGGTCGGCACCTCGACGGGGAAGACCTCGCCCGCCCGGGGTCCGCTGCCGATGGTGCGGGTGGGCCGCGAGGTGGAGGCCACGGCCTGGACCCGCGTCGCGGAGCCGAAGACGTGCACGAGCGCGGTCACGTAGTAGGGGCCCATGTCGAACAGCGGGCCGCCGCCCAGCGCGAACAGGAAGTCGGGGCTCGGGTGCCACGACTCGGGTCCGGGTACGTGGAACATCGTGGTCGCCGTCAGCGGCTCGCCGATGTCGCCGCGCGCGATCGCCCGCAGCGCCGTCTGGATGCCTGCGCCCAGCACCGTGTCCGGGGCGCTGGCGACGCGCAGGCCGCGCGCCTCGGCGTCGGCCAGCAGGACCGACGCCGCCTCCGCGTCGAGGGCGAGCGGCTTCTCGCTCCACACGTGCTTGCCCGCGGCCAGGATGCGGTGCCCGACCTCGGCGTGCACCGCCGGGACGGTGAGGTTCACGACCACGTCGATGTCGTCGCGGGCCAGCAGCTCGTCCACGCCGCCCGACGCCGGCACCCCGTACTCCTGGGCCCGCTCGGCGGCACGCGCGAGGTCGAGGTCGGCGACGAACCGGACCTCGACGTCGGCGAACCGGGTCAGGTTCTCCAGGTACTGGGTCGAGATGTTGCCCGCCCCGACGATGCCGACGCCCGCCGCGCCCGGCCGGCTCATCGGTCGTGCTCCGTCAGCCAGGCGAGCGACTGCGCGATGCCCTCGAACACGTCCCCGGCGTACGCGTCGAACTCGATCACACGCGTCGCAGACGGCGCGGCGGCGAGGATCGCGGGCACGTCCACCTCGCCCGAGCCGGCGGGCTGCTGCCGCTCGATGTCGCCGTCGAGCGTGCCGTCCTTGACATGGATCAGCCGCACGCGGTCGCCCAGGGCCGTGAGCAGTGCGGGGGCATCCGCTCCCCCGACGGCCGCCCAGTACGTGTCGACCTCCAGCACCACCTCGGGCGTCAGGTGGTCGACGAACACCTCCAGCGCGTGCCGGCCGTCGATGCGGGTGCCCAGCTCCCAGGCGTGGTTGTGGTACCCGAACGTCAGCCCGCGCTCGGCGGCGAGCACGGCCAGCGCGTTGGCCCGCTCCGCGAGCCGCGCCACCTGGTCGGCGCTCTGCCACTCCTCGGCCGGCAGGAACGGGTCGATCACGGTGCCCATCCCGAGCGCGACGGCGGCGTCGAAGATCGCCTCGGGCGTCTCGGCGGCGAGCACGGGCGCGTGGCCCGACGGCGCGGTCAGGCCCGTGGCCGCGAACGCCCGCAGGTAGTCGTCGGTGCGCTCGTGGAAGGCGTAGGGCTCCACGTGTCGGAGCCCGATCTCGGCCAGGCGCGCCACGGCGGCGTCCAGGTCGTCGGCTATCGCGTCTCGGATCGAGTAGAGCTGTACGGATGTCGGCGTCGTCGTCGGCATGGGACCCCCTCGTTCGGCAGTGAACCCGGCTCTTCGGTGAACCGCCGACGATGCTAGCGACGAAATTCTTACAGTGGAAGATTCCTTGCGATATGGGATGCGCTCACCGTGAGCCGCCAGGTCAGGCGCCCGCGCTCGTCCAGCCGGGCCTTGCGGTCGGGGGCGGCGCGGTCGAGATTGGTCTCGGCCCCGAGCATCGGCTCGACGCCGACCGACCGGTACGGGCCGTCGTCGGGCCAGCCGCCGAGGTTGCGCCACACGACCAGCGACACCGGGGCGGCGTACCCCGCCTCCACGCCCCAGCGCAGCGAGAGCCGGTCGGCGCCGTCCACGACGTCGAGCCGGTCGGTCGCGACGACGGCGCACCGGGCGGTGCCGTCGTCGGGCCCGAGCACGTCGAGCGGCACTCCCCCGCCGTCGGGCCAGGTGGTGGGCGTGATCGCGCCCGGCTCGGGCCACTCGACCACGAGGGTGTCCGGCCGGCCGGGCACCTCCAGCCGCGCCCCCGGGCCGACGTCGAGCAGCAGGTGCACCGCGTGCAGCAGGCCGGCGCCGGGCGGGCCGTCGATCGTGTAGCGGGCGCGGACCGTGCCGTCGTCGGCCCGGAGGCCACGGCTCAGGGTGAGGTCCCCGGCCCGGACGTGAGCCACGTCGTCGCCGTCGACCGCCCAGGGCCTGGACCAGACCTCGCCGTGGTCGCTCGGGCCGTTGATCGTGGGGAGGCACTCCTCGCCGCCGCCGGCGTCGACGAACGGGTCGCCGGGCCTGACCCTGGCCCTGGCGGCGGCCGGGACCCGCGGGTTACGCCAGAGCCACTCGCGCTCCGGCGTCGCCAGCGAGGTCCAGCGGCCGCCCAGGGCCGGGTCCGTCCGGACCCTGAGCGGCCGCCGCGTGCCCGACGCCGCGGCAGGCCCGGTCACACCCGGCCCGGTCACACCCGGTCCAGGACCAGCACGTCGCAGTCCTGCCAGGTCCAGCCGACCGGGAGCCCGTCGGAAGCGAGCTCCGCGCCGGACCGCACCTCGTCGCTGCCCCGCACCCGGTACCGCGCGTCCGGTTCGAGGTCGCGCAGGTACAGCGCGAGGTCGGCGTCGGCGCGCCGCCAGGCGAGCACCACGACGGCGTCGGCCCCGGTGTACTGCACCGCGCACGCCGCGTCGGCCGGGTCCCCGTGCCGCCGGGTCCGCCCGGTGTGCACCACGTGCCGGATCGAGCGGTACAGGTCTACGAACGACGCCGCCCGCTTCCGGGTCGCGTCGTCCCAGGCCAGCAGGTCCGAGCCGATGCCGAGCACCCCCGCCATGGCGACGACGAACCGGAACTCCAGGCTCGCCGGTGCGCTCTCCTGGTCGAGCAGGTCGGGCAGGTCGGTGACCCACGAGCTCATGGTCCACGCGGGCAGCACGCCCAGGAAGCCGTGCTGGATCGACAGCCGGTCGCGCGGCCCGGTCTCGTCGCTGGGCCAGACGACGTCGGTCCGGGCGAGGACGGCGTGGTCGATGCGCCCGCCGCCGCCCGCGCAGCCCTCGACGGTGACCTGCGGGAACTCGGCGCGCAGCATGTCGAGCACCCGGTAGTAGGCCTGGGTGTGCCGCCAGGACCAGTCGTCGCCGCCCGGGGCGGTGCGCCCGCCGTCGGCGATGGAGCGGTTCATGTCCCACTTGAGGTACGTGATGTCGGTGTCGGTGAGCAGCCGGCGCAGCGTGCCGAGCACCCACTCCTCGACCTCCGGCAGGCCGAGGTTGAGCATGTACTGGTGGCGCAGCGTCTCCAGGGGGCGCCCGGCCACGTGGTGCGCCCACTCAGGGTGCGCGCGGTACAGGTCGCTGTCGGGGCTCACGGCCTCCGGCTCGACCCACAGGCCGAAGCGCATGCCGAGCGCCTTGACGCCGTCGGCGAGCGGCCCGAGCCCGCCCGGGATCCGGTCGGTGTCGACCTCCCAGTCGCCCAGCGCGGCCCGGTCGGTCGTGCGGCCGCGGAACCAGCCGTCGTCGACCACGAAGACCTCCGCGCCCACCTCGGCGGCCGCCTCGGCGAGCCGGAGCTGGTGCTCCACGCGGACGTCGAAGGTCGTGGCGAACCAGGAGTTGTAGACCACGGGCCGGTGCTCGGGACCGCGGGTGCGGGCCAGCGTCGCCTGGTAGGTGTGCCAGGCGTGGGCGAGGTCGTCGGCGTCGCCCTCGACCCGCACGCCCGCGAGCACCGGGGTGGTCAGGGTGTCGCCGGGTGCGAGGGTGAGGATGCCCGACTCGTCGTCCGGCCCCGCGGAGACGCGGATGTGGTCGGCGAACGGGACGGCGTCGAGCGCCATCCGCCACGAGCCGCTCCAGGCGAGCGCGACGCCGAACCGGACGGGTGCGTCCGTTCCGGCGGAACGGAACGCCCCGTCCGTTCCGCCCGAGTGGACCGCCCCGTCCGTTTGCGCGGAGCGGACCGCCCCGTCCGTTCCGGCAGGAACGACAGTCACCACCGGCGCATACGTGTGCGACGTGATCCCCTGGCGGCTGCCGATGCTCAGCGTGCCGGCCTCGAGCGAGGCGCGGAAAGGCGTGAACTCCCGCGACCACGCGCCGCCCAGCAGGTCCACGCGCGCCCCGCCAGGAGCAGGCACGTTGAACGCCCCGCCCCAGCCGCGCAGCACCTCGATCGGCTCCGCCGAACGGTTCTCCAGGCGGGCCCACTTCTCCACGACGTCGTGGTCCGGGTGGGTCCGCAGGTGCAGGGTCACGCCGAGGCCGAGCACGTCGTCGGCGAGCGGGCAGACCAGGTGCGTGCCGCCGTCGTCCCGCGCCACGGAGACCTCGCCCGCGAGGGCGAGGCGCGCGCCACGGACGCCGTCGGCACGCCGGACCACGAGCTCGGCGCCGTGCACGTTGCGCGTGCCGAGAGCCGTCGCCTCCAGCGGCAGCAGGTCGAGGTCCGCCTCGAAGGACGACGTCGCCGCCACGGGCGCCGCCGCCTCCCCGGCAGAAGGTCCCCAGCCGATCGCTACCAGCCCCGCCTCGCGCGGGGCGAGGCCGACGACGTACTGACCCGTCCGGGTCGGGAGAGTCCAGGTCACTTGTTGGCTCCTACGAGAAGTCCGGACACGAACTGCTTCTGGAACAGGAAGAACACGATCGCCGTCGGCACGGCCGCGATCAGCGAGCCTGCCGCGACCACGTTCCACGCGCTGGAGAACCCGCCCTGCAGGTTGAGCAGGGCCGCGGTGATCGGGAACTTCGCCTCGGTGCGCAGCACCGTCATCGCCCAGATCAGGTCGTTGAAGATCCAGGTCGTGGCCAGGGCCGCGAGCGCCGCCAGCGACGGCCGCGACAGGGGCAGCACGATGCGCCAGAAGATGCCGCCGGGGCCGGCGCCGTCGAGCCGCGCGGCCTCGAAGACCTCGTTCGGCAGGCCGCGCATGAACCCGTGCAGCACGAAGGTGTAGAAGCCGATGCCGAACCCGACCTGGACCACGACGAGCGCGGTGAGCGTGTCGCCGATGCCGATGGCCTCGGTGATGGACGCGACCGGCACGAGCAGGATCTGCGGGGGCAGCAGGTTGCCGGCGAGCATGGTGAGCAGGATGGTGCGGCGGAAGGGGATGTCGAACCGGCTCAGGGCGTAGGCGGCGAAGGACGACAGCGCCAGGGAGAGGATCACGGCGCACACGGTGACGACGACGCTGTTGCCGAGGGAGCGCAGCACGCCGCCCGCGGTCAGGGCGGTGGTGAAGCCGTCGAGGCTGAACGACGCCGGGAGGGCGCCGAGGCCGCGGCCGGCGATGTCGTCGTAGGAGCGCACCGCGACGAACAGCACGAACACGATGGGGCTGAGCCACAGCAGCGTGACGGGGACCATCGCGACGTGCAGCCACGGTGAGCGGGCGGGGCGCGGCCGACGGCGCCGGGCGGCGGGCCGTCTGCCGGCCGTCGTCGGGACGCCGGGGGCGGCGGGTGGGGCGAGTGCTGACATGTCAGTCCTCCGTCCGCGCCTGGCGGGCGAGGTAGGTGATGATGAAGCCGATCGCCAGGGCGAAGATGACGACGGCGATGGCGGAGGCGTAGCCGAGGTTCCCCGTGGTGAACGCCTGCTGGAACATGTAGGTGCTCAGGAGCTGGGTCTCGTTGTAGGGCCCGCCGCGGGTCATCGCCCAGACGATGTCGAAGGTGCGCAGCGAGTCGATGACGGTCACGGCGAAGACGACCATGCTCACGCCGCGGAGCTGCGGCATGACGATGCGCCAGAACCGCTGCCACGCGTTGGCGCCGTCGACGGCGGCGGCCTCCTCCAGCGTGCCGTCGGTGCCCTTCAGACCGGCCAGGTAGAGCACCATGATGTAGCCGACCTGGCGCCAGACGGCGGCGATGAGCACGGCCCCGAGGGCGACGGTGGGGTCGGCGAGCCACTGGCGTTCCAGGTGCTCCAGGCCGAGCAGGCCGAGGGTGCCGTTGATGGGCCCGTCGGGCGCGTACATGACGCGCCAGAACAGGCCGCTGACGGCGAGCGAGACGACCATCGGCAGGTAGATGGCGCTGCGGTAGAGGCTCACCATCGGGCCGGGCTTGTTCAGGGTGACCGCGAGGGCGAGGCCGCCCACCACGGACAGGCCGCCGAACCCGATCACCCAGATCACGTTGTTGCGCAGGGCGGTCAGGAAGATCGGGTCGTCGGCCAGGTCGCGGAAGTTCTGCAGGCCCACGGGCTCGGCCAGGCCGATCCCGTCCCAGCGGGTCAGGGCGAGCGAGAACGAGTTGGCCGCGGGCCAGAACACCCAGAACAGCTCGACCACGAACGGGACCAGCAGGAACACCCAGACGAGCAGCGGGACGCGCGCGAACCGGTTGGGGCGGCGGGTCGTGGTGGACGGCTGCGCGCTCACGACGCGAAGACCCCCTCGGCCGCCTTCTGCCACTCGTCGAGGATGCTCTTCATGGAGTCGGGCTCGGCGAGGAACTTGGTGAGGGCGGTGTCGGCGGTGGCCTGGAGGGCGTCGGAGGAGTCGCGGTTGAAGAACTGCGTGATCTCCTCGGTGTTGTTCAGCAGCTCGATGCCCTTCTGCACGAGCGGGCTGAACGCGGAGGTGTCGACGTCGGGCGAGGTCGGCAGGTTGGCGGACTTGGACTGCTCGATGTACTGCTGCTGCGACTCGGCGGAGGCGAGGTAGCTCAGCAGGTCCAGCGCGCCCTGGTGGTTGTCGCTGCGCGCCGCGGCGAAGAAGCCGTCGGTCGGGGCCTCCTCTGCCGTCGGCACCGAGTCGTTGATGACGGGCACGGAGAAGAAGTCGAGGTCGTCGCGCTGGTCCTCGGGGAAGTAGCCGGAGACGAACGCCCCGACGAGGTACATGGCCGACTTGTCCTGGGCCACGGGCGTGGCCGCGTCCTGCGCGGTGTAGGAGGCGGCGTTCTTGTCGAAGTACGGGATGAGCCGCTTGTACTCCTCCATGACGGCCACCACCTCGGGGTCGTTGAAGGCGTGCTCCCCGGCCAGCAGCTCTCGGTGGTACTGGGCGCCGTTGATCCGCAGGTCCAGGTAGTCGAACCAGCCCGACGCCATCCACGGCGTCGACGACAGGCCGTTGGTCAGCGGGACGATGCCCTGGCCGCTGAGGTTCTCGCACAGCGCGTGGAACTCGTCCCACGACGTCGGCGGCTCCACGCCCCACTTCTCGAACGCGGACTTCTTGTAGAAGACGCTCCACCAGTAGTAGCTGGTCGGCACGAAGATCTGGTTGCCGGACGCGTCGCTGGACAGGCTGCGCAGCGCGTCGGAGTACCCGGCGCACGCGCCGTCGCCCTCCCACAGGGGCGACACGTCGAGCAGCAGCCCCTCCTCGGCGTAGGACCGGGCCACGGACCCGGCGTACCAGCTCAGCACCTCGGGCGAGTCGCCGGAGCGCAGGTAGTTCGTGAGCTGCGCCCGGAACTGCTCGGTGGCCACCGAGTTCATCGTGACGTCGCCGCCGGGGTAGGCCTTGACCAGCGCCTCCAGGGCAGCCTTCGGGTCGGCGTCCTGGATCGAGTTCTGCAGGGTGACGAGGCCGGAGCTCGCGCCGCCCCCGCCACCGCCGCTGCCGCCCGACGTCGTCCCGACGCACGCGGCCAGCAGGCTCGCCGCACCCAGCGTCATACCGCCCGCGAGGAGCTCGCGGCGAGTCAGTGCCCACTTGTCGGACGTGGTTCGCTTGGACATCTTTGTTCCTCCTTCGTGCGCCTTCGTTGGCGCATCCTGGTACCACTCAGATCACGGGCGCGGGTAGGTCCGCGCCCGTCAGATTCCCGGGGCCTGTTCCACAGCCTCCCCGACGACGGCGGCGGGGCCGCGCAGCAGCGCCTCGCCGTGACGGGCGACGGCGTGCCGCAGGTCGGCCGCGTGGCGCGACGCCGCGAGCTCCGGCCGGCCCAGCATGGTTTTCGCCGTGGCGACGTCGCCCGCCAGCAGCGCGAGCTGGGCGTCCAGCACGAGGACGCGCCGGTCGCGCACCCGCAGGGGGTCCTCCTCGAACAGCAGGAGGTCGGGCAGCGACGTCGCGAAGTAGTCCACGCGCGGCACCTCGACGGCGTACGTGTCGCGGTAGGCGCGCAGCGATGCCGTGAGGTCGTCCGCGGCCGCGGTGTCTCCGGTGCGGCGCAGCGCGAGGACCGTCCAGAAGGTCTGCTCGCCGTGCTCCTGCGTGCTCATCTCGACGAAGTCGCCGCGCTGGGTCGCGGCGGTGCGCCAGGCGTCGTCGGCTTCTTCGGTGCCGACGGCTGCTTGGTCGCCGGCCGCGGCGAGCGCGTCGCCGAGCAGCAGGTGCAGGTTCGCCGTGCTCGCCAGGGGGTGGCGCGCCTCCCCCAGGCTGGGCGGCGGGGCGAGGGCAGCGCGCACGTGCCCGACGGCGTCCGCGGCCCGGCCCTCCGCGAGCGCGTCCAGGGCGCGGTGGGCCTGCACGCGGTCCCAGGCCAGGAGCGCCTGGCCCTCGCCGCCCTCCCACGGGTGCAGGCGACGTCCGCCGAGGATCGCCAACGCCTCGTCCGCGCGACCCTCGGTGACCATGAGGTGCAGGGCCTCGACGGCAAGGTCGTCGCGGTCGAGAGGCCCGCCCCGCTGGTCGAGCCCAGGCCCTCGCTGGTCGAGCTTGTCGAGACCCCCGCCAGCCGACCATGCACTTCCTGCCAGATCCGCCCCCGGACTGGCAGCAGGTGCATGGTCCGTCCCGAGCAGCGCGGCGAGCCGCTCCCCCGGTCCGACCCCCGTCAGCGCCGCGAGCTGGTCACGCTCGTACCGGAGCCGCGCGTCGTCGGGCGCGACGGCGCACGCCCGGTCGTAGGCGGCGGCCGCGGCGGCCAAGTCGCGCTCGTGGTTGACGGCGGCCAGGCCGATGTTCCGCCAGGCCACGGCGTCGGACGAGTCGATCTGGACGGCCGCCCGCCACAAGGCCAGGGCGTCGGCCCGCCGTCCGGCCGCGTAGGTCCAGTGGCCCAGGAGCGACCTCGCGCGGGCGTCGTCGGGGTCGGTGTCGGCCGCCTCGCTCAGCACCGCGGCGTCGGCGAGCCGGCCCGGGAAGCACCACGTGGCGTCCAGGCCGCGGGCCCGCGCCCGCTCCGCGGCGGCGTCGTCCGGACGGTCCGCGAGGCGCAGCACGTGCGCGCGGTGGTACGCGAGCAGCGGCCGGACGGCGGTCTGCCCGGCGGGCCGGTGGTCCTCGCGGGCCTCCGCCTCGTCGAGGCAGGCGAGCGCGGCCTCGTGCTCGCCCACGCCGGCCAGCTCGATCGCGACGTCGAGCAGGGTCTGGGCGTCACCGCTCGCGGGCTGCCCGTCCAGGTGGCGCAGCCAGGCGTCGAGCGGGTCGAGGGTGCGGGCGGCGGCGAGGGTGGAGGCGGCGTCGGCGTGCCGGCGCAGCCGCCCGAGGCAGACCACGCTCAGCGCGAGGGCCTGGAGGTGGTCGGGCTCGGTGCGGCGCACGTCGGCCAGCCGGTCCAGGGCGGCGGCGTAGCGGCCGGCGCGCGCGTCGAGGCGCGCCATCCGGTAGCCCGCGGCGGCCCGCCAGGCCCGCGACCAGGCGGCCTGGGCGTAGGCGGTGTAGGCGCCGGAGTCGTCGCCGAGCGCCTCGCGCACCAGGCCGAGCAGGTAGACCGCCGTCGTGTCGCGGGGGCTGCGGTGCAGCCGGGTCAGCCGCCCGACGGCGCGGCCCAGGTACTCGGCGGCCTCCTCGTGGCGGCCCGCGGCGTAGGCCCGGCGGCCGAGGCCGACCAGGCTGTCGACGTGCCCCGGGTCCCGCTCCAGCGCCGCGCGCCAGTACGGCTCCGGGGCGCGCGTGGCGTGCCGGTACAGGTCGAGGTGCGCGGCGATGAGCGCCAGCTCCTCGACGCTGCCGACCTCGTCGGGCGCGGCCGGCTCCTCGGCAGGATCGGGCTCGGCGACACGGGCCGCCGCACTCGCCCCGGCGACGTCGGCCGCCGCACCCTCGATGCCCCCACCCCTTTGAGACCTAAGTTTCTTGTCTTTGGAGCTCTCCAAAGGGGAGAAACTTAGGTCTCGAAGGGGATCGGCGTCGGCCGGGGTCTCGGTCCAGGTCACCAGGGTCCGGTCCCCGTGGGTGACCGTCACCGTCAGCGGGCCCGTGCCGGCCGGGACCTCGTGCGTCAGCAGGGCCGGGCGCGTCGGGTCGACGTCGACGACGTCGGTCGCCAGCACCGCGCCGTCGGCCGACAGCGTGATCGTCAGATCGTCCAGGGGCCGCGGCACGACGACGCCGACACGCGCCGTCGTCGGCCCCGCGCCGTCGGCCCCGGCAGCGCCATCGCCGACGCCACCCGAACCCGACCGCTCCAGCCGCACCGCGGCGTCGAGCGTGGCCCGGTCCACCGGGCCGACGTCGCGGAACGGGTACCAGTACTGGGAGAAGACCTTGGTCTCGCCGGGCGCGAGGTGCGCGAAGTCGGGCTGGTTGTCGGTGAAGACGCCGGCCATGAGCTCGACGTAATGGGAGCCGTCGTCGGCCAGGTTGGCGTCCCAGGCGTGGCCGAACGGGGCGTTGCCCCAGGTCCACTGCTTCTTGCCGGGCGACAGCGCGCGGTCGGCGACGTGCACGAAGCCGAGGCCGCCCGCGTGGTCGTACCCGCCGAAGAACTCCTCGTCGCTGGCCAGGCACATGTACGACGTCGGCACCGGGATGTTGCGGTACCAGTCGAGGCGGTCGCCGCCCCGGTCCGCGAGCGCCGGGTAGTCGACGCCGTAGTAGGGCCGGTCGGCGTGCGGGAACGCGGTGATGGCGCGCCGGGCGTGGTCGGCCACGTAGGTGACGTCGTGCGGGAAGAAGGACTGGTAGTCGTCGTCGACCTTGGCCGCGACGTTGGCCCACCACAGGAACGACTGGGGCAGCTCGCTGCGGTTGTAGAGCCGCACCGTCAGCTCGAGCACGGCGCTGTCGGGGCGCAGCCGCACGCCGTGCATGCCCTTCATGCGGGTGAACGGGTCGTGGTCGGAGCACCAGACGACGACGGCGCCGTCGGGCTCCTCCTCGATCTCGACGTCGACCGGCAGGTAGGTGGCCGGGCGGTGGTGCTGCGGCCAGTTGAGCTCGACGCCGCCCGCGATCCACGGCCCGGCGAGGCCCACGAGGGCGGGCTTGATCACGGGGTTGGTCCAGAAGAAGTCCCGGCCGCTGCCCCGCTCGCGGGCCACGTGGATGCGCCCGCCGAGCTCCGGCAGCACCACGACCCGGAGCCACTCGTTCTCCAGGTGCACCGCGCGCCAGGCCCGCTGGTGGGGCTCGTCGGCGATCTGGTGGTGGAACGGCAGCGGGTACACGCGGCCGGACGAACCCTGGTAGACCCGCCGGTCCAGGTACGCGGGGAACCTGTCGGGGGGCAGCGGTTCGTAGGTGGTCAGGGTGAGCGGCGCCTCCCAGGCGGCCGCGGCCCGGCCGGCCAGGTCGTCGGGCCGGGCGGGAAGGTCGAGCACGGACTCCACATCGAGCATGGGTCCGACGCTACGAACCTCCCGGGTACCGCGGGAAGCGACGTATCGACGAACTTGCCTGGACGATTCGACGATCCTGGTTCCGGGGCGACCCCCTGACGCGGCCGGGCGGACGGCGCTACCCTCCAGGGGTGCGCATCCGTGACGGCTTCCCCGGGCAGCGCCTGCGGGTGCTGCCGACCACCGTGGTCCGCGCGACGTCGCAGGCGGGCCCCACCTCGCGCCTGATGGTGACCGACGCGGGCTATTTTCCGCACGCCACGAACCACGGGCGGGTGCGCAGGCAGGGCGCAGCGGGGACCATCGTCATCGTGTCCTCCGCGGGCCGCGGCTGGTGCCGGACGCCGGGCGGCCTGCACCGTATCGGCGCTGCTCAGGCCCTGGTCATCCCCGCGGGCGTGGCCCACGAGTACTGGGCGGACGACGACGACCCATGGACGATCTGGTGGATGCACGTCCGGGGTGACGACGCCACCGAGTTCGAGCAGCACCTGGCCGGGCACGCGGGGCCGGACGACGTCGCCGTCGTCGAGGTGCACGACCTGGTGCGCGTCGTCGCCGACCTGGAACGCGTCGTCGACGCGCTGGAGACGGATGAGACCTACCCGAGCCTGCTGCGCTGCGCGGGCGCCGCGTGGTCGGTGCTCGCGCAGATCGGGGCCGACGCCGCCGCGGGCAGCCCGGTCCGCGGCGAACCAGTGCGCGCCGCGCAGGAGTACCTGCGCACGCACCTGGACGCCGTCGTCGAGGTGGCGGCGCTCGCCCGCCGGTTCGGGCTGAGCACGTCGCACTTCTCGGCGCGCTTCCGGGCGGCGACCGGCGGCGGCGTGGTCGAGTACGTCAAGCGGCTGCGGATGGCGCGGGCGTGCGAGCTGCTCATCACCACGGAGCTGCCCGTCGCCGACATCGCGCGCTCGGTGGGCTACCCGGACCCGTTCTACTTCTCGCGGCAGTTCCGCAGCGTGCACTCGTGCAGCCCGACGGACTTCCGCCGAAACCTCCACGAGCGCTGAGTTCCCGGGCGGCCCGGGCCCGGCTGCCGCCGGGCGATGCGGGCGGTCGGCAGAATGTCAGGTGGTCGGCATTCCGGGGTGCCGACCACCTGACATTCTGCCGACCACGCGGCGGGGCTCCGCCAGCCCTCGCGTCGGATCGTCCAGGCGGGTGCGTCGTCCTCTGCATTCCGTCCGGGTAGGGGCCCGGGGTTTGCTGTGCGGGTTCCCTCCCCTCGGCTCCGGCCGAGCCGACGACGACGTCAGGAGACCCTGGATGTTCACCGTACGAACCTGGGCGGCGAGGACGAGTGCCGCCCTGCTCACGACAGCACTGGCCGCGACCGGCCTGGCGGCGAGCGCCTCGGCGGCGCCGACCACGACCGCCGTCGGCCCAGCGCCCGCCGACGCCGCCAGTGCCGCCAGCCCCGCCCCCGCCCCCGCCCCGGCGTCCGACAGCCCCAGCCCCACGCCCTACCAGGGCTGGAACACGTACTACGGCCTGGGCGGCGACTTCACCGCCGACGAGGTGCTGGACGTCGCCGACTTCCTGGTCTCGTCCGGCCTCGCGGACGCCGGATACGACATCGTGTGGCTCGACGGCGGCTGGCAGGACGAGGTGCCGCGCGGCGACGACGGCCGCCTGCAGGGCGACGCCGAGCGTTTCCCCGACGGCATGGCGGCGCTGGCCGACGAGATCCACGACCGCGGCCTGCGCGCCGGCATCTACACGGACGCCGGCCCGTACATCCCCGGCACGTGCGGCCTGGGCAGCGGCGGCCACTACCAGACCGACGCCGACACCTTCGCGGAGTGGGGGTACGACGCCGTCAAGGTCGACTTCCTGTGCGGCATCACCGCCGACCTGGACCCGCAGGAGGCGTTCACCGCGTTCGCGGAGGCGCTGCGGGACAACAGCTCCGGCCGGCAGATGATCTTCAACCTCTGCAACCCCGTGACCTCGCCGGACTGGGGCGACTACCCCGAGGAGCAGCAGTCCACGTGGTCGTGGACCTACGCTCCGGACATCGCGGAGTCGTGGCGCACGTACACCGACGTCGGGTTCGTGGGGCAGATCCAGTTCAAGGACGTGCTGCGCAACTTCGACGCGAACGCCCGGCACCCGGAGGTCGCGGGGCCGGGGCGGTTCAGCGACCCGGACTACCTGGGCCCGGAGCTCGGCATGACCACGGAGGAGTTCCGCACGCAGATGTCGCTCTGGACGGTTGCGGCCGCGCCGCTCGTCATCTCCAGCGACCCGCGCACCCTGAGCCAGGAGTCGCTGGACATCCTGCTCGACGAGGACGTGCTGGCGATCGACCAGGACCGGCTCGGCCTCCAGGGCACGCGGGTCGGCGCGGCCGGCACCACGGAGACATGGGCCAAGCCGCTCGCGGACGGCTCGGTCGCCGTCGCGCTCCTGAACCGCGGCGACCGGCCCGCCGAGGTCGCCGCCACCGCCCGTGACCTGGGCCTGCGCGGCCGGTCGTTCGCCGTGCTGGACACCTGGACGGACGCCCGCACGCAGTCCTCGGGCACGATCCGGGCGGCGGTCCCGGCGCACGGCGCCGCGCTGCTGCGGGTGACGCCCGCCCGGCACGACGGCGCGCCCCGCCTGGTCGCGTCGCCGCCCGCCTTCGCGTCCGTCGGGGCCGACGCCGTAACGCCCACCACCGACCTGCTCGCCGCGGCCGGCGACCGGCTGACCACCGAGGTGACGCTGCACAACGACGGCGGCAAGGCGGTGCGGGACCCGCGCGTCGCGCTGACGGTGCCTTCGGGCTGGACCGCTACGGCGTCGGGGCCGGCGCCCCGCGTGGTGCGGCCCGGCGGCTCGGCCACCGTCGCGTTCACGGTCTCCGTCCCGGCCGGGACGGACACCGGCGGGTACGACGTCGCCGCGTCCGTCACCTCGGGTTCCGGTCGGCTGACGACGCCGCCGTCGCGCGTGACGGTCGCGCCCGGGGCACCGTCGGGCAGCGACGTCGTGCTCTCGGGGCACCCGTGGGTGAGCGCGTCGAGCGGCTGGCTGACGCCCACCGTGGACCAGAGCGTGGGCGGCGGCTCGCCGCTGACGGTGGCCGGCATCGTGCACAAGACCGGGATCGGCGTCGCCAGCCCGTCCCACGTGCGGTACTACCTCGGCGGCGCGTGCACCGCGCTGTCCGGGAGCGTCGGCATCGACGACGTCGTCGGCACGGTCGGGCCGGAGGGCGGCACGGCGACGTTCGACGTCGTCGGCGACGGAGAGACCCTCTGGACCAGCGGCACGGTAGAACGCGGCACGGCTCACCCGTTCACGGTGGACGTGACGAACATCCGCGACCTGACCCTCCGCGTAGGTGACGCCGCCGACGGCGGCTACAACGACCGAGCCGACTGGCTCTCCCTCACCACCTCCTGCTGACCCCCTCGTTGAGTGCTGGGTATTCGCCCTTTCGAAGCCTCGAAAAGGGCGAATACCCAGCACTCAACGATCCGGGTTGGGCGGGGGGGGTCAGCAGGAGGGGGCCTCCGTGAGGAGCTCCGTGAGGTGCGGGGCCGGGCTGTCCGCGCGGTCCGGGGTCGTGACCAGCGAGACGATCCAGTCCGCGGAGCCGTCGGCGGCGACCGGGAGCGCGACCAGGCGGGCCGCCTGCGGCTTGGCCGCGACGTGCCGCGGCACCAGCGCGACGCCGAGGCCGCGGTCGACCAGGTCGAGCAGCGTGTGCACGTCGTTGACGGTGAACCGCACCCGACGGCGCACGCCCCGCGCGGCGAACGCGTCGTCGTTCATCTGCCGCACGGCCCACGACGGGTGGAAGTCGATGAAGCTCTCCCCGCCCAGGTCGGCCCGGTCGACGGCGGCGCGCGACGCGAACGGGTGGTCCGCCGGGCAGAGGAACACCATCGGCTGCTGCCCCAGGACGGTGCGCGGCAGCACGCCCACGTGGTCGGCGGTCGCGACGAAGGCGGCGTCGAGCTCGCCGTCGCGCACCCCGGCCAGGAGCTCGTGCGAGCCGGCCTGCTGGAACGCGATCTCCACGCGCGGGTAGCGCCGGTGGAAGCGTTCCAGCAGCGTGGCGACGTCGACGACGCCGAGGCACTGCTCCGAGCCGACCCGCAGCGTGCCGGCCAGCTCGCGGGAGACCTGGACCACCGCATCGCGAGCTTCCGTCGCAGAGGAGAGCATGGAGCGGGCGAAAGGCAGGAGCGCCAGGCCCGCCTCCGTCGGCTCGACCCGGCGGGTGGTCCTGGTGAACAGCTTGGTGCCCAGCTCGACCTCGAGGTTACGGATGGCGGCGGACAGCCCGGACTGGGAGACGCCGGTGAGCTCGGCAGCCCGGGTGAACTGGCGTTCGTCCGCCAGGGCCACGAGGTATTCCATCTGACGCAGTTCCATTAAGCAGTACCAGTTCTAGGAATGATGATGGGGAGTTGTTGGACTTCTAGGTTACGGCTTCCTAGTCTCTGGTTCGAACCCGTTGCGACACGAGGGAGAAACAATGCAGCTCCGTACCATCGGCGGCCGTTCCGTCTCCGCGATCGGCCTCGGCGGCATGCCGATGTCCATCGAGGGCCGGCCCGACCGCGAGCGCTCGATCGCCACGATCCACGCCGCCCTCGACGCCGGCGTCACCCTGATCGACACCGCCGACGCCTACCACCAGTTCGCCGACGAGGTGGGACACAACGAGGAGCTCATCGCCGAGGCCCTCCGGACCTACGGCGCCGACACCTCCGGCGTGCTGGTCGCCACCAAGGGCGGCCACCTGCGCCCCGGGGACGGGTCCTGGACCAAGGACGGTCGCCCCGAGTACCTCAAGGAGGCCGTCAAGGCCTCGGCCAAGCGGCTCGGCGTCGACGCCATCGGCCTCTACCAGTTCCACCGCCCGGACCCGAAGGTGCCCTACGGCGACTCCGTGGGCGCGATCCGCGACCTGCTCGACGAGGGCGTCATCGAGCTGGCCGGCATCTCGAACGCGAACCCGGACCAGATCCGCCAGGCCAACGACATCCTCGGCGGCCGCCTCGTGTCGGTGCAGAACCAGTTCTCGCCGCGCTTCCGGTCCTCGCTGCCGGAGCTGGAGCTGTGCGCCGAGCTCGGCATCGCGTTCCTGCCGTGGAGCCCGCTGGGCGGCATCTCGCTGGCCCGGTCGGGCGAGCTGGGCGCCGACTTCTCGGCGTTCCAGGAGGTCGCCGACGCGCACGGCGTGTCCCCGTTCCGGGTCACGCTGGCCTGGGAGCTCGCGCTGGCGCCCGTCGTCGTGCCCATCCCGGGGGCCTCGCGCCCGCAGAGCATCACCGACTCGGCCCAGGCCACCGAGCTGACCCTCAGCGCGGACGAGGTCGCCCGCCTGTCGGCGGCCTGAGCCCACCCCTAGCACCTAAGTACAGGAGAGAAACCCGTGAAGACCTTCACCCTGCCCGGGACGGAGCTCACCGTCCCGAACGTCGTCCTGGGCCTCATGCGCATCCAGGAGAAGACGGACGAGGAGGTGCGCACCCTGGTCAAGACGGCCCGGGACGCCGGCATCTCGTTCTTCGACCACGCCGACGTCTACGGCTCCGCCCTGCACGGCTGCGAGACCCGGTTCGCCGAGGCCATGCAGCTCACGTCGTCGGAGCGCGAGCAGATCGTGCTCCAGACCAAGGCCGGCATCGTGCGCGAGGGGCCGTACTTCGACTACTCGTACGAGCACCTCGTCGAGTCGGTCGAGGGCTCGCTGGCCGCGCTCGGCACCGACTACATCGACATCCTGCTGCTGCACCGCCCGGACGCCCTCGTGGAGCCGGACGAGGTGGCGCGCGCGTTCGACGAGCTGTCGGCGTCGGGCAAGGTGCGGGCGTTCGGCGTCTCGAACCACACGCCGGGCCAGATCGAGCTGCTGCGCAAGTCCGTGACGCAGCCGCTCGTCGCCAACCAGCTCCAGCTCTCGGTGACGCACGCGCCGCTGGTGGCGCAGGGCGTGGCCGCGAACATGCAGGGCCTGGACCAGTCGATCAGCCGCGACTCCGGCACGCTGGACTACTGCCGCCTGCACGACATCACCGTGCAGGCCTGGTCGCCGTTCCAGGCCGGGTTCTTCAACGGCGTGTTCCTCGGCTCGCCGGACTACCCGGAGCTGAACGCCGTCATCGACCGGCTCGCCAAGAAGTACGACGTGCCGGCCATCGCGATCGCCACCGCCTGGATCACGCGCCACCCGGCGCAGATGCAGGTCGTGCTGGGCACCACCAACCCGGAGCGGGTCGCGGGCGCCGCGCTCGGCTCGGACGTGCCGCTGACGCGCGCCGAGTGGTACGAGATGTTCCGCACGGCGGGCTACACGGTCCCGTAACCCCCTGACGTGTCAGACGCTCAGGTCCCTCGGGGGACCTGAGCGTCTGACACGTCTCACGGCTTCACGTTGTGGTTGGACGCGAACAGGTTGCCCGGGTCGTAGGTTCGCTTGACCTCGCGGAGGCGGTCGAGCGTGGCCCCGGGGTAGGCGTCGCGCACGTCCTGCTCCGTGGCCCGCGCCATGAAGTTCACGTACCCGGGTCCGGCGACGCCGAGCGAGGCCGACGCCGCGGACACCCACTCGCCGAGCGCGGACGCACCGTCGAGGTCCTGCGCCAGGCCCTGCACCGTGACCATCCAGGCCGCGTCGCGGTGCGCGAAGGCCGTGTCCGCGGCGTCGACGTCGCCGATCGCACCACCCATGGGCCGCAGGTTGACCGCCGCGACGCCCCGTGGGGCCGCGAGCACGGCCTTGATCGCCGCCGCGGCCCACGCCTCGTCGGGCGCCCAGGCGCCCGCGCCGAGGAACCCGGTCCGCGCGTCGCCCGGCAGCCCGCTCTCGGGGCCGCCGCCGCCCGCGAACATCTCGGGGTAGGCGATCTCCGCGATGCTGTCGTGCAGGGGCCCGAGCGCGCGGAGCGGCGCGTACGCCGCCTCGGCCTGGTCCGCCGAGCCGGTGAAGCAGGCCAGCGCCATGACGACCGGCTTGCCGTGCGCCTCGGCGGGCAGCATCGGCAGAGGCGGCGCGACCATCACGTTGACCATGCCCGACAGCTCCGCGGGCGCCTGCGCGAACGCCGCGAGCACCCCGGCAAGGACGCCCGGGTCGGCGGGCCAGACGAACATGCCGCCCGTGACGACGGGCAGCTCCCGCAGGCGCAGGTCGAGCCGGGTCACGACGCCGAAGTTGCCGCCGCCGCCCCGTAGGGCCCAGTAGAGGTCGGGGTTCTCGTCGGCGTCGGCCCGGACCACCCGGCCGTCCGCGAGGACCACCTCGGCGCCCAGCACGTTGTCGACGGTGAGGCCGTGCGCCCGGCTGAGGTAGCCGATGCCGCCACCGAGCGCGATGCCGGCCAGGCCGACGCCGCCGGTGTCGCCGAAGCCGGTGGCGAGGCCGTGCTCGCCGGCCGCCGCGACGTAGGCACCGGCGAGCGCCCCGCCCTGCGCGCGTCCGACGCCCGCCTCGGTGTCGATCTCGATCCCGTCCATGAGGCGCAGGTCGACGACGATCCCGCCGTCGACCAGGGCGTGCCGGGCCAGGTTGTGGCCCCCGGCGCGGACGCCGAGCGGCAGGCCGGTCCGTCGCGCGACGTCGAGCACCGCCGCGATCTCGTCGGTGTTCCGCACCCGGGCGACCGCCACCGGCGTGCGTTCGGGGCCGCCCAGGTAGACCTCGGCGGCGTCGGCGAACCCGGCGGAGGAGGGGGTGAGCAAGCGGTCGCCGAGCACGGCCGCGAGCGGTGCGAGGGCATCGTCGAGCGCCTCGGGTGACGTGATGGTGGTGCCGGTGGTGCCGGGGGTTTCCTGCGTGGCCATCGTCGAGCCTCCGTGTCGGTGCCAGAGCTTCCGGACCGCCAACGTTAGACATCTAAGGATTAGGCGTCAACGCATTTCGGTGACGGTCGAACTACCCTTCGTCCATGCAACCAAGCGGGCGGGCGGACGGCGATCCAGGCGACACCGCACAGGGGGTGAACCCGGGGGCCGTCCCCGTCGCGGTCGCGATGTGGCACTCCGTGCACCGCGTGATGCGGGCGTTCGACGCCCACCTCTCCGAGCAGGGCGCCACCTGGCAGGTCTGGCACATCCTGCTCGCCGTGCACCAGGGCACGCCCGCCACCCAGCGCGAGCTCGCGCAGGCCGTCGGCATCCGGGAGGCCACCCTCACGCACCACCTGCGCGGCATGGAGGACAAGGGCCTGATCGTCCGCAGCCGCCAGGAGCACAACCGCCGGGTGCAGCGCATCGAGGTCACCGAGGCGGGCGAGGCGCTCTTCCGCCGGCTCAAGAAGGAGGCGATCGAGTTCGACCGGACGCTGCGCGGCGCGATCGGCCCCGGCGAGGACGACGTCGACGCGTTCTTCGCCACGCTCGGCCGCCTGGCCGACTCCGTGCCCGACGGCGGGCGCGACATCCTCCCGGAGGGCTGGCCCGGCAACCGCCGCAGGTAATCAGGCAACCGCCGGGAATAAATCGTCCGCCTGCCGGGAATAGGCGGTGCCCCGGGCAACCTTGTACGTGTCGTGCAGCACACCCCGGAACCCCAGGCATGACCGCGACGTCCACCGCCACCCCCGACACGCGGCTCGGCCTGCGCGGCGACCGTGGTCCGATCCTCGGCGCGCTCATGCTCGCCACCGCGCTCGTGGCGCTCGACGCCACGATCCTCGCCACCGCCTCGACCACCATCGCGCGCGAGCTCGGCGCGTTCGAGCAGGTCCCGTGGCTGTTCTCCGCGTACACGCTGGCGCAGGCGGTGACCGTCCCGCTGTACGGGCGGCTGGCCGACGTGTTCGGCCGCAAGCGCGTCATCCTCGTGGGCATCGCGCTCTTCGTGCTCGGCTCGATCCTGTGCGCCGTGGCCTGGAGCATGCCGGCCCTGATCTGGTTCCGGGTGCTGCAGGGCCTGGGCGCCGGCGCGATCCTGCCGATGTCGATGACCATCACCAGCGACATCTACACGCTCGCCGAGCGCGCCAAGACGCAGGGCTACATGGCCAGCGTGTGGGCGATCTCCTCGGTACTCGGCCCGACGCTGGGCGGCGTGTTCAGCCAGTTCGTGAGCTGGCGCTGGATCTTCTGGGTCAACATCCCGATCGGCGCCGTCGCCCTGCTGGCGATCTGGCGCAAGTTCCACGAGAAGCAGCGCGACGGCGCCCGCGAGCCCGTCGACTACCTGGGCGCGGTGCTGCTGACCGGCGGCAGCACGCTGCTGGTGCTCGGCCTGCTGGAGGGCGGGCACGCCTGGGGCTGGGCCTCCGCGCAGTCCATCGCGATCTTCGTCGCCGCGGTGGCGCTGCTCGTGGCGTTCGGCCTGGCGGCGCGGCGCAACGCGCACCCGATCTTCGACCTGCGGCTGCTGCGCCGCCGGGTGGTGGGCGCGTCGACGGCGGCGTCGCTGATGGTCGGCGTCATCACGCTCGGCCTGTCCACCTACATCCCGATCTACGCGCAGGGCGTGCTCGGCGTCGGGCCGCTGGTGGCCGGGTTCGCGCTGGCGGCACTCACGCTCGGCTGGCCCATCGCGGCCACCCTGTCGGGGCGGGTCTACCTGGCGATCGGCTTCCGCTGGACCAGCACCATCGGTGCGGTGGTCGTCCTGGCCGGTGCGCTCATGACCCTCCTGCTCGACGCCGACGCCGCCGTGTGGCAGATCTCCGCCGCCGTGTTCGTCATCGGGCTCGGCATGGGCCTCGTGGCCGTGCCCACCCTGCTCGCCGCCCAGCACAGCGTGGGCTGGGGCGAGCGCGGCGCCGTGACCGCGACCAACATGTTCGCCCGGTCGATCGGGCAGGCCGTCGGCGTCGCCGCGCTCGGCGCGGTGGTCAACGCACTGACCGTCGTCGGCGCGGACGGCACGCCCGAGGGGGCCGGCCTCGCGAACGCGATGCACCTGGTCTTCTGGTGCGTCGTGGCCTGCGCCGCGGTGATGATCGTGACGGTGCTGCTGCTCCCCCGCGACAACCCGAAGGCCACGCAGGCCGCGTGACGGTGACGCGGGCCGCGTAACGGTTACGCGGTCGGCGTGACGGCGAACCCCTCCCGGACTCCGTCGAGCACGTCCTGCACGTGCTTGCGGAAGCCGGGGCAGGTCGCGATGTCGTGCGCGCGGCACTGCAGCGCGTGCTCCGTCATCGCGCGGGACGCCGCCATGTCGGCCATCCGGCGGTCCAGGTCGGCGATGTGCGCCTCCAGGACCTGGTGCCGGTCGTACGCCCCGGCGTCGAGCATGACGCGCACCTGCTCCAGGCTCATGCCCGCCGCCTTGCTGCGCACGATGACGCCCACCCGCACGACGTCGTCGCGCCCGTAGCGCCGCCGCCCGGCGCCGTCGCGCGCCGGACGCAGCAGGTCCTCGTCCTCCCAGTACCGCAGCACGTGGGTCTCCAGCCCGAACCGACGGGCCGTCTCGCCGACCGACCAGGTCTCGCTTGACTTCATGTCAACATGAAGTCACATCCTGGGGTGGTACCGCAAGACGTCCCGGGAAACGGAGCCCTGCCATGTCCGCCACACCCCCTCTGACCTCCTACGACGCCGTCGTGATCGGCGGCGGCCCCGCCGGCCTGCAGGCCGCCCTCACGCTCGGCCGCATGCACCGGCGCGTGCTGCTGCTCGACTCCGGCGAGTACCGCAACGCCACCGCCGAGCACATGCACAACGTGGTGACCAACGACGGCCGGGCCCCGGCCGAGTTCCGCTCGGTGGCCCGCAGCGAGCTCGCCGCCTACGCGACGGTGACGGTCCGGGAGGGCTCCGCGACCGCCGTCGCGCCCGACGGCGCCGGGTTCCGCGTCGAGGTGGACGGCGAGCACCTGAGCACGCGCGGCGTCGTGCTCGCGACCGGGCTGCGGGACACCCTGCCCTCGATTCCCGGGCTGGAGCCGCTGTTCGGCACCGTCGCGGCCGTGTGCCCCTACTGCCACGGGCACGAGCTGAGCGGCAAGCCCGTCGCGGTGCTCGGCAACGGGCCGCACGTGGCGCGGGTCGCGTTCCTGCTGGAGCGCATCGCCAGCCGCCTGACCGTCCTGGCCGACGGCGGCGACCTCGACGCCGACACCCGCGCCCTCCTGGCCGACGCCGGGGTGCCCGTGCGGCCCGAGCCCGTCAAGGAGCTCGTGCGCACGGCCGACGGCGCGCGCGTCGTTCTCGCGGACGGGCCGGACGAGGAAGTGGGCGGCATCTTCGTGGCCGCCGAGTTCGGTCAGCGGGCGCCGTTCGCGGAGCAACTCGGGCTGACGCTGCTGCCGTCGGGCGCCGTCGAGGTCGACGCGATGGCCCGCACCAGCCTGGCCGGCGTGTTCGCGGCCGGCGACATGGCGCACACCGCGGCGATGCCGGGGCCGATGGCGTCGGTGCTCATGGCGGCGGCGTCGGGCCAGCTCGCGGCGGTATCCCTGGACGCGGACCTGCTGGGCAGGGACCACCCGACGCCGACGCCGGCCTGACCGTCTGCGGGTCGGCAGTCCCCTGGCCCGGACCCGCCAGATCGGCACTCTGTATCGAGATCGGTCCAGCGTTGGACCGATCTCCATACAGAGTGCCGAACTCAGAATCAGGGACCCAGGAGAGTGCCGACCCCGGGGCCAGCACCGCGCCCCAGCCCTTACGCGCTCTCGCGCAGCGCCCGTCGCTCGCTCTCGATCGCCAGGAGGTCGGCGAACGCCGCGTTGTAGGCGCCCTCGTCGGAGGGGTCGAGGCGCTGGAGGCGGCTGCGGGCGTCGTCGATCCGGCGCTTGAGGCCCAGGTCCATGACACGGCGCACCAGGCCCTCGACGAACGCCGCGACGGCGGCCTCCCGGTCCTCGGGCAGGGACGCGACCGAGAGCTGCGTGACCACGATCGCCACCGACTCGGGGGACTGCTCCAGCACGGCGGCGACCCACTGCGCCGCGGACAGCTCACGCCCCCCGGCCGCGCCCCCGGCGGCCCGGATCGCGGCGTGCACCGCGCGCCACGCGGGGACGGCGAACGCGTCCTCGCCCAGCTCGTCGAACGAGGCCGGCACGTGCTGCGGGTACTGGAGCACCGCCACGAGCGCGAGCCGCTCGTCGCGGGCCACGGGGTCCCGCGGGTCAGGAGCCGGCAGCCGCGCCGCGCCACCCGCCGGACGCCCGCCGTCGGCCACCGGCGTGGCACCGGACGCCGGCCGCGCGCCGTCGGACGAGGAGGGCTTCCGCTGCGACGGCGTCGACGCCGCGCGCGCCACCTCGCGGCGCACCTCGTCGATCTCGGTGCCGATCCAGCCCGCGACCTGGCGCATGTACCCGTCGCGCTGGCTGCGGTCGCGGATGCCGACGATCTCCGGCGCGGCGGCCCGCACCGCGGACACCCGGCCCTCCACCGTGTTCAGGTCGAACTGCTTGATCTTGGCCTGGATCACGAACGCGAACAGCGGCTTGCGGCCGTCGACCAGCGCGCGCACCGCCTCCGGCCCCTTGGCCATGCGCAGGTCGCAGGGGTCCATGCCGTCGTCGGCCACGGCCACGTACGTCTGCGCGAAGAACCGCTGGTCCTCGCCGTACGCGCGCTCGGCGGCCTTCTGGCCGGCGGCGTCGCCGTCGAACGTGAAGATGATCTCGCCGCCCACGGTGCCGCCGGAGGCGAGCTGCATGCCGCCGCCCGCCGTCGTGTCGCCGAGCAGGCGCCGCACCACCTTGGCGTGGTCGCCGCCGAAGGCCGTGCCGCAGGTCGCGACCGCCGCCGTCACGCCCGACAGGTGCGCCGCCATGACGTCCGTGTACCCCTCGACCACCACCACGCGCTTGCCCTTGGCGATGTCGCGCTTGGCGAGGTCGATCCCGTACAGGACGTGCGACTTCTTGTAGAGGCTGGTCTCGGGGGTGTTCAGGTACTTGGGGCCCTGGTCGTCCTCGAACAGGCGGCGCGCGCCGAACCCGATCACGGCGCCCGTCACGTCCCGGATGGGCCACATGACCCGCCCGCGGAACCGGTCGTAGATGCCGCGCTGGCCCTGCGACATGAGGCCGCTGGCCACGAGCTCCGCCTGCGTGAAGCCCCGGCCCTGGAGATGGCGCTGCAGCGAGTCCCAGCCCTTGGGCGCGAACCCGACGCCGAACAGCTCGGCGTCGGACCGGTCGAAGCTGCGCTCGGCGAGGAACGTGCGCGCCGCCGTGGCGTCGGGGCCCATGAGCTGCTCGGCGTAGAAGTCCGCGGCCACGCGGTGCGCCTCCAGGAGCCGCTGGCGCTTGCCCGGCTCCTCGCGCGGACGGGCGTTGCCGCCCTCCTCGTACCGCAGCTGCACGCCGGTCTTGCCCGCGAGGTACTCGATCGCCTCGGTGAAGCTCAGCCCGTCCATCTTCATGACGAACTCGATGACGTCGCCGCCCTCGCCGCACCCGAAGCAGTGGTACCGGCCCACGCTGGGCCGCACGTTGAAGCTCGGGCTGCGCTCGTCGTGGAAGGGGCACAGCCCCACCAGCGCACCCACCCCGGCCGGCTTCAGCGTCACGTGCGCCGAGACGATCTCGTCGATCCGCGCGCGCTCGCGGACCTGGTCCACATCCTCGCGTCTGATCAGCCCGGCCACGTCGGAATTCTATGCCCGCTGTCCGACACCCCGGCCGCACGTCCGGGCGTACTCCCCCGGCGGCACGCCGACGGCGCGGACGAAGTCTCCCGTGAAGTGCGCCTGGTCGTAGTAGCCGACGGCGGCGGCCAGCCCCGCGAGGTCCAGCCCCGGGTCGCGGCCCAGCAGCTCGGCCGCCACGTGCACCCGGTGCCGCTGCAGCACCCACTTGGGGCTCACGCCCACCCAGTCGGCGAACAGCCGCTGGAGCGACCGCGGCGTGGTGCCGAGCCGGTCCGCGAGCGCCGTGACGGAGGTGCCGGGCACGGCGTCGGCGATCACGGCGAAGGCCTCCCCCAGCGCGGCGAGCGCCGCGGCGGACCGCGGCGTGCGGGTCCGTTCGGCGGCGTCCCGCAGGAGCGGGGTGAGGGTCCGGACGGCGGCCTCCGGCTCCCCGGCCCGCGCCTGGACGAGGGCCTCCGCGTTGGCGAGCGCCGCCGTCGGGCCAAGAAAGGGCCCGACGGCGCCGCGCTCGCCCGGGTCGGCGCGGCCGAGCAGGGCGCGGTACCCGCCGGGGCGCAGCTTGGTGCCGACGACGGCGCCCGCGCCGGTCAGGGTGCGCCGGAAGAGCCCGGCGGGCATGGCGTAGGCGAGCAGGCCCTCCTCCTCGGCGACGACGTGCCCCACGGGGTGCGGCATGACGGTCTGGGTGAACGCGGTGCCGGGCGGCAGGTCCCAGGTGATGACCCAGTGCCAGTCCACGAGGTCGGCGAGGTCGGGCGCGGGCTCGACGCGGGCCAGCGCGAACCGGTCGCGCGCGCCCACGGGGTCGACGATGCCGAGCGTGGGCCCCTTCTCCAGGGCGCTCGCCTGAGCAGCCGGAGCGGGCCGGGCGGCCCGCGCGGCCCGGGCCACCGGGGTCTCGCCGTCGAACACCTGTCGCATTCTTCCAAGACTGGCACACCCGGGCCGCGCCAGCATCGGTCCATGAGGAACTCAGCACTGCACCCCAACATCTCCGTGGCCGACGCCCGCGCCGCCATCGCGTTCTACGAGGCGGCGCTGGGCGCCGAGACGCTCGACGTGATCACCGCGGGCGACGCCGTCATCCACTCCGACCTGGTCCTGCGGTCCGCCGCGGGCGAGTCCACGTTCACGGTCGCGGGCGCGTTCCCGCCCGACTCGGTGGCGCCCGAGCCGGACGGGCCCACGCACGCGAGCTTCACGATCCCGGTCGAGGACACCGACGCCGCGTACGCGCGGGCGATCGGGGCGGGCGCGAGCAGCCTGGCCGAGCCGGCCGACTGGTTCGAGGGCTTCCGGCAGGCCGCGGTGCGCTGCCCGTTCGGCCACCGCTGGTACTTCGTGACGGTCGCCGAGTCGGTCACCCCGGACGACGTCCAGCGCGCCAGCGACGCCTGGATGTCCGCCCGCGACTGACGCGCGCACGACGTGTCAGACGTACAGGTCACCCGAGGGACCTGTGGGTCTGACACGTGCCCTGGGTTTGGTTTGCCGGACTAGCGCGGTTCGGTACGCTTTGCCCGACTCAGGGAGGAACAAAGGCACCATGGGAATCAGGTATCGCAAGCGGCTGTCGCTCGGGCCGCTCAAGTTCAACATCACGCAGAAGGGCCTGTCGTCGATGAGCTTCAAGGTCGGTCCGTGGACCTGGAACTCGAGGACCAAGAAGCACTCGATCAACCTCCCCGGCGGCCTGAGCTGGTACAGCAACAACAAGTGACGCGGCGCGGCGGAGGCAGACACCTGCCTCCGCCGGCGACGGCCGCCCCTGGGGGCCGGGGACGCCCGTGATTCCGGGATGTCGGACCGCGTGACTAGAGTGGCGGGCGTGGAGCAAGCCCCCGGGAAGAGCATCCCGCCGTCGTACAGCGCGCAGGACGTCGAGCGCTGGGTGACAGAGCCGCCCAAGTCGCAGGCCCGGACCCCGTTCGAGCGCGACCGCGGGCGCGTGGTGCATTCCTCCGCGCTGCGCCGGCTCGGCGCCAAGACCCAGGTGCTCGGCGCGGGGCACGACGACTTCGTGCGCACCCGCCTGACGCACTCCCTCGAGGTGGCGCAGGTGGGCCGCGGCATGGGCCGCTCGCTCGGCTGCGACCCCGACGTCGTCGACACCGCCTGCCTCACGCACGACCTGGGGCACCCGCCCTTCGGGCACAACGGCGAGACGGCGCTGGCCGAGATCGCCGAGCCGATCGGCGGCTTCGAGGGCAACGCCCAGACCCTGCGCCTGCTGACCCGCCTGGAGCCCAAGGTGATCGGGTTCGACGGCGTCCCCGCCGGCCTCAACCTGACGCGCGCCAGCCTCGACGCGAGCGTCAAGTACCCCTGGGCCTACGGCGCGGGCCCTGCCCGGCCCGACGGCACGGCCAGCCGCAAGTTCGGCGTCTACCCCGACGACGTGCCCGTCTTCACGTGGCTGCGCAAGGACGCGCCCGACGGCGTGAAGTGCCTGGAGGCGCAGGTCATGGACCTCGCCGACGACATCAGCTACTCCGTGCACGACGTCGAGGACGGCGTGGTGGCCGGCCGGATCGACCTGGACCTCATGGCGGACCCCGAGGAGCGGGCGCGCGTCGCCGAGTACGTGCGGTCCTGGTACGGCGAGTGGTACCGGGTCGACGCGATCGACTCCGCCATCGGCCGGCTGCAGGAGTACCTGCGTGGCGAGGGCCACCTGGTGCGGGCCTTTGACGGCTCCCGCGGCTCGCTGGCCTCGCTCAAGGACATGACGAGCCAGCTCATCGGCCGGTTCATCGGTGCGGCCATCGACGCCACGCGCGCCGAGTACGGCGACGGCGCGCTGACGCGGTACGCCGCCCGGCTCGTGGTGCCGGACGAGACCGAGCACGAGATCCTCGCGCTCAAGGGCATCGCCGTGGCCTACGTGATGGCGCCGCGCGGCCAGGAGCCCCGCTACGTGCGCGAGCGGGAGATCCTGACCGACCTGGTGCGCGTGCTGGCCGACCGCGGACCCGACGAGCTGGAGCCGCCGCTCGCGGCGGACTGGCGCGCGGCGTCCGACGACGCCGCGCGCCTGCGCGTGGTGGTGGACCAGGTCGCCTCGCTCACCGACCTGTCCGCCATCGCCCTGCACCGGCGCCTGGTGACACCGGCCTCGTAGGCGAGGGCTCAGCCCTTGACGGAGCCCGCCGTCAGCCCGCCCACGATGTACTTCTGCAGGAACAGGAACAGCGCGAGCACCGGCACCGCCGAGACGACGGCGCCCGCCGTGAACAGGCCCCAGTTGGCGTCCTGCAGCGACGACACCCAACCGTAGAGCCCCACCGCGAGGGTCCAGTTGTCCTCGGACTGGAGCAGCACCCGCGCGATGATGAACTCGCCGAACGTGCTGATGAAGCTGAGCAGCCCCACCACGGCGAGGATCGGCGCGGTCAGGCGCAGCACGATGGTCCAGTAGATCTGGGCGTGCGAGGCGCCGTCGATCTTCGCGGCCTCGTCGATCTCGCGCGGCACGGTGTTGAAGAACCCGTACATGAGGAACGTGTTCACGCCGAGCGCGCCGCCCAGGTACACGCAGATCAGCGAGAGCTTGGAGTCCAGGCCGAGGCCGGGCACCACGTTGCCGAGCGAGATGAGCAGCAGGAAGATCGCCACGAAGGCGAGCATCTGCGGGAACATCTGGATGATCAGCAGGGCCGTGAGCCCCACCCGGCGCCCGCTGAACCGGAACCGCGAGAAGGCGTACGCCGCGGCGGCGCCCATGAGCACGGTGCCGACGCCGGTCGCGACCGCCACCACCAGGGTGTTGGCCATCCAGGTCCAGAACCGCGTGTCGGCGAGCGCCGCGTAGTTGGCCCCCGACACCGACGCGAACAGGTCGTTCGAGCCGGTCAGCGTGCCGCCGTCGGCCAGGGAGGCGGAGACGACGTAGACGAGCGGGAAGCCCGCGTAGACCACGGCGACGACGCCGACGAGGTGCCGCCAGCCGATCTCGGAGAACCAGCGGGCGCGCTGCCCGGGGCGGCGCGGGACGTGTGCGGTGCGCGGGCTCATCAGGCGATCTCCTCGAGCGAGCGGGTGCGCCGGAACGCGAGGGCGGAGATGGTCGCGACCACCACGAAGATGACGATCGACAGGGCGCTGGCCAGGCCGTAGTCCTTGGCCGCTGTGCCGTCGAGCCCGGAGACCGAGTAGACCATCGAGATGAGGATGTCGGTGTGCCCCAGCGGCACCGAGGCGTCGTCGAACCGCGGGCCGCCGCCCGTGAGCATGTAGATCAGCGTGAAGTTGTTGAAGTTGAACGCGAACGACGAGATGAGCAGCGGCGCCGTCGCGACCAGCAGCAGCGGCAGCGTGATGGACCGCCACGTGCGCCAGCGGCCCGCGCCGTCGATCTTCGCGGCCTCCAGCACGTCGGTCGGCAGCGACTGGAGCGCGCCCGTGCAGATCAGGAACATGTACGGGAAGCCGAGCCACAGGTTCACGCCGAGCACCGCCAGCTTGGCGAGCACCGGGTCGGTGAGCCACGGGATCGACGCCCCGCCCAGCAGCACCTCGTTGACGAACCCGTAGGACCGGTTCAGCATGCCCGACCACAGCAGGGCCGCGAGGAACCCGGGGATCGCGTACGGCAGGATCACGAGCGTCCGGTAGATCCGGCGGCCGCGCAGGCGCGCGTCGTTGAACGCGATCGCCAGGAACAGGCCGAGCAGGAACGTGGACGCGACCGACAGCACGGCGAACGCGAACGTCCACACCAGGATCTTGCCGAACGGACCGGCGTACCGCTCGTCGCCGAACGCGGTGACGAAGTTGTCGAACCCGACCAGCACGCGCCAGCCCACGGGCAGGGTGGTGCCGTCGGCGGCCTCGAACTGGCCGTCGTCGTTGGGCGTGTACGTCACGCCCGTGGCGGTGTCGGTCATGGTGTCCGACGCCTCGTCGTAGGTCAGCGTGGACGTGAAGACGTAACCGGTGCGGGCGTCCTGCGTGCGGACCGAGCCCTCGTTCGGGTCGTCGGACACGGGCACGCGCAGCTTCGTGACCTCCTGCTGCCGCTCCAGGACCGCGGCGTACTCCAGCACGTCGTACCCGGGCAGCGCGGTGATCCGCCCGGCGTCGACGGAGGCGCCGTCCACGGGCTCCAGCGGCTGGTCGGCCGTCCCGGCCCGCACCGCGCCGTCGGGCGAGACGACGGCGAAGCCGAGCGTGCCGCCGTCGGACACGACCGTCAGGGGCGAGGACGGCGAGCCCTCGACGCGGCGCTCGTTCTGCACCAGCAGGGCCTCGATGGCCTGCTCCTTGGTGCTGTTGTGCCCGTCGCCGTAGTTGGTGAACGCGACGTAGCCGGTGTAGGCCACCACGTAGACCTGGTAGACGAGCAGGAAGGCCAGGCCGGGGAGGATGTACTTCAGCGGCAGCGCGCGCTTGGAGAAGTAGGCCCAGTTGGCGACGATCAGCAGCGCCACCATCGCGGCGAGGATGCCCCAGGACTCCGCGCCCCACGCGGCCAGCACGGCGTACACGCCGAGGGCGTCGACCAGGGCGATCAGGACGAGCTTGACGAGAAACCCGGGGCTCCAGCCGGTGCGGCCGGAGCCCCGGGTCACGGGTGAGTACATCAACCGATCTCGCCCTGGATGTCGTCGACCATCTTGTCCCAGGCCTTGGCCGGGTCGGACTTGCCGGAGACGATCGCGGCCTCGGTCACGCCCCAGTACGCCCACACGGCACCCATCTCGGGCAGCGACGGCATCGGGACGGCGTCGGCGCCGACCTCACGGAAGCCCGCGGTGATCGGGTCCTCGGAGGCGGTGTCGGCGGCCTCGATGAGGGCCGGCGGGCGGTCGCCCGCCTCGTACAGCGCGAGCTGCGCCTCGGGGGTCGCCATGTAGTTGACCAGGAAGTCGTTGGCGAGCAGCGCGTTCTCGCTCTGCGCGCTCACGTAGAAGCCGGCCACGCCCACGAACGGCTGGGCGGGCTCGCCGCCGGCGCTCGGGATCGGGTCGATCGCCAGGTCGAGGTCGCCGAACGACTCCAGCATCCACGGGCCGCCCACGATGAAGGGCGACTCGCCCTTGGCGAAGGCCGCCAGCGCGATGTCGTAGGTGACGTCGGTGCTCAGGTTGCCGGCGTCGCCCTGCTCCGCGAGCCACTCCGCGAATGCGGTGCCGCCCTCGCCGCCGAGAGCGAGCTCGGGCTTGTACGAGCCGTCCTCGTTCTGCTCGAAGACCGGGGCGCCGAACGACGTCTGCAGCGGATAGAAGGTGTAGGGGTCACCCTCGGTGGAGGTCTGGATCAGCAGCGGGTACTTGGTGCCGGCGTCCTTGCCGGCCGCGATGGCGTCGTCCCAGGTGGCCGGGGCCTCCGGGGCGAGCTCCGTGTTACGGATCAGCGCGATGTTCTCCACCGCGTAGGGCAGGCCGTAGACCTGGCCGTCCTGCGTGAACGCCGAGACCGAGACGGGCTCGAAGGCGCCGGCGGTGTCGCCGAGCTCGATCGGGGCCACGACGCCGTTGGTCGTGAGCTCGCCCAGCCAGTCGTGCGCGCCGACGGTGATGTCGGGGCCCTTGCCCGTGGGCACCTGCGCCAGGAAGTCGGGGCGGATGTCCTCGAAGTTCTTCAGGACCACCTCGACGTCGGCGCCCGTGGTCTCCTCGAAGCCGACAGCGGCCTCCTCCACGGCGGCCTGGCGGGTCTCGTCGACCCACACGGTGAGGGTCGCGCCCTCGCCGTTCGGTGCGGCCGACTCCTCGCCGCCCGCTTGCTCCGCCGCGCCGCCCGCGCAGGCGGCCAGCGCCAGCGTCGTGGTCAGGACAGCGGCGGTCAGGATGCTCCGTCGCATCGTCACTCCCGATGGTTCGCGGCCCGACGTCGGGCCTGGGTTTCGATGCCCGAACCGTACGGGCACATCGGCCGATTGTGCAAGAAGTTGCGATAAAGTTTCAGCATCGCTTGCAAGCCAGCATCCGACACCCGGTAAACACCCAGGACGAAGGAACCGCATGTCGCCTAGGCTGCCTGGCGTGCGCACCCGACTGACCGACCTCGCCGAACAGGCGGGGGTCTCCACCGCGACCGTGTCGCGCGTGCTCAACGGCAAGCCCGGCGTGGCCGGCGAGACCCGCCAGGCGGTGCTCGCCGCCCTCGACGTGCTCGGCTACGAGCGGCCGTCCGCGCTGCGCGCGCGGCCCGCCGGCCTCATCGGCCTGGTGGTCCCCGAGCTGTCCAACCCGGTGTTCCCCGCGTTCGCGCAGGCCATCGAGTCGCAGCTCGCCTCGCGCGGCTACACGCCGCTGCTGTGCACCCAGTCGCCGGGCGGCACCACCGAGGACGAGTACGTCGAGACGCTGATCGACCACGCCGTGGACGGCATCGTGTTCGTCTCCGGCAAGCACGCCGACACGCGCGCCTCGACCGAGCGCTACCAGCGGCTGCGCGGGCGCGGCCTGCCGATCGTGCTGATCAACGGCTATGCCGAGGGCATCGACGCCCCGTTCGTGTCGCCGGATGACAGCGCCAGCATCGAGCTGTCGGTGCGGCACCTGGTGGCGCTGGGCCACCGCAGCATCGGCATGGCCATCGGGCCGGACCGGTTCGTACCGGCCAAGCGCAAGATCGAGGCGTTCGTGGCCCAGCTCCTGCGGCACGGCCTGGCGGCCACCGAGGAGGAGGCCCGCAAGCACGTCAGCCTCACGCTCTACACGCTGGAGGGCGGCCAGGCGGCGGCCGGCGAGCTGTTCGACGCCGGGCACACCGCCGTCGTCTGCGGTTCCGACCTGATGGCACTCGGCGCCGTGCGCGCGGCGCACGCCCGCGGCCTGTCCGTGCCCGACGACGTGAGCGTCGTCGGCTACGACGACTCGCCCCTGGTCGCGTTCACCGACCCGCCGCTGACGACGGTGCGCCAGCCGGTCGCCGACATGGCCCACGCGGCCGTCAGCGCCCTGCTCACCGAGATCCACGGGGAGCGCGCACCGCGCTCGGAGCTGCTGTTCACGCCGGAGCTGGTGGTGCGCGGCTCGACCGGGGCGGCGCCGCACCACGACGCCTGACGGCTGTCTGACGCAGCACACTGGCCGATCGGGGGCCATTCCTCCCGTACGCTTGCAGCAAGCGTTACAGCCCCTTTCTCCCGACCCCCGAGGACGCGACACGTGACAAGCACTGCCCCGATCACCACCTCCGACCTCACCGCCGGAGCACCCGTCCACACCGTCGCCGGCAACGGCGAGTGGTGGCGTGACGCGGTGATCTACCAGGTCTACCCGCGCTCGTTCGCGGACGGTGACGGCGACGGGACCGGCGACCTGCCGGGCGTCACCTCCAAGCTCGACCACCTGGCCCAGCTCGGCGTCGACGCCGTGTGGCTGAGCCCGTTCTACCGCTCGCCCCAGAAGGACGCCGGCTACGACGTGGCCGACTACCGCGACATCGACCCGCTGTTCGGCACGCTCGCCGACTTCGACGAGATGCTCGCCGGCGCCCACGAGCGCGGCCTCAAGGTCATCGTCGACCTGGTGCCCAACCACTCCTCCGACCAGCACGTCTGGTTCCAGGAGGCGCTGGCCGCCGCCCCCGGCTCGGCCGAGCGCGAGCGGTACATGTTCCGCGACGGCCGCGGCCCGGCCGGCGACGAGGTGCCGAACAACTGGCAGTCGATCTTCGGCGGCCCGGCCTGGACGCGCCTCGCGCCTCGCGAGGACGACGGTCCCCTGGGCCCGCAGTGGTACCTGCACCTGTTCGACTCCACGCAGCCGGACCTGAACTGGGACAACCCCGAGGTGCGCACCGAGTTCGAGGACGTGCTGCGGTTCTGGCTCGACCGGGGCGTGGACGGGTTCCGCGTCGACGTCGCGCACGGCATGATCAAGGCCGCCGGCCTGCCCGACTGGGACGGCCAGGTCGCGATGGTCGAGGGCACCGTTGAGGAGGCCACCGAGGCCGACCCCGGCGCCCCCGAGGACGGCTCCACGGGCGCGGGCAACCGCGGCCCGATGTTCGACCAGGACGGCGTGCACGACATCTACCGCGCCTGGCACAAGGTGCTCGCCGAGTACGACGGCGACCGCTGCCTCGTGGCCGAGGCCTGGGTGGAGCCGCTGAGCCGGCTGGCCCGGTACGTGCGCCCCGACGAGATGCACCAGGCCTTCAACTTCTCGTTCCTCACCGCGCCGTGGGACGCCGCGACCGTGCGCACCGTGGTCAACGCCTCGCTGAGCACCATGCAGGCCGTGGGCGCGCCCACCACCTGGGTGCTGTCCAACCACGACGTCGTGCGGCACGCGTCGCGCTTCGGCCTGGAGGAGATCGGCGGGCGCCAGCTCAACGGCATCGGCGCGAACGACCCGCAGCCCGACGCCGCGCTCGGCCTGCGCCGGGCCCGCGCCGCTAGCCTGCTCATGCTCGGCCTGCCCGGCTCCGCGTACATGTACCAGGGCGAGGAGCTCGGCCTGCCCGACCACACCGCCCTGCCCGACGACGTGCGCCAGGACCCGTCGTTCTTCCGCACGGACGGCGCCGAGCCGGGCCGCGACGGCTGCCGCGTGCCGCTGCCGTGGGTCGGCGGCGCACCGGGCAACGGGTTCGGCCCCACGGGCAAGACCTGGCTGCCGCAGCCGGACGTCTACGCCGAGCTGGCCGCCGACAAGCAGTACGGCGTCAAGGGCTCGACCTACGAGATGTACCGCGCCGCGCTCGGGCTGCGCCGGGCCGAGAACCTCGGCGCGGGCGCGCTGGCCTGGGTCGACTCCCTGGCCGACCACCCGGACGTCGTCGCCTTCCGGATCGCGGACGTCGTCGTGGTCGCCAACCTGAGCGACTCGGTGTTCCCGCTGCCCGCCGGGTCGCAGGTGCTGGTCGCCTCGGGCGAGGTCGACGCCACCTCGGGCGAGCTGCCGTCGGACACGACGGTCTGGCTGCGCGGCTGACCCACCTGGTCAGCACAACGCTGGTCGAGCGAAAACGCTGGTCGAGCTTGTCGAGACCCCGGGGTCTCGACAAGCTCGACCAGCGTTTTCGCTCGACCGGCGTTTCGCTCGTTCAGCGGTGGGTCAGCCCGGCGTGATGCCGTAGTGCTCGCGGATGTCGCCGATCGACGGCGTCCCGTTGAACCCGACCAGCTGTTCGATGACCGAGATCGACCCGTCCTCGTTGGCGAAGTCCACGTAGACCACCGAGGCGTCGTCCAGGTCGGGGGAAGCGGCGAAGGCCCGCAGCACGTCCTCCATGACCGCGGACACCTCCGTCTCCGTGCTGCCCGCGATCGTGACCGAGCCCTTCTGGCTCGGGTTGCCGAAGGACCGCTTGCAGGTGAACTCGGCCCCGACCACGTTCTGCACGGACGTCGCGGCCGCGGTCAGCGCCTCCTCGCACTTGCGTGCGGAACCGGTGCCGCAGGCCGCGAGAGTCAGGACGACCAGGGTCACGAGACCGGTCGACGTCAGGAATGTCCAAAAAGTACGCACGTCGTCCCCTGCTGTCAGTTGTTCCGGCCCACGTGGATGTCCTGTCCGGTGACGCTGGACGGGTCGTTCGTGAGGAATCCGCTCTCCCGGAGCTGCTGCTCGTACGCGGCCAGGCCCGGGTCGCTGCTGCCCTTGATGCTTTCCGAGTATGCCTCGTGCGAGTGGTTGCCCCCGGCGTCGTACCAGGACCCCGGGTTGTCCATCGTGACGGTCGTGTGGTTGGCGCTCTCGTTGTGCCCGCCGGGCAGGACCGGGTTGGGCGAGAACGGGTTGAACCGCGCGTCCCCCAGGTCCAGCCGGGGGACGACGTCGCTCCGGTGCTGCATCTCCAGGACGCTCACGGAGGGGTCGATGTGGGCGCTGTCGATCGGCGACCCGAAGGTCACGGCGTTCGTCACGTTGTACTGCGAGACGAAGCCGGAGTCGGAGGCCAGGTCCGCCACCGTCATGCCGCCCTGCGAGTGCCCGACCAGCATGACCTCCGCACCGGGCGGGATGTCGGCGTTCTGCATCGCCAGCTCGACCGCCGCGCTCATGGTCGACCGGCTGCCGCCCGCGGTCACGAGGTTGCCGGTGAGGTCCATCGGGTTGTCGCCCGCCGAGGGGTTCCAGCTCTCCGTGCCGGGCACGCTCACGATCACCCGGGGACCGTTCGGGCCGTCGATCGTGGTGACGCGGACGTTCCCGTCCCCTGCGCCGTAGGAGTCGGTCACACCCTGCGTGAGGTTCTCGAGGTCCGACGGCACCCTCAGCGGCGGTTCGCCGTTCGGTCCCTTGGCGTCCTGCGTGATCGGCCGCGGGGCGTCGGCGTACGGGTCGCCGTCGTCGAAGATCTTGGGGTCGAGCATGCCGGACGAGCCGGCCGTGATGCCCAGACCGACCACGGCGCCCGCGAGCCGGATCTGGGACGCGATCACCTCCGTGGTACGCGGCCACTCCCCGTCCAGGATGGCTCCGCCCGTCGCGTCCCAGAGCTGCAGTCCGGCGTCGCCCACGTTCTCGAACGCGCCGCCGATCGCGCTCGCGCGGTCGCCGAGCCAGCCCAGCGCGTCGGAGCCGCGGTCGCCCAGCCAGCCGAGGGCGTCGGAGCCCTTGTCGCCGATCCAGCCGACGGCGTCGCCGCCCGCGTTCCAGAGGTCGGTCGCGCGGTCGCCGAGCCAGCCCGCGGCGTCCCCGGCCTTGTCGCCCACCCAGTCGACGGCGTCGCCGCCGGCGTCCCAGAGGTCGCCGGCCCGGTCGCCCAGCCAGTCGAGCACGCCGCCGTCGTCGTCCCCGCCGCTGTTCGAGGAGCCCTGCGTGGAGACCCCGGGGAAGCCGGCGCCGTCATAGGTGCTCGACGTCTGGTCCTGCGCGTCGGCGTTGGCCCTGGCCCGCTGCGCGTAGGTGGTCAGCGACTCGGCCACGGTGCCGAGCATGGGCGCGTGCTGCGACTCCCACTCGCCGCGCATCTGCTCGACGTTGGGGCCCGCGCCGTCGAAGCCCCAGACCGCCACGGACGTGATCTGCTTGACGGTCTCGAGCTGCGACGCGCCGTCCTCCAGCATCTGGGCGAGGGCCCGTACCTGCTCCGGGTCCTGCCCCTGCATGGTGTCGCTCACCGACCGGCCTCACCCTCGGTGCCGGTGGTGCCGTCAGTGCCGGGCGACGGCGTGGTGGCGTCCACGGCGCCGGCCAGGGCCCACTGCAGCTCGGCGGCGACCGAACCGGCCGGCCGCTCGACGGGCGCCAGCGCGCCGTCGTCGGTCCGCACGTCCAGCAGCTTGCCGTCGACGACGGACCAGAGCCGGGGCCAGACCACCTGGGGCGCGGCGGACGTGCCCCACGCCTCCACGCTGACCTGGAGGTTCGCCTGCTCGTCGTCGAGCAGCCGCACCAGCTCCGCGCGGTCCAGCACCGGGCCGTCCGTCTGCGGCTGCCCCTGCGGCGCCACGCGGGCCGCCGACGCCGGGGCCCGCAGCGCCTCGAACGGCGGCAGCGCGGCGGTCAGCGCGGGCCACAGGTCGTCGACCGTGGCGAACCGCAGCTCGGCGCCGGGCGCGAGGAACGTCTCGCCGTCGCGCTCGGCGATCACCTGGATGACCAGGAGCACCTTGTCGCCGACCATCGTCAGCCGGGTCACGGTGCCGCTCGAACCGGAGGTGGAGACGAGGGTCGCGCGCACGGGCGCGCCGAGGTGCTCGGCGAGGGCCGTGCCCACGGCGGTGGTCCCGCCGCCGTCCCGCGCCTCGGCCGTCACGGCAGCCCACTGTTTCGCGTCAAGCTCCAGAATCCGCCCGGCCATGCGCAACTCCCTCTTCGGCACCCGTCAACAACCTCGGCATACAGCAGCCGAACCGTATATCCAGGCACGGGGCCCGTCCACGATTGAACTCCCCATGGTCAAAGACCAGGTCCGGCCGTATCGTGCCCGGCCACATGCCGCCCGGCCACATCCTGCCTGGTCACGAGGGTCCGGGCGAACCCGGGAGGCCGTTCGAGCCAACCGGTCAGAAAGCGGGCTCGCGGATGATCGGGCAGGTCATGCAGTGCCCGCCGCCGCGGCCGCGCCCGAGCTCGGCGCCGTTGATCTCGATCACCTCGACGCCGGCCTTGCGCAGCAGGTCGTTGGTCGTGGTGTTGCGGTCATAGGTGTACACGACGCCGGGCTCCACCGCGACGGCGTTGTTGCCGCTGTCCCACTGCTGGCGCTCGGACTCGTAGACGTCGCCGCCGGTCTCGATCACGCGCAGCTCGCCGAGCCCGGTCTCGCGCCCGACGACGTCGAGGAACGGGGTGCTGCCCTCGTCCGTCACGGCGACCTCGCCGTCGCGCCCCGGGCGCAGCACGAACGCGTGGACCGCCTCCACGATGCGCGGGTAGACGGTCACGGTGTCGACGTCGGCGAACGTCATGACGGTGTCGAGGTGCATCGCGGAGCGCAGCTTCGGCATGCCCGCGACGACCACCTGCTGCGCCGCGCCGCCCGCGAACAAGGCCGCGGCGACCTGCGTGATCGCCTGCCGCGAGGTGCGCTCGCTCATGCCCACCAGCACCGTGCCGTTGCCCACGGGCATGACGTCGCCGCCCTCCAGCGTCGCGCGCTGGTGGTCGGTCTCCGGGTCTCCCCACCAGACCGTCGAGCCCACGAAGTCCGGGTGGAACTCGTAGACGGCCTTCATCAGCAGCGTCTCGTCGTGCCGGGCCGGCCAGTACAGCGGGTTGAGCGTGACGCCGCCGTAGAGCCAGCAGGTCGTGTCCCGCGTGAACAGGGTGTTGGGCACGGGCGCCATCAGGTACTCGCGGGCGTCGAGCGCGTACTCGGCGAGCGACCGGTAGGCGGCCGGGAGGTCGGGCACGTCCTGCGTGGCGAGGCCGCCGATCAGGTACTCGGCGAGCTGCTCGGGAGCCAGCCCCTCCAGGAACTCGCGGGTCGCGTCGATCATGCCCGTGCCCACGATGCCGGGCACGATCTTGCGGTCCAGCAGCCAGTCACGGGCCCCGGTCACGCGCAGCGTCGCGGCGAGCACGTCGTGGAGCTCGACGACGTCGACGTCGCGCGAGCGCAGGTCCGCGACGAACCCGGCGTGGTGCTCGATCGCCCGGTCCACCCACAGCACGTCGTCGAACAGCAGGTCGTCCGAGGTGGTGGGCGTGAGCCGGCGGTGGGCGAGCCCGGGCCGGCAGACCAGCACCTTGCGCAGCCGCCCCACCTCCGAGTGCACCCCGTAGGCCGCCGAGGGTCGCGTCGCGTCGTCGCTCTGGATCGTCATGGGGGTCCCTTTCAGACGGAGATCGCGTCTCGGACGGAGGTCGCGTTCAGATGGAGATCGCGCCCGTGGCCAGGGCGACGACGCCGATCACCGCGCCGATCACCGACACGACGAAGATCACCAGCTCCCGCCCGCTGAACACGCGCCTGCCCTGCTCCCGGCGGGTCATCGCGAAGAGGATCGTCGCGGGGGCGTAGATCACGAACGACAGCAGCACGAACGTCAGCCCGGCCGCGAACAGCAGGAACGCCGTGTAGAGGACGGCGAGCGCCGCGATCACCAGGTCGCCGGTGGTGCGGTTGCCGGCTGCCGGGCCGCCGCGGCCCAGGGCCAGCTTGAGCGCGTACCCGGCGGCGAGCAGGAACGGGATCAGCGACAGCGCGCTGGTCAGGTCGAGCGCGAACGTGAACGCGTCGTCGGACAGCAGGGTGACGAACAGGACCACCTGGATCAGGGCGGTCGTCAGCAGCAGGGCGGCGCGGGGCACGTCGTTCGCGTCCGACGTCGCGAGGAACCGCGGCATGTCCCGGTCCTTGGCGGCGACGAACAGCACCTCGGACGACATCAGGGTCCACGCGAGGTAGGCGCCGAGCACGGACACGATGAGGCCGACGCTCACGAACACGGCGCCCCAGCCGCCGACCGCCGCCTCCAGCACACCCGCCATGGACGGCTGGCGCAGGTCGGCGAGCTCCTCCATCGGCAGGATGCCGTAGGACACGATCGTGACGGACGCGAAGATGGCGAGCACCATGAGGAAGCCCAGGACGGTGGCCCGGCCGACGTCCTCCCGGCGTCGGGCGTGCCGCGAGTAGACGCTCGCGCCCTCGACGCCGAGGAACACGAACACCGTGGCGAGCATGGTGCCGCGGACCTGGTCGAACAGCGGGCCGGTGACGCCGTAGCCCTCGAAGTTGTCCGCGAGCACCTGCGGGTCCAGCAGGAAGACCGCGATGAGCACGAACATCACGATCGGCACCAGCTTGGCGACGGTGACGATGCGGTTGATCGTCGTCGCCTCCTTCACGCCGCGGCGCACGAGCAGGTAGAACAACCACACGCAGGCCGAGGACGCGAGGAACGCGACGAAGGTGTCACCCTCGCCCAGCACGGGCAGGAGCGCGCCCAGCGTGGACATGATGAGGATCCAGTAGGTGACGTTGCCGACGCACGCGCTCGCCCAGTACCCGAAGGCCGAGAAGAAGCCGAGGTACTCGCCGAACCCGGCCTTCGCGTAGGCGTACACGCCGGAGTCGAGGTCGGGCTTGCGGATCGCCAGCCGCTGGAAGACGAAGGCCAGCATGAGCATGCCGGTGCCGGCGATGGTCCAGGAGATCAGTGCGCCGAGCACCCCGGTCTGGCCGGCGAACCGGCTGGGCAGGGAGAAGACCCCGGCGCCGACCATGGAGCCCACGACCATGGCGGTGAGGGTGGCCACGCTGATCTTGGCCGTGCGCCCCTGTGTGCTGCTCTCCGACTGCTGCGCCATCGTGAGACCCCCATGCGGCCGAGCACGGTCCGGTAGTCCGGTTGCACGTCTCCGCAGCGCCGCGTCCCGCCGATGCTCCGGCAGTGCAATTAGATACATGTACGTCAGAAGTCGGCAAAAGATGCCAGACCCGGTCCCGGCCCGGCCCCCGGCGTGTGGCCCGCGTCGCAGCGGGTCCCCGCCGGTGTGCGCCAGAATGGACCCGTGACTTCGCTCCTCCCGCCCCTGCAGATCGGGCCCATCACGGTGGGCACGCCGGTCGTGCTCGCGCCGATGGCCGGCGTGACCAACCGCGCCTTCCGCACCCTGTGCCGCGAGGCGGGGCGGTCGGGCGGCTTCGACCCGGGCCTGTACGTCGCGGAGATGGTCACGAGCCGCGCGCTCGTGGAGCGCAACACCGAGGCCCTGCGGATCGTCACGTTCGGCGAGGACGAGACGCCGCGCTCCGCGCAGGTGTACGGCGTGGACCCGGCCACCGTGGGCGCCGCCGTGAAGCTGATCGCCGCCGAGGACCGGGCCGACCACGTCGACCTCAACTTCGGCTGCCCGGTGCCCAAGGTGACCCGCAAGGGCGGCGGCGCGGCGCTGCCGTGGAAGCGCCAGCTCTTCACCGACATCGTCAAGGCCGCGGTCGAGGCCGCCGAGCCGCACGGCGTGCCCGTCACGGTGAAGATGCGCAAGGGCATCGACGACGACCACCTGACCTTCCTGGAGGCCGGCCGCATCGCGGAGTCGCTCGGCGTCGCCGCCGTCGCCCTGCACGCCCGCACCGCCGCGCAGCACTACTCCGGCCAGGCCGAGTGGGAGGCCATCGCGCGCCTCAAGGAGGCGGTGCGGACCATCCCCGTGCTCGGCAACGGCGACATCTGGGCCGCCGAGGACGCGGTGCGCATGGTCGAGGAGACCGGGGCCGACGGCGTCGTCGTGGGCCGGGGCTGCCAGGGCCGCCCCTGGCTGTTCGCCGACCTGGCCGCCGCGTTCAACGGCTCGGACCTGCGGGTGCGGCCCGGCCTGCGCGAGGTGGCCGACACGATCTACCGGCACGGCCTGCTCATGGTCGAGTACTTCGACGGCGACGAGGGCAAGGGCATGCGCGACCTGCGCAAGCACATGGCCTGGTACCTCAAGGGCTACGCCGTGGGCGGCGAGAAGCGGCACGAGCTCGCGCTGGTCGACACCCTCGCCGAGCTGCGCGAGCGGCTCGACGCCCTGGACCTGGACGCCCCCTACCCCGGCGAGGACGCCGAGGGCCCGCGCGGCCGCGCCGGCTCCCCGAAGACGCCGCACCTGCCGTACGGCTGGCTGGACTCCCGCGACCTGTCGGAGGAGTTCGAGGCGAAGCTGCGCGAGGCGGAGCTGAGCGTCAGCGGCGGCTGATGTCCGACAACTCGGGCGGGTGAAGTCGGGCCGGTCCGCTACGCTCCATCCGTGCTGTCCGCCGTGGTCCGACGTGTCCGAGTACCCGAGCCCGTCCCGGCCACCGCCGACGACCCGGCGGAGATCGGCGGCTACGAGATCCGCGGCCGGATCGGCCGGGGCGGCATGGGCGTCGTGTACCTCGGGGCGACCCGGAGCGGTCGCCTGCTGGCGATCAAGGTCATCCACCCGGAGCGCACCGGCGAGAGCGAGTTCCGCACCCGGTTCCGGCGTGAGGTGTCGGCCGCGACGCGGGTACGCAGCCGCCGCACGGCGGCCGTCGTCGACTTCGACGTCGACGCGCCCCGGCCCTGGCTCGCCACCGAGCACGTGCCCGGGCCCACGCTGGCGCAGGCCGTCGCCGAGCTGGGGAGCCTGCCCGAGGACGCCGTCCGCGAGCTCGTGACCGGCCTCGCCGAGGCCCTCGGCACGATCCACCGCGAGGGCCTCGTGCACCGCGACGTGAAGCCCACTAACGTGCTGCTCGGCCCCGACGGCCCGGTGCTGATCGACCTGGGCGTCGTGGCCGACGCCGACGCGACGTCGCTGACCGGCACGGGGGTGCAGCCGGGCACGCCCCAGTTCATGTCGCCGGAGCAGGCGCGCGGGGAGTCCGTCACGCCGGCCTCGGACGTGTGGTCGGTCGGCGCCGTCGCCCACCTCGCGGCGACCGGGACCCCGCCGTTCGGGACGGGCAGCCTCGCGTCCGTCACCTACCGGATCGTGCACGAGCAGCCGGACCTCGGCGCCCTGGCGCCGGGCCTGCGCGGTCTGGTCGCGGCGTGCCTGGCCAAGGACCCCGGCGAGCGACCGACGACGGCGGCGCTGCTCGCGTCGGCGGCCGAGCCGCCCGTCGAACCAGCAACCGCCGAGCCGACGCCGTCCGAACAGCCGCCCGCGGCACCGTCCGCCGAGCTGCCGTACGTCGAGCCCGTGGTCACGGGCCTCACCGGCGCCGGGCTGTCCGGCGCGGACACCGTGCTGGGCGCGGAGTCGTCGCCGGGTGACACCGAGACCCCGGACGGGCCGGCCCAGGCCGACGACCCGCGTCCGGTGAGCCGGACCCGCCGCCGGGTCCTGACCGGCCTCGTCGCCGTCGGCCTGGTCCTGGCCGGCGGGGGTGGCGCGGCGGCCGTCGCGCACTTCCTGGGGCAGGACGACGGGCCCTCTGCCGTCGGCGCACCCCAGCCGGGGCCGTCGACGTCGGGCCCGCCGTCCGGCGAACCCAGCCCCAGCCCGAGCGCGACGAAGCCGAAGAAGAAGCCGTCGCCCTCCCCCGAGCCCTCCGCGTCCGCCACGCCCGCCGGTACCACGGACGGCGGGCAGGACGCGGCGCCGGCCGCGTTCCAGCCGGGTGCCGTGGTGATCCCGGCGCAGGTGCAGGTCGGCCAGAAGATCACGGCGAAGGCGAGTGGCTGGACGCCGCAGCCGGACACCACCGCGTGCCTGTGGAGCATCGGCGGCGAGGAGCGGGACAACCTCGGGTCGTGCAGCTACACCGTCTCGCTGGACGACGTCGGCAAGCCGGTCCAGGTCCGGCTCACCGGGACCCGCTCGGGGTACGCGAAGGCGACGGTGCTGTCCGACGCGACCGGCACGGTGCCGCAGCCGTCCGTGCCGCAGCCGAGCTGCGAGGTACGCCTGAGCGCGGGCACGGTGCACGCCGGCTGGTTCGCCCACTGCGAGGTCGAGCAGGACCCGAACGTCACCTACACGTGGACCTACGTCGACATCGACGGCGGCGTGGCCATCGGGTCGGAGGCGGAACCGCCGGGTCCGCGCACGTGGATCCGCGGGAGCCACAAGGGCAACCGGATCACCGTGACGGTCGAGGCGGAGCGGGCGGGCTACCGGTCGGACGAGTTCCGCACCACGTTCACCATGCCGGCCGACTGGACCCCGGGCGGCTGACCTGCCCGGCGCGGCCCGCCGGGTGACCTGCCCGGCCCGGCCCGCCGAGCCTCACAGCCAGCCGTGCTCGCGGGCGATCCGCACCGCCTCGGCCCGCGTCCGCGCGCCGGTCTTGCCCATGGCGGAGGACAGGTAGTTGCGCACCGTGCCCTCCGACAGGTGGGCCTCCCCCGCGACCTGCGCGACGGTGCCGCCGTCCTCGGCGAGCACCAGGACACGGGCCTCCTGGTCGGTCAGCGGGCTGTCGCCGACCATGAGCGACGCGACCGCCAGGTCGGGGTCCACGACACGCAGCCCCGAGTGCACGCGGCGCACGGCGTCGGCGAGCTGCCCGGAGGGTGTGTCCTTGACCACGAAGCCGCCGGCCCCCGCGTCCAGCGCGCGCCGGAGGTAGCCGGGCCGGCCGAACGTGGTGACGATCAGCGACCGGCAGCCGGGTACGTCCGCGGCGAGCGCGGCGGCGGTGGCGATGCCGTCGAGCCCGGGCATCTCGACGTCGAGCAGCGCGACGTCGGCCCGGGTCTCCCGCGCGGCGGCCACGACCTCGTCGCCCCGCCCCACCTCGGACACGACCTCGAGGTCCGGTTCCAGGTCCAGCAGCGCGGCGAGCGCGCCGCGCACGAGCGCCTGGTCGTCGGCCAGCAGCAGCCGGATCATGCGGTGTCCTCTCGCTCTGTCACGGTCTTGTCAGGGCTCGCCTCGTCGTCGGGCACGCGCACCGCGAGCCGCAGGCCGCCCAGCGGGCTCGGACCCGTCCGCACCACCAGGCCGGCGGCCCCGGCCCGGTCGGCCAGCCCGCGCAGCCCGTTCCCTCCGCCGGGCGCGGCGGCCCCGTCCGGGACGACGCCGCGCCCGTCGTCGTCGACCACGAGGGCGTCCGGGGTCAGGCGGACGACGACCCGGCGCGCGGCGGAGTGCCGCAGCACGTTGGTGGTGCCCTCGCGCAGCGCCCAGCCGAACACGTCGCGGTACGCCTCGGGCACCTCGTCCACCGCGCCGGGCAGGTCGGCCGTGATCCCGGCCGTGTCGAAGGCCAAGCGGGCGGCGGCGAGCTCGCCCGCGAGCGTGACCTGCCGCTCGCCCGACACCATGCCCCGCATGTCCGCGAGCGCCGACCGGGCGAGGGCGCGGATCTCGGTGAGCTCCGCCTCGGCCCGGGCGGCCGCGGGCGTGGGTGCGGGGTCGCCGTCCTCGCGGCCGCTGCGCAGCAGGCGGGCGGCGAGCTCGCCCTTGACGGAGACCACGGTCAGGGAGTGGCCGAGGATGTCGTGCATGTCGCGGGAGATCCGGTCGCGTTCCTGGGCGACGGCGAGCGCGGCGACCTCCTCCTGGGCCTGGCGCAGGGCGCGGTTGCGTTCGCGGGAGCGGCGGAAGCCGTACATCGCCACGCCGACGAGCAGCGCGGTCAGGGCGAGCCCGTCCTCGGGCTGCCAGCCGGGCACCACGCGGGGCGCCACCAGGAGCACGAGTACGAGCGCGCCGACCCCGGCCGCGGCGGCCGGCGTCGGCGCGAGCAGGGTCACCAGGGCGGCGAGGAGCACGACGGCGAGCAGCCCGTCCTGCCCGGCGGCGGCCGCGATCAGGGCGGCGCAGGCGAGTGCGCCCCCGACGAGCAGGGCGGCCGTGCGCCGGGTGGGCGTCCGGCCCGCCCAGTACCCCAGGAAGGCCCGGGCGAAGACCGCGGCGAACGCCACGACGGCGGCCACCCCCACCACGCGGAGCGGGACGGAGGCGGCCGTCGCGGCCTCGCGGATCGGGACGGCGAGGACGGCGACCCAGACCACGGTGAGCAGCGGTCCGTACCAGCGGCGTGCCGCCGCGGTCCCGGACGGCCTGTCGGTGGGTCCCTGTGGCGTCGTCACCTGGTCATCCTCACACCCGGGCCGTGTCGGCACGGAACCGCCAGACCGCGCCGGCGAAGAAGATCGCCGTCCAGGCTACGACATTGACCACCGCGACGACCTCGACGGAGCCGCCGCCGAGCGGTGCCCGGGCGAGCTCGGCGAGGCCGTAGGTGGGCATCACCTGCGAGACGGCGGCCATCACCGTGCCGTCGCCGAACGGGAGGAACAGGCCACCGGCGAAGGCGAGCACCGTCAGGACGGGGCCGAGCATCCGGACCACGGTCTCCGAGGGCAGCACGTACCCGAGGAACAGGCCGAACGCGGCGAAGACGAGCGAGCCGCACCAGGCGATGAGTGCGCACAGGACCCAGGCGGTCGCGGGCATCCGCGCGCCGCCGAGCAGGCCCGCGGCAAAGGTCAGGGCCACGGAGGCGGCGCCGACCGTCATCGAGGCGAGCACCTTGACCAGCACGTAGGCCCACGGCTCCAGGGGCGTGAGCCGGAGCTGCCGGGTCCAGCCCTGGGCGCGCTCCACGGCGACGCCGGCCCCGCCGGACGTCGCGGTCAGGAGCGCCCCGTACAGCGCGAGCGAGACGAGCAGGGAGGCCGCGAGGTTGGTGTCGGGGCCGATGGACGTGCTCCGGTTCTGGGCGGTGGCCCCGATCGCGAGGTAGAAGGCGGGCGGGACGACCAGGGAGAACAGCAGGGTGCGCCGGTCGCGCAGGGTGCGGCGCAGCTCGAGCCGCAGGTAGGCGCGGATCGCGACGCCGCGGGCCTGTGTGCGGGTCGCGGCAGGCGTCGTCGGGTGGGTCGCCGCGCGGTGCTCAGGGGTGGAGGTCATCGGTGGGCTCCCTTGTTCGTCGAGGGCGGGCCGGCGGTCGCGCCGTCGTCCGCGGTGAGGGCGAGGAAGACGTCCTCCAGGTCGTGGGACCCGGCCTGCGCCCGCACCTCGGCGAGGCTGCCGTCGGCGACCACGCGGCCGTGGCTGACCAGGACGATGCGGTCGGCGTAGGCCTCGGCCTCCTGGAGGTAGTGCGTCGCGAAGACGACGGTGCGGCCGCCGGCGGCGTCGTCGCGGATCGCGGTCCAGAAGTCGCGGCGCCCGCGCACGTCCATGCCGGTGGTGGGCTCGTCGAGCAGGAGGAGGTCGGGGTCGGAGACCAGGGCCATGGCGAACCGCAGCCGCTGCCGCTGCCCGCCGGAGCACCTGCCGACCCGCCGGCCGGCGATCTCCGCGATCCCGGCGCGCTCCAGCTCGGGGCCGACGTCGGTGGTGCGGCCGAACAGGGCCGCCGTCACCTCGACGGTCTCGCGCACGGTGATGTCGCGCAGCAGGCCACCGTCCTGCAGGGCCGCGGCCACCTGCCCGTCCGCGACGGCCCGGGCGGGCGTCCTGCCGAACACGTGGACGGTGCCGGCGGTCGGCGTGGTCAGGCCGAGCACGAGGTCGAGGGTGGTGGTCTTGCCGGCGCCGTTCGGGCCGAGGAAGGCCACCACCTCGCCGGGGCGGACCACGAGGTCGAGGCCGTCGACGGCGCGGACCGGGCCGCCGGGGCCGGGGAACTCCTTGACGAGTCCGGTCACCGCTACTGCTGGGGCTCGTGTCGATGTCATGCCTTCACCCTGCTGCGGGAGCGGGCCGAGGACCGCTGCCGGGTGTCACGAGGTGGGCATGACATCCGTCATCTCGTACCCCGGCGGCGCGACGCGCCCCATGATCGACGACGCCATGACGATCCCCGGCTCGTCCCGGCCCGACGCCGGCTCGCGGTCCCGCAGCAGGTCCGCGCCGTCGCGCGCCCAGGAGAACCCGGGCCGGCCCGACGCCGCCGCGTACAGCGCGTCCAGGTGGTCCGGGTGGCGCTCGGCGAGCAGGGCCAGCACCCACGACGGCGCGTCCGGGTCGGCCAGCACCTGCGCGAGCCGCCGCGGCTTCCAGTCCTGGAGCGGGGCCGTGTGCACGTCCCGGAGCTGCGCGTACCAGTCGAGCAGCCGCAGACCCTTGACCGGGTGGTGCAGCAGGGCGAACGGCGCGTCGTCGGGGTCGGCGGCGTCGTCGGGCAACCAGCGCTCGTCGCGGAGCGCGCCCAGCAGCGCGAACTCCTCCGCCGGGGCCCCGATCCGGTCCTTGAACCGTAGGCAGCAGTCCATGACGTGCGACGCCGTGCCCTCCACCACGACGTCCCCGAACAGGTCGCGGAAGGCCCGGTGGTGGTCGGCGACGAGCTCGCGGGCGCGGGCGAGCGTGCGCGGGTTGCGGTAGGCCGGGCACGGCGTGGACGCCAGCAGGCCGACGACGCCGTGCACGATGCCCCCGATCATGTCCGGCGTGAAGACCGCCGGGGTGGCCGCGAAGATCCAGGCCTCCCCGACGGGCAGCACCCGGCCGGACAGGGGCAGCCCCGGGACGAGCGCGACCGCGCGGATGTCGGACCGCCCCGTGAAGACCCGGTAGTCCAGGTCGTCCTCCAGGTTGTGCAGCACGGCGTGCTCGTCGACCAGGTCGGTGACGATGAAGTAGCCGAGCACCCCGCCGCCGCGCCAGCCCTGAAGGACAGCGCGCTCGGCGTCGTCGAGCAGGAGGCCGGCGGGTTCGGTACCGTCGTCCTCGCCCGCCGGCGCCTCCCCGAGAAGCCGGCGGACCAGCGACCCACCCGTCTCGCGCGGCCCCGCGTGCACCAGCATGTCGGTCGCGCAGTCCCGGGTCACCTCGTCGTACTGCTCGGGGTCGACGTCGTCCATCGGCAGGAACGCTCCGGACAGCAGCACGTCCGACCGGACGTACGCGACCTGCCGCTCGACGGCGTCGGCGTTCTCCGCCCGCAGCACGTGCCCCACGAGGCGGTGCACCAGACGGGTCGCGAGGGCGAGGCGCTCGACCAGCGTCAGCCGGTCGAGCGGGCCGACGGCGGGGCCGGGGCCGGTGGAACGGAAGGTTGATCTCATAGGGATAGCATTCGGCACGAAAGACAATCGTGCTCCGTCATCCACAGCCATTGTGGATAACTTCGAGACCGAGATCTACCGTTTCATCCTGCCGCTGGGCCGGCCGTTCGATAAAAGATTGAGGTCGATCTTCGGCGTGAAGAGCGCATAGACCGCAAAGTAGACGAAGATCGGCACTGCACGGTGACGACGGCACGGGATCCGACCACGAGCCCCGGCCGCCTCAGCCCCACCCACTTGTTCTGACGGAAAGGGATACACCCACCATGGCATCGGAGAAACGCCCCCGTCGCGTTCCTGCGGTCATCGCCGACACCCGTAGGAACCCGGGATTCGCCCTGGGCGCCTTCGGGCTCTCGGCCTGGGCCTACATCGGCATGTCGCACACCATCGCCGACTACGAGGGGCCCGAGCTCGGCTACGCGCTCGGCGTCGCCTACGAGGCGCTGGTGATCGGCCTCGCCTGGGAGGGCCGCCGCCGCGCCGACCGCGCGCTCGAGATGGGCATGCCGGTCTCCGGCCACGGGCGCTGGCTCGGCGGCGCGATCGTCGTCGGCATCCTCTCCGGCGCGCTCGCCGCCTGGCACGGCTGGATCCTCGGCGAGGGCATCTTCGCCGTCTCGCGCGCCGTCGCCCCCGTCCTCGCCGCGGTCGCGGTGCACCTGTTCTTCCAGTCGGCCTCCAGCGCGCGCAACCTCGACCGGCAGGCCGAGATCGCCAACGACCGCCAGACGGCCGTGCTCGACATGCTCGACGCCGTGCGCCTGGCGCAGATCGCCCCCGACGACGAGCGCTCGGCCCGCATCGCCGACGTGAACGCCGCGGTGGGACGGGTCCACCGCCACGTGCCCGCGGGCGTCACCGCCGAGGTGACGCGCCCGCACCTGGAGTCGGAGCGCACGATCCGCGACGTGGTCCAGGAGGCCGCGGCGCTGGCCGGCGAGTGGATGCCCTCGCGGCACGCGCAGCAGCAGGAGCAGGCACGGCAGCAGGCACCGCAGCAGGCGCTCCTGCCGGAGCCGGTGCTGCCCGAGGCCCTGCTGCTCGACGCCGCGGACGACGCCCCGAGGCAGATCACCTCGAACGTGGCCCCGGCCGCCGCCGAGCAGGTCGACGAGCCGGTGTACGAGCCGGTCGCCCCCGAGCCCGCGCGCGCCGAGCCGGTCACCCCCGCGCCGGCCGCCGCCGAGCCCGTCGCCCGCGAGACCACGGAGGCCGCGGCCGAGCGCCTCGTCGCCGAGCGGGTCCGCCTGGAGGCCAAGTACGCGTCCGCGCGGCCCGAGCCGGCGCGGGCGTCCGCACCGGCCGAGCAGCCCGCCGCCAAGGACTGGGAGACGCCCGCCGTCGACGAGCCCGCCGCGCCGCTCACCACGGCGCAGATCAGCGAGATCCGCGTGCTGCGCTGGGCGCAGAACCTCAGCATCGAGGAGGTCGCGGCACGCCTCGGCGTCTCCATCGCCTCGGTGACGAAGTACGCCCCGAGCACCGACCCGACCACCGAGACGGGCTCCCTCATGGCGGTGCAGGCCGCCTCCTGAGCACCCGCTGAGCAGAACGCGGCCCGGCACCACCCCTCGGTGGTGCCGGGCCGCGGTCGTCCTCCGGTCGGCCGGAGCTCTCCGGTCGGCCGAAGGTCTCCGGTCAGCCGAAGTTGACGCCCTGCGCCAGCGGCAGCTCCGTGGAGTAGTTCACGGTGTTGGTCGCCCGGCGCATGTACTGCTTCCAGGCGTCCGACCCGGACTCGCGGCCGCCGCCGGTCGACTTCTCGCCGCCGAACGCGCCGCCGATCTCCGCGCCGGAGGTGCCGATGTTGACGTTCACGATGCCGCAGTCCGAGCCGACCTCGGACAGGAACGTCTCGGCCTCGCGCACGTCGAGCGTGAAGATCGACGACGACAGGCCCTGCGGCACGTCGTTGTGCACGGCGATCGCCTCGGACAGCTCCGAGTACGTCAGCACGTACAGGATCGGCGCGAACGTCTCCCGCTTGACGACGTCGGCCTGCTCCGGCATGCGCACGATCGCGGGGTGCACGTACGCGGCGTCGTCGGCGCCGGGCACCGCCACGGCCGTGCCGCCCACGACGAGCTCGCCGCCCGCGGTGACGGCCTCGTCGATCGCGGCCAGCATGCGGTCGCGCGCGGCGGCGTCGACCAGGGGGCCCACCAGCGTGCCGTCGGTGCGCGGGTCACCCACGGGCAGCGAGGTGTAGACCTTGGCGAGCCGCCCCACGACGTCGTCCACGATCGACTCGTGCACGATCAGGCGGCGCAGCGAGGTGCAGCGCTGCCCGGCCGTGCCGGCCGCCGAGAACACGGCGCCGCGCACCGCGAGGTCGAGGTCGGCCGACGGCGCGACGATCGCAGCGTTGTTGCCGCCGAGCTCCAGGAGGTACCGGCCGCCGCGCGCCGCGACGACGGGCGCGACCTGCTGGCCCATCCGCTCCGAGCCGGTCGCCGAGACGAGGGCGACGCGCGGGTCCGCCACGAGGGCCTCCCCCGCCTCGCGGTCGCCGAGCAGGAGCTGCGAGACGCCGGCCGGGAAGCCGGCCTCGGCCAGCGCCCGGTCGAGCAGCGCGGCGGCGCCGACGGCGGACAGCAGGGTCTTCTCGCTCGGCTTCCACACCACCGTGTCGCCGCAGACCAGCGCGACGGCCGTGTTCCAGGACCAGACGGCCACCGGGAAGTTGAACGCGCTGATCACGCCGACGACGCCCATCGGGTGCCACGTCTCCATGAGGCGGTGCCCCGGGCGCTCGGACGGCATGGTGCGCCCGCCCACCTGCCGCGACAGCCCGACGGCGAAGTCGCAGATGTCGATCATCTCCTGGACCTCGCCCAGGGCCTCGCTGGTGATCTTGCCCGCCTCGATGGTGACGAGCTCCGCGAGGTCGGCCTTGTGCTCGGTGAGCAGCTCGCCCAGGCGCTTGACGACCTGCCCGCGCACCGGGGCGGGCACGGAGCGCCAGGTGGTGAACGCGTCGGCGGCCTCGCCGACGGCGGTGGCGGCCTCAGCCGCGCCGTCGCGGCGCAGCTCCAGCAGCGGCTGCCCGGACAGGGGCGACACGACGGGCAGGCGATCGCTGGTCGAGCTTGTCGAGGCCTGGTCGGTGGTCTCGACAAGCTCGACCAGCGACCGCTCGACACCCAGCCGCTCCAGGGCGGCCAGCGCGGTGTCGCGCAGCTCGGTCGTCAGCGGGCTGTCGGTGGTGGTGCTGGTCATCGCGGTGCTCCCGTTGTGCGGTGGGTGGTGGTGAGGGTGGCCGGGTCGACGCCGAGGGTCTCGGCGGCGGCGGCGAGCGACCTGTCCACCTGGTCGGCGTACAGGTCGAAGGGGTCGTTCAGGTCGCGGCCGAGGGCGCCCGCCATCCAGTCGGCGTCCCGGTCGGTGCCCTCCTGGCTGGCGTCCTTGGCGCCGTCGGACGTGAGGTTGGACTGGAAGATCCCGGCCGCCGAGCGCGGCAGGAAGTCCTCGTAGACCACGGGCTCGCGCCGCACCTCGGGGGTCGAGCCCGTCGAGACCACCTCGTAGGTGAACCAGCCGAGCTCCTGGTCGGCGAGCGCCGCCTCGGTCGTCGGGAAGGTCTTCTGCCAGACGGCGCGCGCGATGTGCTGGCGGTGCGCCTCGGTGAAGCCGGGGTCGCCGGCGCGGGCGGCCGCGGCGGCCTCGTCGATCTCGACGACGGCGGCGTCGTAGGCGGCTCGGCCGGCGCGGGTCAGCGCGATGCCGCGGGCCTCGACCTCGCCGAAGCGGACGCGCAGGGCGTCGCTGACGATCTCGCCGTCGGCGGTGCGGAAGGTGCGGGGCTCGGCGAGCGCGCGGAACGACGTCTGGCGCAGCAGCACGTCCGGGCCCTCCCAGCGGGGCGGGCCCTGGATCGCGTCGATCATCGTGATGCCGCGGGCCTCCATGCGCGCGTACAGGTCGTCGATGTCCAGCACGCGCGGCGTGAGGTGGTTGATGTGCGTGGAGGCGATGCCGCCGATGTCCGCGGCGACGGCGCTGACCGCCTCCAGCTCGCGGTACCAGGCCTGGTCCACGGGCTCGCGGGACAGCTCGAACGCCTCGGTCGCGAGCCGCAGGAACTCGGTCGCCTGTTCCTCGGGGAGACCGCCCTCGGCCTCGGCGCGGTCGGCGAGCGCGAGCAGCTCCGGGCCGAACAGCGTGCGGGCGCCGAGGAAGGTCTCCAGGCGCTGCTCCAGGTCGGCCGTGAAGAACCGGCGGTCGGCGGTGACGAGCATGGAGGTGAAGACCCGGAAGGGGTTGCGGGCCAGCTCCTCGCGCTCGACGGGACGGAACGCCGTCGAGATCACGGGCACGGAGCTGGAGGAGGCGTCCCGCAGGTCGTAGAACCCGACCGGCCGCATGCCCATCGCGCCGAAGACCCGGGCGACCTGCGCCATCTCGGTGGGCGTGCCGACCCGGATGGCGCCGTGCCGCTCCGCGGTGACACGCGAGACGGAGCCCAGCCGTTCGGCGTCGGCCCCGTGCTGGGCCACGAAGTCGGCGTTGACCTCGTGCGACACGTCGAGCAGCGTGGTGTAGGCGGGTACCTCCTTGCCGTACATGTCCGAGAGGCTGCGCGCGAACGCGGCCCTCAGCTGCCAGGGCTCGAGGAACGTCGGTGCCGACATCGGTCTCTCTCCTTGCCTTCAGATGATGTTCGCCTCGGGGCCTCGTCGCCCCGGGCGTGTGGTGGGTTTGCTGTCCGCCGCGAACCGGTCCGCGCTGAAGCCGGACACGTCGATCGCCGGGGTGCGGCCGGCGTACAGGTTGCGCACCACCTCGCCGACGGCGGGGGCCTGGAGGAACCCGTGGCCCGAGAAGCCGGTGGCGTACAGCACGCGGCCGGGCACGCCGGTGGCCTCGCCGATCAGGGCGTTGTGGTCGGGCGTCATCTCGTAGAGGCCCGCCCAGCCGCGGGCGACGGGCACGTCGGTCAGCCCGGGCGCGCAGCCGCCGATCGCGCCGCGCAGCAGCGGCAGCCAGGCCGGGTCGTAGGTGCGCTCGAACGCGACGGGCGTCTCCGGGTCCGCGATGCCGAGCAGCAGGCCGCCGGGCTCCGCGTTGTGGAAGTAGAACGTGGTGCCGTAGTCGATCGTGAACGGGACACGCTGCGGAGCGGGGTCCAGCCGCGGCGTGAACCCGATCTGCCGCCGGTAGGGGTCCACGGGCAGGTCGAGGCCCGCCTTCGTGGCCAGGTCCCGGGTCCAGGCCCCGGTGCACAGCACGACGGCGCCGGTCCGTACCCGGCCCTGGCTGGTCCAGACGGCGACGACGTCGTCGCCCCGGGTCTCGACGTCCTGCACGGTCACGTGGGTGCGGACGGTGGCGCCGTGCCGCTCGGCACCGGCCGCGTAGCCCTCCACGACGGCCCCCGGGTAGGCGAACCCGTCGCGCGCGGCGTAGGCGGCCCCGGCGTAACGGCCGGCGTCGACGTACGGGTTCAGGCGGCGCACCTCGTCGTGGCCGAGCATGCGGCTGGCGACACCGCGCTCGTTCTGCATCGCGACGGACTCCTCGAACAGCGCGACGTCGTCGGCGTCCGGCAGGAGGAAGAGGTAACCCGGCTGCTGCAGGCCGATGTCCGCGCCCGGGCGGTTCGCGAAGTCCTCGTACAGGTCGAGGCTGCGGTCGCCGAGGTCGACGTTCGCGGGGTCGGAGAACTGTGCCCGCACTCCCCCGATGGGCTTGCCCGAGCTGCCCGAGGCCAGCTCGTCGGCCTCCAGGAGCAGCACGTCGACGCCGTCCTCGGCGAGGTGGAACGCGACCGACGCACCGAGCGCACCCCCGCCCACCACGACGACGTCGGCGCGCGCGGGCAGCCGTCCCCGACGGTCCGCGGGGCGGCGTGCTGAGGTCATGCACGCATCCTGCCACGGGCTCCTGCGAATGCGGACCCCCGCCGGAAGTCTTCCTGCACAAGGCCCGCGCCTACGGCGAAAACCCCACCCACGCACTCATCTCGCCGAAGTAGAACTGTGGCGAGATAGAACTGCGGCGAAGTTCTACTTCGCTGCGGCGCGGCAGTCCGCGCAGGTGCCCCACAGCTCGATGGTGTGCTCGATGTCGTCGAAGCCCTGGGCCGCGGCGACCTTCGAGGCCCAGGCCTCGACCGTGGGGCCGTCGATCTCGACGGTGCGGCCGCACATGCGGCACACCAGGTGGTGGTGGTGTTCGCGCCGGGCGCAGCGGCGGTACAGGCTCTCGCCGTCCTCCGCGCGCAGCACGTCCACCTCGCTGGCCTCGGCAAGCGCCTGGAGCGCCCGGTAGACGGTCGCGAGGCCCACGGACTCGCCGCGGGCCCGCAGCGCCTCGTGGAGCTGCTGGGCCGAGCGGAAGTCCGCGAGCTCGTCGAGCGCCTCGACGACAGCGGTGCGCTGGCGGGTCATGCGTGCGGTCATCAGCGGCACTCCTTCGCGGCGGCGGCCGCGCGTTCGGTGGCGGCCGCAGGCAGGTCGACGTCGTCGGGCAGGTCGGGATGTGGGTCGTGCGCGGGGCGCCGTCGGCTGAGGAGCGGCGCCAGCAGGGAGACCACCGCGTACACCCCGATGGCGAGCACCACGATAGTGGCGCCGGGCGAGACGTTGTACCAGTAGGTGATGCTCAGGCCCGTCAGGCAGACCACCACGCCGACGACGCACGCGGTCAGCATCGTGCGGCCGAAGGCGTGCGTGACCTGCTGCGCGATGGCGACGGGCACGATCATCAGCGCGCTGACCAGCAGCAGGCCGACGACCCGCATGGCGACCGTCACGGTCAGGGCGGAGACGACGGCGACGATGATGTTCAGCGCCCAGACCGGCAGGCCGGAGGCGGTCGCGAACTCCTCGTCGTGGCTCACGGAGAACAGCGCGTGCCGCAGGCCCACGCCGACCGCGAGAACCACGGCCGAGAGCACGACGGTGAGCCAGAGGTCGGCGTCGGACACCGTGGAGATGGAGCCGAACAGGTACTGCATGAGGTTCCCGGAGGACCCGCCGGCGATGCCGATGAGCAGCACACCGCCCGCGATGCCGCCGTAGAACATGATGGCGAGCGCCAGGTCGCCCGAGGTGCGGCCGCGGCGGCGGACCACCTCGATGAGCACGGAGCCGACCACCGCGGCGACCACGGCGCCCGGGACGGCCAGCGCGTCGTTCGGCGTCAGGCCCATGCCCGCGCCGACGAGCCAGCCCAGCGCGACGCCGGTCAGGGCGACGTGCCCGATGCCGTCGCCCAGCAGGGAGAGCTTGCGCTGCACCAGGTAGGTGCCGACGACGGGAGCCGTGACGCCGACCAGCAGCGCGGCGATGAGCGCCCGCTGCATGAACGGGTCGGTCAGCATGAGCATGATCACGGGCGCACCTCCAGGTCCAGGGCCCGCGACTCGGCGGAGTCGAGGGCGTTGTCGTCGGCGTGCGGGTGCTGGTGCCGGTGTCCCGCGCGGTCGTGGTCGTGCCGGGCGGGCGGCGGGGCGCCGTCGTGCACCACCTTGCCGTGCCGCAGCACGACGGCGCGCGTGACGAGCGGTTCGAGCTCGCCGAGCTCGTGCAGGACGACGAGCACCGTCAGGCCGCCGTCGACCAGCCGCGCCATGGTGGCGGCGAACGCCTCCTGGCTGGCCATGTCGACGCCGGCGACGGGCTCGTCCAGGACGAGCAGGTCGGGCTCGCGGACCAGGGCGCGCGCGATGAGGATGCGCTGCTGCTGGCCGCCCGAGAGGAGGTGCACGGGGTCGTGCACGCGGTCGGCGAGGCCCACCTGTTCCAGGGCGGCGCCGACCCGGTCGCGCCAGCCGCGCGGCAGCCGCAGGCGGCGACCGTGCAGCAGGCCTGACGCGACGACCTCCTGCGCGGTCGACGGGATGCCGCCGGCCGCGCCGGCGCGCTGCGGCACGTAGCCGATGCGGCCCCAGTCGACCGTCGCGCCGCGCCGGCCAGGCCCGAGGGGCCGGCCGAGCAGCCGCACGGTGCCCTCGGACAGCACGTTGATGCCGACCAGGGACTTGACCAGCGTGGACTTGCCGGAGCCGTTCGCGCCGAGCAGCGCGACGACCTCGCCGTGCTCGACCGTCAGGTCGATGCCGCGCAGGATGTGGCTGGCGCCCGCACGGAAGTGCAGGCCGCGCGCCTCGATGACGGGTTCGCTCGTCTCGCTCACCTGCCTAGTCTCCACCTGAACGGCCTTCGCCTGCCCCACGTCCGTCATGCGCAGACCAGTCCCTCCTCGAGCGCGGCGAGGTTGGCCCGCATCACGGAGACGTAGTCGTCGCCCGCGGCCGAGGCGTCCTCGGACAGGCCCTCCAGCGGGTCCAGGACGGCGGTGTCGACGCCCAGGTCGGAGGCCAGCGTCTCGGTCACCTTGGGGCTTACCAGGGTCTCCGAGTACAGCGTGGTGACGCCGTTGGCGCGGACCACGTCGCCGATCTCGCGCAGGCGCGCCGGGGACGGCTCCGCCTCGGGGTCGAGCTCGGAGATGCCCACCTGCTCCAGGGCGTAGCGGTCGGCGAGGTAGCCGAACGCGGCGTGGCTCGTCACCAGGGTCGCGCCCTGGCAGGCCGCGAGGCCGTCGGCCATCTCCTGGTCCAGCGCGTCGAGCTGCTCGCCGAGGCGCAGCGCGCCGGCCGCGTACTCGTCGGCGTGCTCCGGGTCGACGGCCGCGAGCTCGTCGGCGACGGCCTGCCCGACGGCGGCGAGCCGGCTCGGGTCCAGCCAGAAGTGCGGGTCGGTCGCGCCGTGGTCGTGGCCGTCGCCCTCCTCGGCGTGCTCGGCGTGCTCCTCCTCGGTCTCGCCCTCGTGCCCCTCCTCCTCGGTGCCCGCGTGCTCGACCAGCCCGGCGGCGTCCGCGGCGTCGACCACGTGCTCAGGGGCGCGGGACTCGACACCCTCGTCGACGGCGGCCTGGAAGCCGGACAGGTAGACCACCAGGTCGGCGGTGCCGATCTCGCGGACCTGGGCCGGGGACAGCTCCAGGTCGTGCGGCTCGGCGGCGGGCGGGGTCAGGTTGTCGACGGTGACCAGGTCGCCGCCGATCTGCTGCGCCACGTACTGGAGCGGGTAGAACGACGCGAGCACGACGACGCCGTCGGACTCACCACCCGCGCCGCCCGCCCCCGGGGCGGAGCAACCCGCGAGGGTCGCCGCACCGGCGAGGACGAGGCTGGTCAGGGCGGCGCCGGTGGCGCGGGTCGAGGTCATGAGAACGATTCTCACGCTTGTTGAGAACGGTTGTCAAAGATCGGGACCGAGAGGTCGGTCACGCGTATCGATCCTCGCTGGTCGAGCTTGTCGAGACCTGGTTTCGACAGGCTCAACCAGCGGAGCCGGACGGTAGGCTGGGCGGACGTTACTTCCACCTGTTCCCCTGGAGAGATCCCTCGTGTCCGACAAGTCAGTGCGCTCTGCGCAGACCGCCAAGCTCGACGCCGTCGTCTCGCTCGCGAAGCGACGAGGTTTCGTCTTCCCGTCGGGCGAGATCTACGGCGGTACGCGCTCTGCGTGGGACTACGGACCGCTCGGTGTGGAGCTCAAGGAGAACATCAAGAAGCAGTGGTGGCGTGCGATGGTCACGAGCCGGGACGACATCGTCGGCCTCGACTCCTCCGTCATCCTGCCCCGCCAGGTCTGGGTCGCCTCCGGCCACGTCGGCGTGTTCACCGACCCGCTCACCGAGTGCCTCTCGTGCCACAAGCGGTTCCGCGTGGACCAGATGCAGGAGGCGCACGCGGAGAAGAAGGGCATCGACGACCCGGACTCCGTGCCCCTGACCGACCTGGTGTGCGTGAACTGCGGCACCCGCGGCCAGTGGACCGAGCCCCGCGACTTCAACATGATGCTGAAGACGTACCTCGGCCCGGTCGAGGACGAGTCCGGCCTGCACTACCTGCGCCCCGAGACCGCGCAGGGCATCTTCGTGAACTTCGCGAACGTCGCCGCCGCGGCCCGCAAGAAGCCGCCGTTCGGCATCGGCCAGATCGGCAAGTCGTTCCGCAACGAGATCACGCCGGGCAACTTCATCTTCCGGACGCGCGAGTTCGAGCAGATGGAGATGGAGTTCTTCGTCAAGCCCGGCGAGGACGAGGAATGGCACCAGTACTGGATCGACTACCGCACCAACTGGTACACGGACCTCGGCATCTCGGCCGACAACCTGCGCCTCTTCGAGCACCCGAAGGAGAAGCTGTCGCACTACTCGACCCGCACCGTCGACATCGAGTACCGCTTCGGCTTCCAGGGCAGCGAGTGGGGTGAGCTCGAGGGCATCGCCAACCGGACGGACTTCGACCTGAAGACCCACACGGAGAGCTCCGGCAAGGACCTGGCGTACCGCGACCCGGTGACGAACGAGAAGTACTACCCGTACGTCATCGAGCCCGCCGCGGGCCTGACCCGGTCGCTCATGGCGTTCCTGGTCGAGGCGTACGCCGAGGACGAGGCCCCGAACACCAAGGGCGGCGTCGACAAGCGCACCGTGCTGCGCCTGGACCCCCGCCTGGCCCCCGTCAAGGCCGCGGTGCTGCCGCTGTCCAAGACGGCGGACCTGCTCCCGACGTCGGAGAAGCTGTCCGCCGAGCTGCGCAAGTACTGGAACATCGACTACGACGTGACGCAGGCCATCGGCAAGCGCTACCGCCGCCAGGACGAGATCGGCACGCCGTTCTGCATCACCGTCGACTTCGAGACCCTCGACGACCAGGCCGTCACCATCCGGCACCGCGACACCATGCAGCAGGAGCGCGTCGCCCTGGACAAGGTCGTCGGCTACCTGGCCGGCCACCTCGTCGGCGCCTGAGGTCTCGGGGCTCGATCAGCAGCTAGTCGCGCGCGTCCTGGGTCTGCTCCCGCAGCAGGCGCAGGACGCGCGCCGCGTTACGGTCCGTGCTCTCGATCTCGTGCAGCGGTTGGACCCTGAGCGGCGCGTGCTCGCCGACGACGGTGACCGCGCGTTCCGCTTCCGCCGCCGGGACGAACCGCACGACGAACGTACGGAGCCAGAACTCCAGCAGGAACCGCCCGTCCTCGCCGAGGTCCACGAGCCGGGCGACACCCTCGGCGGTCCGGACACCACCCAGCGGGTACGGGTGCCCCACCGGGGTCACCGCGGCCGCCCCCGTGCGAAGCAGGGCGGCAAGCCACTCCACCGCCTCGGGGCCGTCCGGCAGCGCCAGGCCGATGGGCTCCGTCAAGGGCAGCGGCGCCCCGACCACGGCCGCGGCGGCAAGCCCTTCGAACCGGTAGTCCAGGCCGGTCAGCCCCTCCATGAGCGACACCGTCATGCTCAGGTCATCGGCGACCTGCGTGTCGCCGACCTGGGCGGAGAGCGCGCGGCGGACATCATCGTCCAGCGGTTCGAGCTCGATCCTCATCTGCTGGCCTGCGGCGGCCAGGAGCCCCGTCAACATCTCCCACGACGGCGAGCGCGCGCCTGTCTCGATCGCCGCCACGGTCGCCCGCGAGACGCCCGCGCGCTCCGCCAGCTTCGCCTGGGTCTGTTTCGCGCCATGCCGGGCCTCCTTCACGAGCTGTGCCACGCCGCCCCGCGCCTCGTCGATCTCCATTCCCTCATCGTGCCCGGCACGACGCCCCGGCGCAGGGAAGATCGGCCCGGCCTGTGGACAACCGTCCGGGGGTGACTGTGCGAATTTGAGGTGTGTTGCTCCGCGTAGACATTGTCGACGCAGAGCAACACACCTCCAGGACGTAGACCTTCCCCGGGACCATCGAGAGAGCCGCGGTCTTCACCCGGGTGAGGTCGGTCGGAACCGTGTCAGATTGTGGCCCTGAGCAGGTCTGGGACTCGTAGCGTGCCGCGTTCGAAGGCACTCCGACTCGAGGAAGAGACTGGTCCCGTATGTTCCGTCGAACCATCGTCGCCCTGGTGAGCGTGCTCGCGCTCGTACTCACGGCGTCGGTCCCCGCGCAGGCCGGCACCGCCCGCAGCACGAGCATCACGGCTCGCGCGGCGTCCGACACTGTCGCGAAGAGCAAGTCGATCGTCCTGAAGGGCAAGCTCACGTACAAGACGGACGGACGGTGGCGCGCGCTGTCCGGGCGGGTGCTCACGGTCCACTTCGACCCGGCGGGGTCGGCCGGGTCGCGCAAGGTCGCGACGATCAAGACCACCCGGACCGGGGCCTACACGTTCAAGACCACCGCGTCGAAGTCCGGCTCGTGGACCGTGAAGTTCGGCGGCAAGAAGGGCTCCCTGCGCGCCGACACGGCCCGCGACTCCGTCTGCGTCTACACCGCCGGACGGTGGCAGTGCCCCGTCACGGCCGACAACCCGGACCTGGACTGCGCCGACATCGGCAAGACCGTGCGGATCACCGGCAAGGACTACCACCGCCTCGACGCGGACAACGACGGCTGGGGCTGCGACTCCTACTCCTGACCCGCTGGGTGACCCCGTGAGCCGGTAGACCCGGTCGGTACGTGCCTCGCACCGGGGCGCGTACCGACCATCCCACGCCTTGTGGAATGCTTAGGCAATGCTTACCTCACCTGCGGCTGCACCCGCGGGACGCCGTGAGGGTGCGGAAGCCGTAGCCCACCGTGCCCGACGCCGGACGCTGGCGTTGCTCACGGCGCTCGCCGCCCTGCTGCTCGTCGTCCTGGCGAGCCTCGCGCTCGGCGTCCGGGACATCAACCCGGCCGAGGTCTGGCGGGCGCTGACCGCACCGGTCGCCGGGTTCATGGACCACGACGTCGTGCTGGAGCAGCGTCTGCCGCGCACGATCGTCGGCCTGGCCGCGGGCGTCGCGCTGGGCACGGCGGGCACCCTGATCCAGGGTGTCACCCGTAACCCGATCGCCGACCCCGGCCTGCTGGGGCTGAACTCGGGCGCGTCGCTGGCGGTCGTGTGCGCGGTCTGGCTGCTGGGCATCACGTCGCCGATCGGTTACGTCTGGTTCGCGTTCCTCGGCGCCGCCGCCGCGGCCGCGATCGTGTTCTCGGTCGGCCGCGGCCAGCCGGTCCGTCTCGCGCTGGTCGGAGCCGCCGTCACCGCGCTCATCACGCCGCTCATCACCCTGGTGCTGCTGCGCGACCAGCAGGCGTTCAACCTCTACCGGTTCTGGTCGGTCGGCTCCCTGACGGGCCGGGGCCTCGACACCGTCACGGCGCTGTGGCCGTTCATCGTGGTCGGCCTCGTCCTCGCCGCCCTGCTCGCGCACCGGCTCAACATGCTGGCCCTCGGGGACGACGTCGCCACGGCGCTCGGCCAGCGGGTCGGCACCACGCGCGCCCTCGCGGCCGTCGCGATCGTGCTGCTGGCGGGCACGGCGACGTCGCTCGCCGGGCCGATCGCGCTCGTCGGGCTCGTGGTGCCGCATGCCGCCCGCCGACTCGTCGGTACCGACTACCGCTGGGTCATGGCGATCGGCGCGCTGCTCGGCCCGGTCATGCTGCTCACCGCAGACGTCCTGGGCCGGCTCGTCCTGCCTCGCTCGGAGCTCGAGGCCGGTGTGGTCGCGGCGCTCCTCGGCGCGCCGGTGCTGGTCGCCGTCGCCCGCAGCCGGAACGTGGTGGGCGCCTGATGTCCACCCCGACCACCGTGGGCGTCGTCGCGGACCTGCGTGCCGTCCGACGCCGCCGGCAGACCGTCGTCGTCTCGGCGATGGTCCTCCTGGTGCTCGTCGCCGGGACCGTCGCCCTGCTGATCGGCGCCGCCGGGCTCACCCCCGGCCAGGCGATCTCCGGCGTGTTCGGCGTCGGCGACAAGGGCGACGTCTTCGTCATCCAGAAGCTCCGCCTGCCCCGCATCGAGGCGGCCGTGGTGATCGGGGCCGCGTTCGGCCTGGCCGGCGCCCTCTTCCAGTCCACGCTGCGCAACCCGCTCGCCTCCCCCGACATCCTCGGCATCTCGGCCGGCGCGAGCCTCGGGGCCGTGATCGGCGTGCTCGTCCTGGGGCTGAGCGGCATCGCGCTGTCCGGCATGGCGTTCGGGGGCGCGGGCGTCGTCGCGCTCGCCATCTGGCTGCTGGCCTGGCGCAAGGGCCTGCACTCGATCCGGTTCGTGCTGGTCGGCGTCGGGTTCGCGTACCTGTGCTCCTCGATGATCGCCTGGGCCCTGGCCCGGTCCCAGGAGCACGAGGCGGCGGCGGTCCTGATCTGGACCGTCGGCTCGGTGTCCGACGTCCGCGGCGAGCAGCTCACGCTCGTCGCCGCCGGGACACTCGTGCTGTTCGTCGTGGCCGCGCTGGTGTCCCGCACGCAAGGCCCGCTCGCGCTCGGCGACGACAACGCGCGCGCCCTCGGCGTGCACGTGGACGCCGCCCGGATCGGCGCGCTGCTGCTGGCCGTCGGGCTCATCGCGCTCGCCACCAGCGCGGCGGGCCCCATCGCGTTCGTCGCCCTGGTCGCGCCCGCCATCGCGCGCCGCCTGGTGAACGACGGCGGCGCCGCCCTCGTCGCGTCCGCCGCGACCGGCGCGGCCCTGACCCTGGTCGCGGACGTGATCGCGCAGCACGGGCTGCTCGGCGTCGCCGCCCCCGTCGGGATCGTCACGGGGCTCGTGGGCGCCCCCTACCTGCTGTGGCTGCTCGCCACGAACGAGAAGAGGAGCCGATGACCAACCTGCGCGCCGAGGGCGTCAGCCTGGGCTACGACGGCCTGAAGGTCATCGAGGGCCTCGACCTGACGCTGCCCGACGGCAAGATCACCGCCGTCGTCGGACCGAACGCCTGCGGCAAGTCCACGCTGCTGCGCGGGCTGGCCCGCCTGCACCCGCTCGACAGCGGCCGCATCACGCTCGACGGCACCGACATCACGGCGATGCCGCGCAAGGAGCTGGCCCGCAAGGTCGGCATGCTGCCGCAGTCCTCCATCGCGCCCGACGGCGTGCGGGTCGCCGAGCTCGTCAGCCGGGGCCGGTACCCGCACCAGGGCTGGTTCGGCCGCCACTCCTCCGACGACGACGCCGTGGTCACCACGGCGCTGGAGTCCACCGGCGTCGCGGAGCTCGCGGACCGGCCCGTCGCCGAGCTCTCGGGCGGGCAGCGGCAGCGCGTGTGGATCGCCATGGTGCTGGCGCAGCAGACCGACATCGTGCTGCTCGACGAGCCCACGACGTTCCTCGACGTGCGCCACCAGCTCGACCTGCTGGACCTGCTCACGGAACTGAACCGGAACCAGGGCACGACGGTCGCCATGGTGCTGCACGAGCTCAACCTCGCGGCCCGGTACGCCGACCACCTGGTCGTGATGTCGGGCGGCCGGATCGTCGCGGAGGGCGAGCCCTCCCAGGTGCTGACCCGTGAGGTGGTCGACGAGGCGTTCGGGCTGCGCGCCCAGGTGGTGCCCGACCCGGTCGCGGGCTCCCCCCTCGTGGTCCCGGTCGGCCGCTACCACTCCTCCGCAGGTTGATCCCGTCCGCTGGTTGAGCTTGTCGAAACCAGGTCTCGACAAGCTCGACCGGCGAAACAGGGGCGTGGTTTACCTCACCCACACCTTCCTCAATTTCGCAACATCAGCGTGACCTAATGAGGTTAGGGTTGCCTCATCTCGACCGGCGCCCGCCGGTCGTTCGACTGAACATCCCGGGAGAAACCGTGCGACCTCGCCGATCCCTCGCAGCGGCCGTCGGCCTCGTCGCCGCGTCCGCCCTCGCCCTCGCGGGCTGCGCGTCCGAAGAGCCGGCCGGCAACGACGCCGCCACGCCGTCCGCCGGTGCCTCCGGCGCGACCGACGAGTTCCCGCTGACCATCGAGCACGGGCTCGGCGAGACCACCATCGAGGCGGCGCCCGAGCGCGTCGCCACCTGGGGCTGGGGCTCGACCGAGGCCGCGATCGCCGCGGGCGTCTTCCCGGTCGCCGTCGCCGAGCAGACCTGGACCGTGGGCGAGGGCAACCTGCTCCCCTGGGTCGAGGAGGCCTACGACGAGGCCGGCGTCGAGCACCCCACCGTGCTGACCGACGCCGAGGCCGGCGCGACCGTGCCCTACGAGGAGTTCGCCGCCGCGGAGCCCGACGTCATCATCGCCACCTACTCGGGCATCACGCAGGAGCAGTACGACCTGCTCAGCGAGATCGCCCCGACCGTCGCCTACCCGGAGACGGCCTGGCAGACGCCGTGGGACGAGATCATCACCGCCACGGACGACGCCCTGGGCCGCAGCGCCGCGGGCGAGGCCAAGGTCGAGGAGATCAACGCGTACCTGGCCGAGCAGGCCGAGGCGCACCCCGAGTTCGAGGGCAAGACGGTCGCCGCGATCGTCGACTCGGCCGCCGAGGGCCTGATCTACGTCTACCGGGCGGGCGACCCGCGCGCCGGGTTCCTGGAGGGCCTCGGCTTCGAGACCGCCCCGGCCGTCGAGGAGCTCGCGCCGGACGACGGCTCGTTCTTCTACACGCTCTCGTACGAGGAGCTCGACAAGCTGGAGTCCGACCTCGTCGTGGCCTACACGTACACCGAGGAGGAGGCCGCGGCGCTCCCCGACAAGAAGGAGCTCCAGGCCCTGCCCGCCGTCAAGAACGGCATGGTCGCGCAGCAGGTCGGCACCGTCGCGGTCTCGGCCGTCTCGCCGCCCACGGCGCTCTCGGTCGAGTACCCGGAGGGCATGCCCAAGCTGATCGACGCCCTGTCGGAGACGCTCAACAAGTAACGCACCTTCGCTGGTCGAGCTTGTCGAGACCCAGTAGGTCTCGACAAGCTCGACCACCGGTGCAAGCTCGACCAGCGAGGGGGCAAGCTCGACCAGCGGGGGTTCTCCTACTTCGCGGTGGGCTTGTCCAGCGCCCCGCCGTAGCGCCGGTCGCGCTTCGCGTACTCCTCGACGGCGTGCCAGAGGTGCCGGCGGTCGACGTCGGGCCAGGGCTCGTCGAGGAACACCATCTCGGCGTATGCCGCCTGCCACAGCATGAAGTTCGACGTGCGCTGCTCACCGGAGGAGCGCAGGAACAGGTCCACGTCGGGCACGTCGGGCAGGTACAGGTACTTCTGCACCGTCTTCTCGCTGATCCGCTTCGGGTCCAGCTTGCCGGCGGCGACGTCGCGGGCGATGGCCGCCGCGGCGTCGGCCAGCTCGGCCCGGCTGCCGTAGTTGACGCACATCGTCAGCGTGCACAGGTCGTTGTCCTTGGTGCGCTCCTCGGCCTCCTGCAGCACCTCGATCACCGACTTCCACAGCTTCGGACGGCGCCCGGCCCAGCGGATGCGCACGCCCCACGACGCCATGACGTCGCACTGGCGCTGCATCACCTCGTGCGTGAAGTTCATCAGGAAGCGCACCTCCTCGGGCGAGCGCTTCCAGTTCTCCGTGCTGAACGCGTACGCCGAGACGTACTCGACGCCCACGTCGACGGCGCCGGCCACGACGTCGAGCAGCGAGTTCTCGCCCGCCCGGTGCCCCTCGATGCGCGGCAGGCCGCGCGCGTTGGCCCAGCGCCCGTTGCCGTCCATGACGACGGCGACGTGACGCGGCAGGAACTCCTTGGGGATGCGCGGGGCCTGCTCGCCGGACGGGTGCGGGAACGGCGCGACCAGCTCCCTGCTCGGCTTGCGGGCCATCAGCGCTCCACCATCTTCAACGATCGCAACGTTCTCTCCAGGTAGTACTGGCCGTAGGCGGCGACGAGGCCGCTCGCCTCCTTGCGGTGCCGCGCGTCGGACGCGTCGGCGGTCGCCCAGTCGCCCGCGAGCAGCGAGGACAGCAGGGCGAAGGTCTCGGGCGCCGGGGCCGTGGAGCCCGGCGGCCGGCAGCGCGGGCAGACGGCGCCGCCCTGCGCCACGTTGAACGCGTGGTGCGGGCCGGGCTCGCCGCAGCGCGCGCAGTCCTCGAACGACGGCGCCCAGCCGGCCACCGCGAGGGCCCGCAGCAGGTACGAGTCGAGCACCAGGCCGGCGTCGTGGTGCCGCTCCGACAGCGCCCGCAGGCCCCCGGCCAGCAGCCAGTACTGCTGCACCGCGGGCTCCTGCTCCTGCGCGACCAGCCGGTCGGCGGCCTCCAGCATCACGGTGCCGGCCGTGTACAGGCCGTAGTCCTCGCAGATCGAGCGGGCGTACGCGCCGATGGTCTCCACCTGCGTCACCGTGTCGAGCCCCATGCCCGGCCGCGGGTTGCGACCGGTGTGGAGCTGCACGTCGACGGCCATGAACGGCTCCAGCCGGGCCCCGAACTTGGACGACGTGCGCCGCACGCCCTTGCCCACGCCGCGCACCTTGCCGTGCTCGCGGGTCAGGAACGTGACGATGCGGTCCGCCTCGCCCAGCTTCTGGGCGCGCAGCACGATCGCGTCGTCTCGATACAGGGGCACAGAGTCATTCTGCCCCCAGTCACCGACACTGATTGACGCTCAGGCCCGCCCTCTGCTTTCTGGTCGCGGCGACGCTGCGCTCCGCTACGGCCGGGTGCCTCGTTCCTCGGCCCCCAACCTCCGCTGCGCTCCGCGTCACCGCTCGACGAAACGCGTCCCGTCCGGCGTCAGCTCCGGCTCCCACACGAACCGGTGGATCACGTGCTTCTCCAGGATCCAGCGCGCCAGCAGCGCGACGCCGCCCCAGACCACGAAGAGCAGGAGGGTCTGCAGGAAGTTGATGCTGATCTTGTCGAACCCGCTCAGCGCCAGCGTGGGGATCAGGAAGATGAGGCCCAGGAACGCGGGCAGGAGCTGGATGCCCACCCACTGCACCACCGAGAGCATGTCGACCCGGCGCTCGGCGACCACGCCGTGGAAGTCCATCACGTTGACCACGTGATCGGCGCGCCACTTGGCGACGTGCCGGGCCACCGTCCACTGCGCGTCGCGGGCGTCGAGGGCCGAGCTGCCCGACGGCAGCCAGATGCCGAGGATCTGGTGGATCTCGGCGGGCGTCAGGTACCCCTTGTCGAGGATCGCGAGGCTGTGCACGGGCGGCTGCCGGGTGTTGGTCGGCAGCACCAGGGCGGCCAGGAACAGCAGCACCCCGCCGGTCCCGAGGATGCCCACGAGGGCGTCCGGGAGCCACGGCAGGAGCAGGGTCGCGGTGGCGAACGCCAGGGCGCCGAGCAGCGCGCAGACGATGCGGTTCTTCATGGTCATGGTGAGTAGGACTTTACCGGCATCTCGTCGACCTCCGGGGCGATACGTCCGTTTCGAGATCTAAGTTCCGACCGCGGGAATTGGCGTCAGAAGAAGTCAGAAGAACAGGGTGTCGCGACGGCCGAGCGGCCTCGACACGAGCCACCAGGCCGCGACCTGCACCGCCAGGACCAGCGGGAGCACCACCAGCGCGACGACGCCGAGCGTCGCCAGGGCCTCCTCGGAGACGGCGCCGCCGACCAGGCGCGGCCAGGCCGCGATCGCCGTCCCGACGACGGGCGCCGCCACCATCACCGACGTGACGAGCACCGGCAGCAGGCCAGTGCGGCGCAGCCGCCACGCGACCACGGCGTCCCCGTGCAGCCGCGTCACGACCACGGCCGCGACGCCGAGCGCCAGCGCGGCCAGGCCGCTCCCCCAGGCGATGCCGAGCAGCGCGCCCCAGCTCCCGGCGAGAGCGATGCTCGCCACCACGAGCACCACGTCCCACACGTCGCGCCACACGTTGCCCGGGCGGCGGCTGCGCAGCCAGATCCCGGCGTCGCGCAGCGCCCAGGACCCCACGAGCACGATCGCCACGGGGTACCCGACGGCCAGCAGGTCCGCCTCGGCGTGCGGGAAGACGCCGATCAGCACCCCGAGCGCCGCCACCAGCCACACCTCGCCGGGCAGCAGCAGCGGGCCGACGGCGCCGAGCACCATCCGGCGCCGGGCCGGCGGGCGCCGCCGCTCCTTGCCGTCCGGGCCCTGCTCCTGCAGCAGGGTGGCGCCCGCGCCCTGGACGGCGCCGTCGAGCACCACCCAGCCGACCAGCAGGACGGTCAGGAGCACGGCCCAGGTCGTCGCGTTCATCGGGCTCCCTCCGGCTCCGGGCCGCCGCCGACAGGACCGCCGGCAGCGCCACCACCAGGACCGGGCCCGGTATCGGGCCCGCCGAACCGGAGCAGCACCTCGGGGTCCGCGCCGTCGTCCCGCAGCACGTCGGCCGGCGCGGCGCCGAGCACGAGCCGGTCGGTCCCGGCACGGGCCAGCCGGGCCAGGACCCACCAGTCCAGCACGGCGAGCGTCACCATGAGCCCGACGAGCAGCACCAGGGAGACCAGGACGGCGCGCGCGGACTGGCCGGACGTCAGCTGGTCGACCCGCAGCACGCCCTGCACCACCCACGGCTGCCGCCCCAGCTCCCGCACGAGCCAGCCCGCGATCCCCACGACGAACGGCAGCGGCAGCAGGGCCGTGAGCACCGCGTAGAGGGCGCCGCGGCCCCGCATCCGGAACAGGGCGCCCCCGACGAGCAGCAGCGACAGCACCAGCGCGCCGAGGAACACCAGGTCGGCGGTGCGCATCATGACCTCGGCCAGCACGCCGACGGCGGGGTTCGTGCCCAGCCCGTCCGCGAGGTAGCCGAACTGCGCGTAGCCGAACGACTGCGCGAGCAGCACGCCCAGCCCGCCCGTCCAGATGCCGGCGCGCATCGAGCGCCGCCAGAGGTCCTCGTCCGGGCCGGTCGGCCGGCGCAGGCCCCCGCCGACGCGCCGCAGGTGCCACGCCGAGACGCCGACGAGCACGAACCCGCCGGCCATCAGGCACGCCCCCACGACGTGCAGGCCGGACAGCAGCGCGGCGGGGTTGGTGACCAGGGCGCCGACGTCGGTGATGCGCGCGACCTGCTCATCGGGCGGGCCCTCCAGCGCGTACCCGAGGGGGTTGCGCAGGAACCCGTTGGCCACCATCACGGCGAAGGCCGAGGCGTACCCGGTGACGACCACGGCCCAGAAGATCGCGGCGTGCAGCGCGCGCGGGAAGAGGTGCCAGCCGAACACCCACAGGCCCAGCAGCGTGGACTCCAGGAAGAACGCGGCGAGGGTCTCCACGGCCAGCGGCGCGCCGAAGACCTCCCCGGCGACGTCGAGCAGGCCCGGGAAGTGCAGCCCGAACTGGAGCTCCAGCACGATCCCGGCCGCGATGCCGAGCGCGTAGTTGACCAGGTAGAGCTGGCCCCAGAACCGGGTCGCGTTCCCGAACAGGACGGCGCGGTCGCCCGTGGCGCGCGCCCAGCGCGTGTTGAAGACGGCGACGACGGGACCCAGGCCGAGCGTGAGCAGCACGAAGAGGAAGTGCACGGCGGCGAGCAGCGCGAACTGCAGGCGAGCGAGTTCTGTGGCCTCCACGATTCCGAGACTACGTAGCCGAACCGGTCGCTGCGACAGGATTCGGGCAGGACCGGGGAAAGGTCAGGGATGACCCCTAGCCCGTCGTCGGGCCTGCCCTACCTCCGGTCGACGTCGTCGCCGCCGCCCAGGTCGGTGCAGTCGATGCCGACGGCGCCGTGCTCCCGCAGGTACTCCCCGGCGCCGCTGTCCCCGCGCACCGACCCGGCGAGCGGCGCCCAGTGCTCGCGGCCCAGCAGCACCGGGTGCCCGGGGCGGCCGCCGTACATCGCCCGGGCGAGGGCGGTGCGGGCGGCGTCGGGCGCGCCGAACGGCTCCAGCACGCGGCGCACGGACGCGGGCCGCAGGCCCGGCAGGTCCACGAGGGAGACGACGGCGGCGTCGGCGTCCGTCTCCTGCGCCGACGCGAGGCCCGTGCGCAGCGACGCCGCGAGGCCGCTCTCCCACCGGTCGGCGACCACGTGGGTGGCGTCACCGCGCACCAGTCCCTCGGCCTCGTCGGCCCGCGCTCCCAGCACGACGACGACATCGGCGCACCCGCCGTCGACCAGGGCCTGGCAGGCGAGCTCGAGCCAGGGCGTGCCGCCGTCGCCGCGCGCCAGCGCCTTGGGCATCCCGAAGCGGGTGCCGGCGCCGGCCGCGAGCACGATCCCGACCGCCGTCGTGCGGTGGGTACCGTCCATGGTTCAGCTCCGTCCGTAGCGGGCGAGGACGACCGACTCGATGACCTGCGCCGCAAGGTACAGCACGAGCGACGCGAGGGTCACCACCAGCACGCAGGCCCACACGAGATTGTTCTCGGACTGCCCCACCGCGTTGACCACCATGCTGCCGATCCCCTTGCCGGTGATGAGCCACTCCGCCAGCAGCGCGCCCGTGATGGCGCCGGGCACGGAGATCCGCACCGATGCGAACAGCGCGGGCAGCGCCGAGGGGAAGGCGACCCTGACCAGCAGGGCCAGGGGTCCCCCGCCGTACACGTGCACGACGTCGGCGAGCTGGCCGGAGACCGACCGCAGCCCCTGCACGATGTTCACGAGCGCGGGGAACAGCACCACGATGCCGGAGACCACGGCCACTCGCACGACCTCGTCGGAGAACAGCAGCCGGATGATCGGGGTGAGCGCGATGAGCGGCACCGCGCGCAGGATCAGGGCGACCGGCATGACGGCCGTCTCCACGGGCCGGGACAGCACGATCAGGGCCGCCGCCAGCGTCGCGGCGAGCATGCCGGCCACGAACCCGATCGCGGCGTCGCCGAGCGTGACGCCGAGCCCGGCGAGGATCTGGGCGCGGGTCTCGGCCGCGTCGTCGGAGGCGAAGAGGAACTCGTAGACCTCGGCCGGCCCCTTCGCCACGAACGTGTTGTCGACGAGCGCCACGGAACCGACCCAGACCACGGCGAGGATCGCCGTCATGAGCGCGGCGGTGCCGAGCGTCCGGCCGAGGCCGGCCGCGAGCGCGCGTCCGGCGCCCCCGCCCGTGCGCGTCGAGGACCGGTCGTGGTCCGAGGACCTGCCGCGGGTCGAGCCTGTCGAGACCTCGCTCATGCTCGTCCTCCTCCGGTCGACCACGGCACCGCGACCCGGCCCAGCAGGCCGAACGCGGCGTACCCGGCGCCTGCCACCAGGGCGCAGGCGAACATGATGCCCCAGGCGCGCTCCACCATCAGCCCCTGGCCGGCGGCGATGAGCGCGGGCCCGACGCCGCGGTCGACGCCGCCGATGTACTCGCCCAGGATCGCGCCGAGGAACGCGGCCGGGGCGGCGATCTTCAGCGCGCTGATGATCTCCGGCAGCGCGGACACGAGCTGGACCGTGACGAGCTGCCGCCAGCGGCCGCCGCCGTAGACGCGCACGACGTCGAGCGCCGCGCGGTCCGCGGACCGGAAGCCGAGCACGGCCCCGACGACGGTCGTGAAGAACACGGACAGGGCCGCCAGGACCACGGCCGTGGGCGCCGGGTCGCCCGGGTCCGGCGGGCCGAGCACGATGTAGAGGATCGGCAGGATCGCGATGGTCGGCACGCAGTAGCTGATGACGGCCACCTGCGAGATCACGGGTTCGAGCCGCGGCGTGAGCAGCACGAGGGCCGCGAGCACGAGAGCCAGGCCGTTGCCCCACGCGAACCCGATCAGCGCCTCGACCACCGTGCCGCCGAAGTTGTTGGCGTAGAACGCCCACCCGTCGGCCCCGTACTGCCGCAGCACGCCGGGCGGCGTCGGCATGGAGGAGCCGTCGAAGACGGTGACCGCGAGCAGCCACCACAGCGCGACCAGGCCGGCCAGGCCCGCGACGCCGCCGAGCCAGGCGCGGGCGCGGGCGCGGTCAGGCATCGCTGCCCGCGCCGTCGGCCGGGCTCCCAGCGCCGTCGGTGGTGAACAGGAGCTCGGAGGCCCGGTCGTGCAGGGCGTGGAACTCGGGGGTGCGCATCATCTCGGGCAGGCGGGGGCGCGGCAGGTCCACCTCGATGACCTCCGTGATCCGGCCGGGCCGGGGGCTCATGACGGCCACCTGGTCGGACAGGAAGATGGCCTCCGAGATGCCGTGCGTGACCATCAGGGTGGTGGCCGGCTTCTCGGTCCAGATCCGCAGCAGCTCCAGGTTGAGGCGCTGGCGGGTCATGTCGTCGAGGGCGCCGAACGGCTCGTCGAGCAGCAGCACCGACGGCCGGACCACGAGGGCGCGCGCGATGGACACGCGCTGGCGCATGCCGCCCGAGAGCTGCCCCGGGCGGGCCTTCTCGAAGCCGCTCAGGCCCACCAGCCGGATCAGCTCGGCCACCAGCTCGTGGTCCACGGGCTGCCCCGAGACCTGGAACGGGAGGCGCAGGTTGGACTCGACGGACCGCCAGGGCAGCAGCGCGGAGTCCTGGAACGCGATGCCGAGCTCGTGCCCGGCCCGCAGGCGCGCGGGGCTCTTGCCGTCCACCTGGGCGGTGCCCGACGTCGGCGCCTCCAGGCCGGCCAGGATGCGCAGGATCGTGGACTTGCCGCAGCCGCTCGGGCCCAGCAGGGACAGGAAGCTGCCCTGGTCGGTGTGCAGCGTGACGTCGTCGAGCGCGGTCACCGTGCGGCGGCCGGACCCGAACGACTTGGACAGGTTCGCGATGTGCAGGCCGGTGCCGGCCCCGCCCTCCTGGGCGGGACCGGCACCGGTCGGGGCAGCGGCGACGGACTGGTCGGTCACGGTCAGCCCGCCAGCTCCGGCTGCTCCTCGAGCAGCTCGGTCAGCAGCGACAGATCGAAGACGTCCTCCTGGGCCGCGTCGATCCCGGCTGCCTCGAAGGTCGCCATGTTCTGCGCCAGGAGCTCGTCGCTGATCGTGAAGATGCCGTTCTCCGCCGTCTCGTCGGTGTTGATCAGCTCCTCGCACTGGATCGTGTTCTGCTCGATCTCCTTGTCCATGTCGAGGTCCTGGTCGGCGCCGTACTCCTCGACGGCGAGCCGCGCGCCCTCCTCCAGGTCGGCGCAGGCGTCGGTCCAGCCCTTGATCTCGGCCTCCAGGAACGCCTTGACCACCTCGGGGCGCTCGGCGATGGTCTCGTCGGTGGCGATGACGGACTCCGCGACGAACGGCAGGCCGTTGTCGGCGAACAGGAGGTTGGTGACCTCCTCGCCCTGCGCGGACACGATGATCGACTCGTTGGTCACGTAGGCGAGGAACCCGTCGACCTCGCCGTTGACCAGCGGCTGCGGGTCGTACTGCACCGGCACGATCTCGACGTCGTCCTCGCTCAGGCCGTTGGCCGCCAGGAGCGCGGAGAACAGCAGGCCGTTGCCGCCGTCCTGCACGCCGATCCGCTTGCCCTTGAGGTCCTCGACCGTCGCGATGTCCGCGCCGTCCTTCAGGGACAGGATCGTGAACGGGTTCTTCTGGAAGGTGGTGCCGACGATCTTGATCGGCGCGTCCTCGTTCGCCACGACCTGGCCCACGGTGACGGCGTTCGTCAGGCCGAAGTCGGCCTTGCCGGAGGCGACCAGGTTCTCCGTGGCGCCCGGGCCCGCGTTGAACGTGACGTCGCCGAAGCCGGCGTCGGCGTAGTAGCCCTTGCTGTCCGCCATGAACTCGCCGGCGAACTCCGCGTTCTTGATCCAGGAGAGCTGGACCGTCAGGTCGCCCAGGCCCTCCCCCTCCGCGGGGGCGTCGTCGCCGGAAGCACAGGCCGCGAGAGCGAGCGCGGCGGCCGCCGCGACAGCCGTCAGGCGCAGCGCGCGCCCAGGACGGGTAAGCATCATGAGTGGTTCTCCTGGTGTGCTCGGGGGTGCGGCGAAACCCGCGTTCCGTTGCCCAGGACGCTAGGGACCTGCGGTTTCGCGCCTCGCGTCGGCCGGTTACGCAGCCGTTAAACGTTCCCCGCGGGCGGGTGATCGTGCCCCGGGACCCAGGCGCGCCTCAGTACGGGACGCGCGCGGTGTGCACGCGCCAGGCCTCGAACGGCTCGCCGGCCCGCTCGATCCGGTGCTCGACGACGGGGTTCGGCCACGTCGAGCGGTCCCGGTCGAGCAGCTCGTAGAACTCGCGGTCGTCGAAGCCCGCCCGCTCGGCGTCGTGCCGGTCGGCGGCGAACACCACGCGGTCCACCCGTGCCCACAGGGCGGCCGAGAGGCACAGCGGGCAGGGCTCGCACGACGCGTACAGGGTGGTCCCGGCCAGCGAGAACGTGCCGAGCTCCTGGCAGGCCGCCCGGATCGCGACCACCTCGGCGTGGGCCGTGGGGTCGAGGTCCCGGGTCACGCGGTTGCCGGCGGACGCGATCTCGGCGCCCGCGCGCACGACGACGGCCCCGAAGGGGCCACCGCCGTCGGCCACGTTGCGGGACGCGACCTCGACGGCGCGGGCGAGCCAGGCGGCGTCCTCGGGGCTCGCGGCCGTCCGGGACGTGGTGTCGGAGGACTGGTGAGAGCTGGTCACCCTTCGATGCTCGCACCGCTGCGTTTCAACGGCGTTCCCAGGAGGTCACCTCCAGCGAAACGTCCGTTTCACCCGGGATGTACTGGCCCCTCTGGGGGCGGGGGTTTCGAGATCGGTCCCTTGCATCGAGACCGGTCGGTCGTTGGACCGGTCTCGACCCAAGGGACCGATCTCGAACCCGGCGGCCCCGCTAGCGTGAGCCGGATGGACACCGCCGCCGTCTACGCGCACTTCGCCGGGAGCCAGGCCCGCAACGGCGGCTCCCCCACCTACGAGGACTGGGCGCTCGGCGTCGCCGCCGACGACGACGTCCGCGCGCTGCTCGACACCCTGCCCGAACCCAAGCGACAGCCCAACCTGCTGTTCGCGGCAGCCCGGCTGGCGGGCGCGCCGTCGGGCCGCTGGGCCGCGGTGCGGACCTGGCTGCTGACCGCCTGGCCCGACGTCGAGCGGGAGATGCGCGCCCGCGCGACGCAGACCAACGAGCCCCGGCGCTGCGCCACCCTCGTGCCGACGCTCGCGGCGATCGACGGCCCGGTCGCGCTCGTCGAGGTGGGCGCGTCGGCCGGGCTGTGCCTCTACCCGGACCGGTACTCGTACCTCTACACCTCGCCCGACGGCGTCCGCACCCGGCTGGACCCCGCCGACGGCCCGAGCGAGGTGCTGCTCCCCTGCGACATCGAGGGGCCGGTGCCGGCCGGGCTGCCCTCTGCCGTCACGAGCCCGGTCCCCGCCCGGCTGCCCGACATCGTGTGGCGCGCCGGCATCGACCTCAACCCGCTGGACGTCCGCGACCCCGGCGACCTCGCCTGGCTGGAGGCCCTCGTCTGGCCCGAGCACGCCGACCGGGTCGAGACGCTGCGCGCCGCCGCCCGGGTGGTCGCGGCCGACCCGCCGCGCCTGGTGCGGGCCGACCTGCTGACCGGCGTCGCCGACCTGGTCGCCGCCGCGCCCGCCGAGGCAACCGTCGTCGTACAGAGCTCGGCGGTGCTCTACTACCTGACGCCCGCCGAGCTCGCGCAGTTCACGGCGACGATGGAGCACCTGCGCCGCACGCGCGGCGTCGTCTGGCTCAGCAACGAGGGCTGGACCGTCCTGCCCGACGTCGCCAGAAAGCTGCCCGCGGACGCCGACCCGCAGTTCATCCTGGCCCGCGACGGCGAGCCCGTGGCGCTCACCGACCCCCACGGCCGGTCGGTACGGCTGCTGTAGCCAGCAGCTCCCACAGCAGGTCGGGCCGCATCGGCAGGTCGCGCGGGCGCACGCCGGTGGCGTCGGCGACGGCGTTCGCGAGCGCCGGGGCCACGGGGTTGTACGGGGCCTCGCTCATGGACTTCGCGCCGCGCGGGCCGAGGCGGTCGACCGTGTCGGCGAACAGCACCTCGGTGGGTGGCACGTCCGCGGCCTGCGGCACCCGGTAGTGGCGCAGCCGGTCGGTCACGACCACGCCGTCGCGCACCACCATGCGTTCGGTCAGCGCCGAGCCGAGGGCCTGCGCCACGCCGCCCTCGATCTGCCCGCGGAGCTGCTCGGGGTTGATCACCACGCCGGCGTCGGCCGCCTGCACCGACTGGAGGATGCGCACGACCCCGGTCTCCCGCTGCACGGCCACCCGGAACCCGTGCACGTTGAACGCGACGGACCGCGGCGACCCATCATGCGTAGCCTCCGCACTCATCCCCACCACCCGCCCCACCCCGGCTCGTTGAGTGCTGGGTATTTGTCCTGTCGAATCGTTCTGAGAGGGCAAATACCCAGCACTCAACAGCTTGGCACGGAGGGCGGTGGCGGCCATCTGGACCGCAAGGCCCGCTACTACCGAGCCTGCGGAACCGAAGGCGCCCGTGTCGTAGCCGGACGTCGCCGTGTCCGACGGGCGCACGCGGATCCGCGAGACCGGCACGCCCAGCTCGGTCGCCGCGAGCTGCGCGTGCACCGTCGTGGTGCCGTTGCCGAACTCGGCGGTGCCGACGTCGACCACGAAGTCGCCGTCGTCCGCGACCGTGACCCGGGCGTGCGTGTAGTGCCCGCGCGGCGGGATCGTGGCGATCATCGCGAGCGCCACGCCGCGTCCCTCGGCCCAGCCGTCCGGGGCCGCCTCGCCGCGACCGGAGGCCAGGGCGTCCTCGACGAGGTCGAGGCACTGGTCCAGCCCGTACGACCCGTACTCCAGGTCCCCGTCCACGGGTTGCCCGACGACGAACGGGTCGCCCGGGCGGATGACGTTCCGTCGGCGCATCTCGACCCGGCCGATGTCGAGGCGCGCGGCGAGCTCGTCCAGCGCTCCCTCGATCGCGAACTGCACCTGCCCCAGCCCGTACCCGCGGAACGCTCCCGACGGCACGTTGTTCGTGTAGACCGACTCGGCGTCGACGCGCTTGTTCGGCGCGCGGTACACGGCCATGGACTCGTGCACCCCGTGGAACAGGACGCCGGGCGCGTGGTTGCCGTAGGCGCCGGTGTCGGCGAGGACGTCGATCGCGAGCGCGGTCAGCTCGCCGGTCGCGGACGCCCCGGCCCGCACCGTGACCCGGAACGGGTGGCGGCAGGGCACGGTGGTGAACTGCTGCTCGCGCGTGAGCTCCCACTGCACGGGCCGGCCGGTGCGCAGGGTCGCGAGGGCGACGACGTCCTCGACGAGGAGCTCCTGCTTGCCCCCGAACCCGCCGCCGACGCGGCCCGCGACCACCCGGACGCGGGCCTGCGGCAGGTCCAGGAGCCGGGCGAGCTCGTCGCGCACGAGGAACGGGACCTGCGTGGAGGTGCGCACGTGCAGGACGGCGCCGTCGGTCCCGGCGCTGGTCGAAGGGTCGCCCTCGGCTCCGGCGCGGTCGGTGTCGGGGCCCGGCTCCAGCCAGGCGCGGGCGCCGTGCGTCTCCAGCGCGACGTGGTTGACGCGGCTCGTGGTCCAGGTGCCGGTCACGGTCGCCGCCGACGCCGCGAGCGCCGCCTCGACGCCGGGCTGCCCGGGTTCGGCGTACTCCTCGTGGATCTGCACGACGACGTTCCGGCCCGCCTCGGCGACGCGGTGCTCGGCGGGCGTCTTGTCGGGGTGGAGCAGCGGGGCGCCCGGGCTCCGCGCGGCCTCGGGGTCGTGGACGGCGGACAGCACCTCGTAGTCGACGTCGACCAGATCGAGGGCGGCGCGGGCCTGCCGGGGCGTCTCGGCGACGGCGACCGCGACGCGCTGCCCCACGAACCGCAGGACGGGGTCGAGGATGCGGGTGTCGTCGGGGTCGTCGAGCCGGTTCTGGTGCCGCCCGGTCGAGTAGAGCGTGTCCGGGACGTCGTAGTGGGTGAGCACCAGGTGCACGCCGGGCGCGTCCCGGGCCGCCGTCGCGTCGATGCGCGTGATCCGCGCGTGCGGGTGGGGGCTGCCGAGCACGGCGACGTGCAGCAGGCCGGGCGGCTCGGGCTCGTCCAGGGTGTAGGCCTCCCGGCCGGTCACCACACGAGCGGCGGCCGGCGCGACGACGGCGCGGCCGAACGCCTGGCCCGGCTCCGGCACCTCGGTGTTCACGTGCCCGGCGAGGGCGTCACGGATCGACCGGTAGCCGGTGCAGCGGCAGAGGTTGCCCTTGAGCAGCTCGCCGGCGGGGCCGGGTTCGGGCGTGCCCGCGACCGTGCAGACCATGCCGGCCGTGCAGAAGCCGCACTGGAACCCGGCGGCCTCGACGAACGCGCGCTGCACGGGGTGCAGGTCTTCGGCGTCCGCGTCGAGGTCCCCGCCCGGGCCGAACCGGCCGAGCCCGTTGGCGGTGACCACCTCGGCGTCGACCGCGCGGTGCGCGGGCACCAGGCACGACTGCACCGGGGTGCCGTCGAGCAGCACGGTGCACGCTCCGCAGTCACCCGCGTCGCAGCCCTTCTTCACGACGGTGGTGCCCTGTTCCCGCAGGTAGGTGCGCAGGCACTGGCCCGGCCGGGGCTCGGCCGTGACGTCGGCGCCGTCGATCCTCATGCGCCGCTCCCCGTGCTCCGTGCAGTCCCCGCACTCGCCGGCCGAGACCGTGGAGGCCGGTGCCGCCGCAGGGCCGCGTGGCGGGACGTCTCGGGGTAAGTACATCCGCCGGGGGTGTGTTGCCCTGAGTAGACATTGTCGACGCAGAGCAACACACCCCGGGGTACAACTGTCTCCCCCGGCAGGCCGCTGCCCGTGCTCGTGCAAAGCCCGTTCGCGCCACGCCCGCTCGTACCCGCTGTGCTCATGCCGCACCACCCAGTTCTTCCAGTGCCTCGTGCGCCAGACGCCGGGTCATCGCGGCGCGCCAGGCTACGGAGCCGTGCGTGTCCTCGTACCAGCCGACGTCGCCGGCCCCGCCAGCCGTTTCGGCCACGCCGTTCGCACCAGCCACGTCAGCCGTGTCAGCCGCAGAGGCCGCGTCGATCGCGTCGATCAGCCGGTCCAGCCGGTCGTGCTCCCCGGGCGCGAGCTCCGCGAGCACGGGCCTCGGCACCGACCCGCTCAGGACGAGCAGCACCCGCCCCGGCCCGTCGCCACGACCGCCGTCGCCGCTACGGCCGCTCCCGCCACCGCCGGGCAGCGCCCGTCCCGTGACCATGGCCGCCGTCCGGCCGGTCGGGGTGAGCGAGGCCCGCCGGAACACGGTGCGCTGCCCGAGCACCGGACCCGGCACCCGCACCTCGCGCAGCACCTCCCCCGGTGCCAGGGCCGCCACGCCCGCGCCAGTGATTAGGTCAGCCACGGCGACCTCGCGCGAACCGGCAGCAGCGGAGCCGCCGTTCGGCGTCCACACCACCGCCCGCGCGTCGAGTGCCGCGAACAGGCCGATCATCGACCCGGCGGGCAGCCCGAGCGCCAGGTTTCCGCCGACGGTCGCGACCCGCGCGACCTTGGCCGAGAGCGACAGCGCGCTGACGCACTCCCCCACGATCCCAAGCGCGCGATACGGACCAGCCGCGCCGGCCGGGCCACCGAGAGAACCACGGCCCGCGAGCGACCCAGGGCCCCCGAAAGACCCGGCACCACCGACAGCCCCAGCACCCCCGAGCGCCCCTGGCCCGGCCTCCAGCTCCGCCAGGGTGCACGTGCCGGACACACGTAGCCCGGACCCGTCCATGGACCACGGCTCCCAGCCGAGCCCCGTCAGGTCCACCAGGCCGGTCACCCCGGCGGGCACTGGCTCCGAATACAGGGAGGTGCCCCCGCCCAGGAACGCCTCGCCGGGCCGCAGCACGCAGTCGGCGCGCGTCCGTGCGATCCGCACGGTGTCGATGTCCAGGTCCATGAAGCCGCAGGTCACCTCTCGTCGATCTCGCGGAGCAGCTCGTACCGGGCGTCGATCGCCTCCACGCGGGCGCCGGCGCCGTCGAGCGCCTCGTGCACCCGGTCGGACAGCATCGCGACGACGCTGACGGGCGCGACCAGCGAGTCGAACGCACCCTCGGTCGTGATGGGGCACTCGATCCACCAGGTCACGGTGCCGGCGAGGTGCCGCAGGCTGGAGTCGGCGAGCAGCAGCACGCGGACGCCGTCGGCCAGCAGGGCCTCGACCATCTCGCCCACGCGGAACGCGTGCCGCCGGATCGAGACCACGACGACGACGTCGTCGGGGCCGAGGCCCACCAGGTCGTCGGCGAGCGACTGGCCGGGGCCGGGCGCGAGGTGCACGCGCCCGCGCACCTGGATGAGGTTGCGCCGGAGCTGGGTCGCGGGACCGAGCGAACCCCGCCGTCCGACGACCACGACGTCGCGCGCGGTCGCGAGCGCTCCGGCGATTCCGTCGAGCGTCGCGTCGTCGAGCGCCGCGTAGACCTTCTCCAGGTTCTTGACCTCCTGCTCCAGCCGCTCGCGCAGCCCGGGCGCGGGGTCGACGGCGATCGGCAGGCCGCGCCCGCGCTGGGTGCGCAGGTCCTCGCGCAGCCCCTCGAAGTCCTCGTAGCCGAGCTTGCGGAACAGCCGGCTCATGGTCGCCTTCGAGACCCCCGCCAGGGCGGCGAGCTCGGTGGCGCGGTAGGTCCCGAGGTCGCCGAGGTGGTCGAGCAGGGCGTCGGCCGCGCGCCGCTCCTGCGGGGACAGCTCCCGGTAGCCGGCGGCGATGCGGTCCTCGAGCGGGCGGTCCGCGAGCGACGTCATGACGCCTCCTCGGCCAGCGCCAGCACCGCCGCCGTGTACGCGTCGAGCGCCAGGGCCACGTCCGCGGGGTCCACGTGCTCGTCCGGGTGGTGGCTGATGCCGTCGCGGCAGCGCAGGAACAGCATGCCGACGTCGGTCACGGCCGCCATCGCCATGCCGTCGTGGCCGGCCGGGCTCCACAGCCCCAGCGGGTCCGACGACGCCGCGGTCGCCTGCGTGATGCCCGTCGCCACGGCCTGGCTCAGCCGGGGCGAGCAGGCCGTCGACGGCGCCTCATGGGTCTCGGTGTGCTCGAACTCGACGCCCCGCGCGTCGGCGATCTCGCGCCCGGCGGCGGCGATCTGCTCCCACAGCGCGTCCCGGCCGGCGTCGGTGCGGCCGCGCAGGTCGAGGGTCAGCTCGGCGCGTCCGGGGATCACGTTGACGGCGCCCGGCTCCACGTGGAGCTCGCCGACGGTGGCCAGGCAGCCGGCCGCGATGGCCAGCTCCTCGATCCGGGTGACCAGGTGGGCCGCGGCGACCAGCGCGTCCCGGCGTCGGGCGAAGGGGGTGCCGCCCGCGTGCCGGGCCTCGCCGGTGACGGTCAGCACGAACCGCCGCGCCCCCGCGATGGACGTGACGTACGCCAGGGGCAGGTCCTCGGCCTCCAGCACGGGCCCCTGCTCGATGTGCGCCTCCAGGTATCCGACCAGGTCAGCGGGGTTCCGGGCGGCGTCGCCCACGCGGTCGGGGGCGAGGCCGAACTTCTCGAACGCGTCGCGCAGGGTCACGCCGTCGACGTCGGCCTGGTCCCACCACGCCTCGTCCCACTGGCCCGACGCCGCGCAGCTCCCGAGCAGCGCCTTCCCGAACCGGGTGCCCTCCTCGTCGGAGAACCCGACGACCTCCAACGCGAACGGCAGGGCGGTGTCGCGCAGCCGGTGCGCGACGGCGATCGCGAGGATCACGCCGAGCATCCCGTCGTACCGCCCGGCGTCGGGCACGGTGTCCAGGTGGGACCCGAGCACGAGCGCGGGCTCGCCCGCGGTGCCGGGGCGCTGGGGCGTGCCGTCGGCGGCGCGGCGGCCCCAGAGGTTGCCGGCGGCGTCGGTCTCGGTGTCCAGTCCGGCGTCGAGCATCCAGGCCCGCACGGCGATGTTCGCGGCGGCGTGCTCGGGCGAGAGGTACACGCGCTCCAGGGCGTCGGGCCGCGCGGAGTGGCGCGTCAGGTCGTCGCACCGGTCCATGACCCAGTCGGTGGTGCCGATCCTGCTCACAGGCGAGCCTCCTGCCCGACGACGGCGCCGTGGCCGGTCTCCTGGACGGCCGACGTCGCGCCGAGGTCGCCCTCGTACACCGCGAGCGCCGCCGTGACCCCGCCGCCCGCCGGGGCGGCGAACCCGAACCGGCGCAGCTCGTGCTCCAGCGCGGCCAGGGTGGTCAGCACGGCGTCGCGGCGGGAATTGAAGCCCATGGTGCCGATGCGCCAGACCACGCCGTGCAGGGGGCCGAACGAGGTGCCGATCTCGATGCCGAAGTCGTCCAGGAGGGCGCCCCGCACGGCGTCGCCGTCGACCCCCTCGGGGATGCGCACGGCGACCACGTTGTGCATCTTGTGCGCGACGTCGCCGAAGACCTCCAGGCCGAGCCGGAGCACCCCGGCGAGCATGGCGGCGCCGTGCCGGGCGTGCCTGTCCACCGCGGTCGCCATGCCCTCGGCGACCAGCAGGCGGGCGCACTCGCGGGCCGCGTAGAGCATGGACGTGGCCTCGGTGTGGTGGTTGAGGCGGCGCGGTCCCCAGTACTCCATGATCTGCGCGAGGTCGAGGTAGTTCGACTGGATCGGTACGCCGTGGGGCGCTACGTCGTCCGCGGTGCGAAGCCCGGCCTCGACGTGCCGGCGCCGCTCGATCGCGGCCACGGCGGCGGGCGAGAGCGTCACGGGGGCGCTGCCCGACGGGCCGCCCAGGCACTTCTGCAGCCCGGCGGTCGCGGCGTCGATACCCCACTCGTCGGTGTGGAACGGATTGCCGCCGAGCGTGGCGGTGGCGTCGACGTACAGCAGGGCGTCGTGCTCGTGCGCGATGCGGCCGAGGTCCGCGAGCGGCTGGGCCATCGTGGTGGAGGTGTCCCCGTGCACGACGGCGAGCAGGCGCGGCCGCACGCGGCGGACGGCGTCCTCGATCTGCCCCGGCTCGAAGACCGTGCCCCACTCGGTCTCGATGGTGTGCACCTCGGCGCCGGCGCGGGCTCCGATCTCGGCCAGCAGGTGCCCGAACCGGCCGAACACCGGCACGAGCACGCGGTCGCCCGGCTCCAGCAGGGACACGAGCGCCGCCTCGATGCCAGCACGGGAGGTGCCGTCCACGAGCAGCGTCTGCTCGTTGGCGGTGTCCCAGACCGTGCGCCACAGCACCATGGCCTCGGTCATCGTGTCGGTCATGAACGGGTCGAACTGGCCGACGAGCGGTGCGGCCATGGCGCGCAGCACGCGCGGGTCGGCGTCGACGGGGCCCGGCCCCATGAGAAGCCGGGCCGGCGGGTGGATCTGGGTCATGCGGGCCTCCTGAGCAGCGTCCCCCGGCTTCCTGCGCTGGTCGAGCTTGTCGAGACCCGGGTCTCGACAAGCTCGACCAGCGGCACGACGGCCCCCTGGACCGTCAGGCCGTCGTACGCGCTGATCTTGTTCTTGTGCGCCATCTCGGCGGCGCGGAAGGTCGTGGTCGCCTCGGGGTCGTAGACGACCAGGTCGGCCGCGGCGCCCTCGGCGATCACGCCCTTGCGGCGCGGTCCCCGGTCGAGACCCACGAGCGCGGCGGTGTTCGCCGAGGTCCAGCGGGCGACGTCGGTCAGGGGGACGCCCCGCCCGCGGGCGGCGTCGGCCAGCGCGAGGAAGCCCGCCTGGAGGCCCGATATGCCGCCCCAGGCGGACTGCAGGTCCGCCTCGCCGGGCGGACGGCCGCCGGACTTCTCCTCGGCGGTGGCTGGCGAGTGGTCGCTGACAACGCAGTCGATGATCCCCGCGCGCAGGCCCTCCCAGAGCGCGTCCTGGTTGCCCCGGTCGCGGATGGGTGGGCAGCACTTGAAGGCCGCGTCGCCGTCCGGCACGTGCTCGGCGTCGAGCACCAGGTAGTGGTGGCAGGTCTCGACGGTGACGGGCAGGCCCTCGTCCTTGGCCTCCTGCAGCAGGTCGAGCGCCCGCGCGGAGGACAGGTGCAGCACGTGGGTGCGCGTGCCGGTCTCGCGGACGGCGTCGAGCAGGCCGGCGATCGCCGCCGTCTCGGCGTCGTGCGGACGGGAAGCCAGGAAGTCCGCGTAGGCGCGGCCGCTCCGCTGCGGGGCCGCCGCGAGCGCCGCCGGGTCCTCGGCGTGGACGATGAGCAACCCGCCGAAGCGCGTGATCCGGTCCATCGCGGCCACGAGCTCGTCGGGGCCGAGCGGCGGGAACTCGGGTACGCCGGAGTCGGCGAGGAAGCACTTGAAGCCGAAGACGCCGGCGTCCCAGAGAGGCTCCAGGTCCTCGACGTTGCCGGGCACCGCGCCACCCCAGAAGCCGACGTCGCAGTGCAGCTCGCCGCGGTCACGGACCGCCTCGGCGGCGGCGCGCTTGGCCTCCAGCGCGGCGACGTTCGTGGTGGGCGGGAGCGAGTTGAGCGGCATGTCGACGATCGTGGTGACGCCGCCGAGCGCGGCGGCGCGCGTCGCGGACGCGAATCCCTCCCACGCGGTGCGACCGGGCTCGTTGACGTGCACGTGCGTGTCGACGACGCCGGGCAGCACCACCTTGTCGCCCAGATCCACGACCTCCGGGGGCGGCTCGGGGACGGCGCCCAGCACCTCGCCGAACACGTCGTCGGCGGGCTTGAGCACGGCGGCGGGGTCGCTCGTGCCCCACCACACCTGGTCGATGCGGTCGCCGTCGAGGCGCAGCACGGCGGGGCGCAGCTCGCCCTCGACGAGCACCCGCTCGGACGCGAGGACCAGGCTCATACGAAACCTCCGATCGTGGACCACACGGGGTGCTCCGTCGCTGTGTTCTCCGACCGCTGCACGGCCGCCTCGATCAGGCCGTAGGGCCGGTCCGCCGCGAAGAACACCTCGCCGGGGTTGTCCAGGCCGAACGGCTCCAGGTCCACCAGGAAGTGGTGGTTGTTGGGGCAGGACAGCCGGATCTCGGCGATGTCGTCGAACGCCTCCAGCACCGCGCTGCCCATCGCGAAGACGGTCTGCTGCAGCGCCAGGGAGTGCAGCCCGGCGAACGTCGTCAGCAACAGCTCGCGGACGGCGGCGAACCGCTCGTCGTGGTCGGCGGGCCCGGCGGCGTCGGTGAACGACGCGTCGTACCGCCACCAGGCGGTGACGTCGGTCGCGAGGATGCGGTCGTCGGTCTCGGGCAGCGTGGTGTACCGGTCGCGGGGGAACCCGGAGAACTCCGAGCCCGTCGACTTCAGCACCGTGACGTCGCTCAGCCCGGCGAGCAGGGTCAGGCCGGCGTCGTCGGCGTGCACGAGGGCGGTGCGGCGCTCGGCGGCGCCCCGGACGAAGGAGTGGTCGTGGCCCGCTCCGGCGTCCGACGTGCCAGCGCCGTCGGGCGTGCCCGCCCCGATGCGCTCCCAGCCGTACTGCTCCGCGCGCCAGCGCCCGCCCGTGACCTGCGGCTCCGCCAGGAAGTGCCGGGCCAGCCGCAGCAGGAACGCCTCCGGCGAGCCGACGCCGTCCCGCGCGAACGCCTGCACCGTGTTCTTCTGCGTGTCGGTGGCGATGACGCCCGAGTTGTCGCCGGACTCGTGCGCGGCCCGGAAGTCGCCGCGGAGCTGTGAGGTGATGTTCAGGTCGGTGATGCGGTGCCGTGGCGTGTCGCGGTCGACGCGGACCAGCCGGACCTCGGACTTCCCGTACTGGTTGGGGCCCAGGACGATCGACATTCAGCTCCCCCGGTAGGTGGTGTAGGCGAACGGGCTCAGCAGCAGGGCGACGTGCGTGTGGTCGGGGCCGAGCACGACGTCGAGCACGACCTGCCCGAAGAACGTCTCCCGGTCCTGCGCCCCGAACCAGTCGCCCACGGCGAAGGTCAGGACGTGCCGGCCGGGAGTGACCTCGCCCCAGGCGATGCGGCCGTCGGCGTCGGTCACGGCCTGGCGGGTGCCCAGCGCGACCGTCAGCCCGGCGGCGGGCAGGCCGCGGGCGGCGTCCAGCACGTGGGTGGACGCGGTGCTCACGGTGCCACCGCGGGGTCGTGGGCGGTCGCCGGCACTGGGGCCGCTGCGTCCGGGGCCGTCTCCTCGACGAGCGCCCCGAGCCGCAGCAGGGCGATCTGGCGGAGCTGCTCGGCGGTCACCAGCGCCTCGGTGTCGGGGTCGTTGCCGAGCCGCTCGGTCAGGTTCACGAGGATCTCCTCCGCGGTGCGGCCCGCCGCCCGGACCAGGAAGATGCGACCGAACCGGGCCTCGTAGGCGACGTTGCCCGCGGCGATCCGGGCGGCGGTCGCCTCGGCCGCCGTGGGCTGCTCGGTGCGGGACAGGCGCGCCTCGGCGGAGTCGCCCGCCGCGCGCTCGCCGATGCGCGGGTGGTGCGCGAGCGCCGCGTCGACGTCCGCGGCGGCCCAGCCGGCAGCGGCCTCGGCGGCGTGCCTCAGCAGCTCGTCGCGGTCCGGGTAGGGGCGGGCGGTCACCACCGCGTCCACCCAGGAGTCGACGTCGGCGCACGGGCGGACGGCCGCCGCGGCGTCGGACGGGGACAGGGCGTTGAGCGTCGCGAGGTCCATGGAACAAATCTACGGTTTCAACGCGATTTGCGAGTGGCACGCGAGTTTCAGGTCCGTAAATCTTCGCGCGGGCCGTACCGGCGTCGGCGCCGGTGCAGCCCGCGCGGGCTGGTCGCGCAGGTCAGCCCTGGGAGGGGGCCGTGGTGCCGTACGTGCTGGGCGTGCTCGACCGCGCCGGCCACACCGCGATCACGAGACCGACGAGCGCACTGAGCGCGTGCAGCCAGTTGTCGGCCGCGTTGATGTTCAGGAAGTTGATGCCGGGGTTGCCGACGGCGAACAACCCGTAGACGAACGTCACGCCGTAGCCGACCAGCAGGAGCCAGCCGAAGGTGCGCGCACCCCCGGACGTGCCCCACAGGGCGATGCCGAGCACACCGATGACCAGGTGCACGATGTTGTGCAGCGGGTTGACGGCGAAGATCAGCAGCGTCTGGCTGTGGTCGTGCATCGCGAACCCGCTGAACCCGGTCACGAAGAAACCGGCGATACCGACCAGCAGGTAGACGATGCCGAAGACGAGAGCCAGCAGCTGATGGGTCCCGCGGGTGCCCTGTGGTGCCGTGGAGTGAGACATGATGCTTCTCCTGTCGGTCCGGTGTTACGTTTTTTCACCTTCCCCCAGGAACGGGTTGTTCGCACGTCGGCGTCAGGAAGCAGTCACGGCGCGAGGCCGTTGCGGGGGTCACGGGCGTCACCTAGACTTATCCCACAGCACCGGCCCCTCTGACCTCACGGTCACGGGCCGGTTTTCCTTTCGTCGCGACAGGCGCATCCCACACCTCTAGCCCTCTGGGGTGCCGAACTACGCCAAGCCGTACCTGACACCAGCGCAGCAAGCCGCGCTCCTCGCGCGGCGCGGCACGGACCTCGTGGGGTCGGACGCGGCCCGTGCGCTGGAGACGATCGGCTACTACCGGCTGAGCGCCTACTGGTACCCGTACCGGAACATCGACCCGCGACAGACAAGCCGAGCGCAGCGGGTCCACCGCAGCAGCGCCGTCCCCGACGGCACACCGTTCACCCAGATCCTTGATCTCTACACCTTCGACCAGCGCATCAAGATGGCGGTCATGGAGGCGATCGAGCGGATCGAAGTTGCCGTCCGGGTGCAGATCGCGGACGTGCTGGGACGACGGAGCCCCTTCGGACAGCACCAGGCCGCGTGCCTCGACGGCGCGTTCACCGGGCGCCGTCCGGGCGAAGCCGCATCACGACACGAACGCTGGCTGGACCGGCTCCGCGAACAGCAGCGCCGCTCGTCCGAGGACTTCGTGCAGCACTTCCGGACGAAGTACAGCGGCGACCTCCCCATCTGGACCGCGATCGAGCTGCTCGACTTCGGTGCCATGGCGACCTTGTTCACCGGCCTCAAGCGAGTCGACCGGGACGCCGTCGCCGCCAGGCTCGGCGTGGTGGACGAACATCGACGCGGCGACGGGTCCGTTCTCGCCAACTGGCTGCGGGTCCTCAACTTCGTCCGCAACACGTGCGCACATCACGCCCGGCTGTGGAACCGTCACTTCACCGAGAAGGTGCGGACCAGTGCGCTCGGCGGGATGAAGAACCTGAGGCACCTCCAGCACATCAGCGAGCGGGATCGCGCTCGCTTCTACCCGGCACTTGCCGTGATCTGGCACCTGATGAGCGCCATCGCGCCCGGGTCGTCGTGGCACGCACGAACGCGGACAGTGCTCGACGGGTTTCCGGCAGACGGCGTCGTCGGTCCGGCCGACATGGGGTTTCCACCAGGGTGGGGCAGGCACCTGAGGCACCGGCCCCTCACCTAGCTCCCCAGCCGCCCCGCCACGGTCAGCAGCGCGCGGTCCGAGCCGGCCGGGCCCACCAGGCAGGCGCCCGCCGGCAGTCCGGACGCCGTCGTGACCGGCACCGACACCGCAGGCAGGCCGCCGATCCCCGCGACGCAGGTCAGCAGCATCGTCGCCTCCCGCGCGGCCTCGGCGTCCTCGGGCCGGGGCGCGACGGTCGCCGTCGACGGCAGCACCAGCACCCGCTCCCCCAGCCGGTCGCGGATCTCGGCCCGCGCTCGCGCGACAGCGGCCCGTGCCGTCGCGGCGTCGACCACGCCGATCAACCGCGCCCGCTCGAACCGGCCGCGCACCGCGGGGCCGAGGGTGTCCATGCGGTCCGCGAGCCACGGGCCGTGGACGGCCCACGCCTCCGCGGCCTGGAGCGTCTGGAAGGCGGCGAGCCACGCGGGCTCGGGCGACCAGTCGGCCGCCCCGGCTCCGGCGTCCCGGGCGAGCCGCCCGACGGCGTCGCGCACCTCGGGCGCCGCCAGGCCCAGCAGGTCGTCGCTCACCACGAGCGGTACGTCGTCCGGCAGTGCGGCCTGGTCCTCCGGGAGCAGCACCTCCCCCACCCGGGCCAGCGCGCCGGCGTCGCGGGCGAGCCAGCCGACGGTGTCGAACGACGGCGCGAGCGGCAGCAGGCCGCCGTCCGCGACCGCGCCGTGCGTCGGCCGGATGCCCCACAGCCCCTGGTAGGCGGCGGGCACGCGCACGGACCCGCCCGTGTCGGTGCCCAGGGCGACGCTCGCCTCCCCGGCCGCGACCGCGGTCGCCGGGCCCGACGTCGAGCCACCGCTGATCCGTCCGGGCGCGCGCGGGTTGGGCGGCGTGCCGTAGTGCGCGTTCGCGCCGGTCAGCGAGTAGGCGAACTCCTCGGTCTGCGCGATGCCCGCGACCGCGGCGCCGGCCGCGAGGAGCCGCGCGACGGCGTCGGCATGCGCCTGCTGGGTGGGCGCCGCCGCGAGCCAGGCCGGGTTGCCCGCGCCGACCCGCTGGCCGGCGACGGCGAACAGGTCCTTCACGGCGACGGTCTCGCCGTCGAGCACGCCGGAGCCGGACGGGGCCACCAGCGGGCCGGGCTCGGGCCGGACACGCCACACGCTCAGGTCAAGGGCCATGCGCACATGCTGCCAGGCCGGGCCCGAGGTGCGCTTCTACCCAGTCATTGGGCCCGGAACTCAGCGTTTTCGCGGCCCGATGACTGGGTAGAAGCGCACCCCGAAGCGAGCGGAGCGAGGGGCGGAGCGAGGCGCCGGGAGACCGAGAACCCGCAGGTCAGCAGCACCCCGAGCGGGTGAAGTCCGGGGTAATTCCTGGCCGCGCCCGGCGCTCTGTGCGATCGTCCGAGACCGGGACGACTACCCGGCGCCCCTGTGGTCTGTTTCGATCAGGGAGTCAGCGGATGCTGCAAGGTCTGGGGTTGTCCGGCACGGCCGAGTCCGTCTACCTGCAGATGCTCCGGGACCGCGACGCGGGGCCCGACCGGATCGCGGAGGCGCTCGGGGTCGACGAGGACCAGGTGCGCGACGCGCTGGACGAGCTGTCCCGCCTGATGCTCGTGGAGGCGTCGTGGGCGGGCGGCGCCGGGTTCCGTCCGGTCAGCCCGGAGATCGGGCTCGCCGCCCTGCTCGCCCGGGAGCAGGCGCAGGTCGCGCAGCGCAACCAGGAGATCGAGGAGGGCCGGGTGGCCCTCGCGCGGCTGGTCTCCGAGCTGCAGAACGTGCGCAAGGGCCCGGATGTCGAGGTCCTGGAGACCGCCGAGGAGGCGCGGGACCGCCTGGCGACGCTCACGGCGCGGTGCACGCAGCAGCTCTGCACGTTCGTGCCGACCCGGGCGACGTCGTCGCGCGCGCTGGAGTCGAGCCGGGCGCTGAGCAAGGTGCTGCTGGACCGGGGCGTGCGGATGCGCACTGTCTACCTGGAGAGCATCCGCAACGACCAGGCGACCTGGGACCACGCGACCTGGCTGCGCAACAACGGGGCCGAGGTGCGGCTGGCGGCGACCGTCCCGGTGCGTCTGCAGATCATCGACCAGGACCACGCGATGGTGCCGCTGGCCAACACCGAGTCGGGTTCCGGGGCCGTGGTGATGACGTCGCCCGGGGTCGTGGCCGCGCTCATGGCCCTGTTCTCGCAGACCTGGCGCTCGGCCACCCCGCTGGGCGCGGACCGACGGCGCGACGACGACGGCCTGTCCGTGCAGGAGCACGAGCTGCTCCGGCTGTGGGCCAAGGGGGCCACCGACGAGACCGCGGGCCGCCGGCTGGGTGTGTCCCTGCGGACGGTACGCCGTCTGAGCAGCGCCCTCATGGAGCGGCTCGACGCCGGCAGCCGCTTCCAGGCGGGCGCCCGGGCGCTGGAGCGCGGCTGGCTGGACCCGGCCGACCTCAGTTGAGCTCCGCGGGGCTCCACACCCGCACGGTGCCCAGCGTCCAGCCGGGCAGCTCCAGGGAGTCGGCCGCGGCGAGCAGGAGGCGGCACCCGGTGGCCGCCGCCTGCTCCAGCGGGACCAGCAGGAAGATCACCACGCCGAAGCCCGTGGGCAGCGCGCCCGCGTAGACGTGCATCAGCTCGTCCCGCGGCGCGGCCACGGACTGGACCGCCTCGGTGAGCTGCTCCGACGTGGTCCAGGTCGTGGTCGGCGGCGCATCGACGACGATGCTGACGATCCGCATCGGTCACGGGTGGGCGGTGGCAGGCGGCGTCGTCTCCCACTGCGGGTCCGTCTCCCACTGCGGGTCGGACGCGCTGGCCGCCGTCTGGCCGGCTCCGGCGAGCAGGACGGCGGCGAGGACGACGGCGGCGACACGCTGCGCGGCATTGATCTGCACGGTTTTCTCCAATTCGGCGGGGGATTCCTGCTTTCTGTTTCTTATCCTTTCCCGGCACCCGCCGGGCAACAAGAGAAAAGGGCTGTCCTGGACGTGCCACGGACATTCCTGCCGCACGCACGGGAAATGGCACGGTCCTGCCACCGAGTGCGGTGGCAGGACCGTGCCATTGCTCAGGTTCTAGCCCGGGTCACATGTTCACCCGGATACCGAAGTCACCCCCGTAGACGTTCGTCACGTGCACGCTGGTGGAGTTGCGTGGTGGTGCCGCCTCGACCATCTGCCCGTTTCCTAGGTAGATGGCCACGTGATAGG